>DATFHX010000032.1:0-6465 GCA_035247945.1 Saccharimonadales bacterium (SeqCode) | reverse complement strand
CTCGGTCTCTCGGATAACAAGGTTGAACTCCTCATTGCACGTTCACGAAGTGGCCGCGTTATCGTCGCAGAGAGTATCGGTGCTCAGAACATTACTGCGTACGCAAAAAGAGATCAGGGACGACCAAAGCGAGATGCATTCGTCGGTATGCTCCCTCCAAAGCTCGCTCAGATGATGCTTAATATGGCGCTTGCAGACACAAACCGCCCCACAGACGAAGCGATTGATAGTGCACCGCGCATTCTCGACCCATTCTGCGGTACAGGCGTCGTCCTCCAGGAGGCTTCTCTCATGGGATACCGCGTATATGGCACAGATCTCGCCGATAAGATGATCGACTACTCAGAAGCAAATCTCGCCTGGCTCGAAACGATCACCCGTCGCCCTGTAAATCGTACCCTTCACCAAGGAGACGCAACGACAACAGCCTGGGAGCCTCCAGTAGATGCCATTGTCTGTGAAAGCTACCTAGGGCAACCTTTTAGTGCCCCACCCTCCCCAAGTAAGCTCGAGCAGGTCCGTGGCAATTGTAATCACATTATTAGCGAATTCCTCACCAATATTGGATCACAGATTGAAAAAGGGACACCGCTCTGCGTCGCAGTACCAGCATGGCGAGATGGAAATGGCGACTTCCACCACCTACCTCTTATTAAACAGCTTGAAAAGCTCGGTTACACCCAAGTAGCGCTTAAAAATGTTAAAAATGAAGAGCTTCTCTACTTCCGCGAGGATCAGATTGTAGCCAGAGAGTTGCTCATTCTCGTAAAAGCTTGACGAATTGCCCCTTTTGACATACAATTAAACAGATTGTTATAGAAACTGTAAGGAGTTATCCATGTCACACGTCAAAGCGGGTGGTTCAAGTAAGAACATCCACAATAATGCCGGTCAGCGTCTAGGCGTAAAGCGCTTTGGCGGCCAGATCGTTAACACTGGTGAAGTTCTCGTTCGCCAGACTGGTAGCACTAAGGTAGCTGGTCCTGGTACATTTATCAGCAAAGATTTCACTATTCACGCAGCCGTAGATGGTGTTGTATCATTCAAAAAGATCAAGAAGAGCCTCTTCACTGGTAAAACAGCACCTCGTACACAGGTAATCGTTACTCCAAAAGCTGAAGAAAGCAAAAAGAAAGAAAAAGTAGCAGCCTAGTCTTCTACAACCGTAAAATATCACCTCTTGAGAGGTGATATTTTAATTCCAGAGCAATTTACTGCTAGAGTGGACCTCTTCCATGGCAAGGAAGCACTCCAAGCCAGTCTTCTAGTATCAAAAAACACCATATATCATGGTGTTTTTTGATACTAATAGTCGTTTCTCGAATTAAGAGTTAAGCAATGCCAAGATGGTGCTTAATACGGTCAACAACATCACCAATCACAACCTGGGACTTCACAAGATAGTCGTCAACACCAAGCGCTTCAGCGCGTTCTTTGTCCTTAGGCTGGCTCAGTGCAGTAAGCATAATAACGCGGATGTTTGTTGTCTCCGGTGTATTACGGAGGATATCGAGAACATCAAAGCCACTAATCTTAGGCATCATTGCGTCAAGAAGAACGAGATCTGGCTTGAATGCGATTGCAGCTGAAAGTGCATCTTCACCATTGTTTACTTCACGAATTTCAAATCCTTCAAGCTCTAGTCGCGAGCGGTACACAGCCGCGAGTGCCGTATCATCTTCTACAAGTAAAATCTTCTTCTTGGCGTCCATATATCCTTATACTACTTTCTCTCGTTCAAAAACACAAGGTTCCCCTTAGAGCTATCCTTCTAGTTTCTTAAGTGCTGCATCGAGCTGCGGGTCTTTTCCTGCGTTAGCGTCAGCGTCCGAGAGCTCAACTTTCTCATTTGGTTCAATACCCTGCTCGGTAATGTTTTGACCCTTAGGGGTGTACCAACGAGCTACAGTCACCTTGAGCTTCGTACCTGCTCCAAGATCAAGCACCTTCTGTACTGTTCCCTTACCAAAGGTTTTCTCACCTATAAGTGTCGCCTTGCCGTAGTCCTTTAGTGCACCTGCAACAATCTCACTGGCACTGGCACTGCTTCCGTTTACAAGAAGTACTGTTGGAGTCGATCCAAGGATTGGATTTGAGCCAGATCGAAGCTCGTCAACAACCTTGCCCTGTGACCGTTCCGATACGACCACTTGGTTATCCAGCCATAGGCCTGCAACATCCTGTGCGGCCGTGAGATAGCCTCCACCGTTGTTTCGGAGGTCTAATATCACGCCCTTCACATTCTGCGCCTTGAAGTCCTCAGCAGCCTTCCGAGCAAGCGAACCTGTCTCAGCGTCAAAGCGACTAATCGTGAGTGTTCCAATGCCATTCTCAACCTTGCTATAGACACTTGGGTTCGTCACCGACTCACGCTTTACCGTAAAGTCTTTTTGTTCGCTTCCACGGGCAATCGCAACCTTCACAGTTGTTCCAACGTCACCACGAATCTTATCTGCCGCTTCACTGGCTGACCATCCGTTTGCCGATTCATCGTTGACCTTTGTAATAACATCACCCGCCCTGAGTCCTGCTTTTTCTGCTGGATTATCGGCAAGAACGCGGAGAATAGTCGGCTGACCAGACCGAACACCAATCTCAGCACCAATTCCCCCACCAATATTGCCCGAAAGGTCATCGTCAAAGGCTGTTGCCTCTTTCGCGTCCATAAATACAGTGTATTTATCTCCTGCAGCTGCAACCATACCACGACTTGCACCATCAATAAGTTTTTGACTGTCGAGCGTTCCATCGTAATTAGAAGCAAGCTCTCGATAGGTCTTCTCTACAGCATTAAGATCAATCGATCCCGATGCTACTTTAATTCCAAGCACTGGACCGACTGCGGCAAAGATGTCGTTGCTCCTTGTGCCTGCGACAAATCCAACGACAAGCACGAGTGCAAGCGTAAGAAAGAATGTACTTTTTTTAATGCCATGCTGTACGGCTGGCGGCCGTGATTCGGCCACAGTTGGTTCGTCCGCCATTACTGAGAAATCCCCTTTTCTATAAAATCAACTACAAATAATTATAGCGCACCCGCTATCGAATACGCTATAGTTTATTTAATCTCAGAGAGCTTAGAAATAGATGTAGGTATCGTACGTGGCCGCAGAGACACGCATCTTACTGAAGTTACCCCATCCAGGACCACCTGCATTGTAGTAGTTGTATTGGCTAACATCTACCGTACCGTCACCGTTTACTGCATCAATCCAGACAATGTGGCCGTAGGCTCCAGCACTAATCACACCTGCTGAACCTGCTCGTGGCGTTGAGCCTGTCCTAATACCTGCAGCGCGTGCTGAACTTGGCCAAACATTTGCATTCCCCCAGTTTACTGCCGCAAAGCCAGTTTCTTTGTACGTGCGCCATGCAACGTAGCTTACACACTGGCGACATCCGTACCCCATACCATCGGTACCGTTTCCATCGATTCCACCATGAGACCAGGCGTTTCCATCCACATAACAGTTTGAATCATTCCATGGATATCCGCCAGAGGTACCTGGGAGCGTTACAACAGAACCGCCACCGCCTCGACGCATTGCTGCTTCAATTGCAGCCTGCTGCTGTTTCTGCACTTCAAGCTTCTTACTTTCGCGGTCGCTCGCGAGTGCTTGGTATGCAGATTCCTGACCTTGAGTCTTATTAAGAATATCTTGGCGCTCCTGCTCCTTCGCAGCAAGTGCATCCCGAGAACTTTGCTGGTTCACGAGCGTCTTCTGGACATCCGCTTTTTGCTTCTCAAGATCAGCCTTAAGCTTATTAATCGTATCAATCTTCTTCGTTAGTTGATCCTGAACTGACGCACGGTACTCCTGCTTATCAACATAGTCACCAATATTCTTGCTACTTGCGAGCATTTCAAGAGGTGAAATCTTGTCATCAACATAGATACTTGCAATCGTCTCACCAAGAGCATCCTTGTTATCGGCAATCTTCTGCTCAGTGTCCTTAATCTGCTGGATAAGCTGGTCGTACTGGGCCTGACTCAATTGGATTTGCGCTTGAATCACATTCTTCTGTGTCTCAATACCAGCGAGTTCTTGCTGGAGTGTCCCAATTTGTTTGCGGAGCTCCCCTGCCTGGGATTGATACTGATCAATCTCATTTTGTAGTGCCTGAATTTCAGCGTCATAATCACGCGCGTACGCTGTCGGACTGAGCTGTATCGAAAGAGGTGTTGCGACCAGCAGCATTACGGATATAGCGATCAGTGTAGACTTACGTGCAAGTCTAATCCGTGGTGCTGAAACTGGTGTGGTGGACCGTTGCTTCATTAGTTCGAGCTTATCATAAGCGTTTATTGGCTGTCAACATTAAATCTTTAAGTATCTCCGTGTTGCAAGAAGTGACGATACAACCCCAATGAGGGCTCCCATGACGATCATCGCAAGTACAACAACACCAATATAGGTCAAGATAAAGTTAACGGTACCCTGCACAAGCACACCGTAGTCCAGAAGTTTCTGTGATGAGGCGAGTAAGATCGTGATACCAAGCGCCGTTGCGATGAGTGCAGCAATAAATCCATAAACAATCGCTTCAACTACAAATGGACCTCGAATAAAGTTACGGTCAGCCCCAATAAGTTTCATCATCTGAATTTCATCTCGTCGGTTAAAGATGGCCATACGAATGGTATTAAAGACGATGAGTGATGAAATCGCGATAAACACCGCACTAGCAGCAAGTCCGGCACGCTCCGCAAACTGCACCCAACGACCAATGTTCTCAATTGCAGAGCGTCGCTCACCCGCAAAGGACGGTTCCCTGTTGGGGTCAATATTCGCCTTAAGTGTAGCGTCGTTTGCAACAAAGGTGCGAAGTTCGTCGGTGTTGTTAATATCAACAGGGTTAATACGGAATGTTCCTGGGAATTGATTCGTTGCTTCGTTTAGTGCATCAAGTGTGCCCGCATTGGTCTTATTTGTCTCGGCAAAATTCTCGCGAGCTTGAGCTGGACTCACATAGGTCACAGCCCGAACAGATTTCAGCGCCTTAAGACTGGTCTCAATCTTAGTAACATCTTCCTGCTTAATATCTGTCTTCACATAGATTGACATATCTACTTTATCGCGAATCTCGTCTACTGTATCAACCAGCACATTACGGGCTGCTAACGTTACAAAAACAACCAGGAGTGTAATAGTCATCACAGCGGTTGCCGCAATGGTAAGCCATGCATTACGGCTGAAATTACTAATACCGTAGCGGCACATACGCATAAACGTAATCCACTGACGACGTTTACGTTTTTGCTGCGAGAAGGCCTTGGCGTCTAATTTGCGCTTACTCATTGCTTATAACTCCCCTGCGCTTGGTCGCTCGTAATCTTACCATGTTCAAGTGTGACAACACGACGCTTTAACTTGTTCACAATCTCAACGTTGTGCGTTGTGAGAAGGACCGTTGTCCCGTATTTATTAATCTTCTCAAGCAGTCGTACAATATCCCAACTGTGTTTCGGGTCAAGATTTCCGGTTGGCTCATCTGCAATAAGGATCTTCGGCTGACGAACAACAGCACGAGCAATTGCAACGCGTTGACGTTCACCACCAGACAGCTGGTGCGGGAATTGCTTTTCTTTACCCGTGAGTCCAACCAGATCAATGACCTTCGGAACCGTATTCTTGATTTCGCGGTTTGTCATTCCGGCAATTTCAAGTGCAAAGGCAACATTTTCAAATACCGTACGCTGCGGCAGAAGCTTAAAATCCTGAAAGACAACGCCGATCTTGCGACGCAGAAGTGGAATATGCTTGTCTTTCAATGTATCGTAATCAATACCGCCAACAACGATCTTGCCACTTGTTGGTTTTTCTTCACGAGTCAGAAGGCGAAGAAGTGTCGTCTTCCCCGCTCCACTAGTCCCCACGAGGATCACAAATTCATTCGGTTCGACATGGAGGCTTATCCGGTTCAGTGCCGGTTTAAGGTCCTTGCCATATGTTTTAGTAACGCGGTCAAGTAGAATCATCTCTTTCTACTATAAACCATAACCTACATACTTTCTAGGAACGCCGTTAAAAGTACAGCATAGAGCGATAGCGTTACTGCATGCGGAATTCAAGATAGGCTTCAATGAAGCCATCAATTTTTCCGTCGAGCACACCCTGAGCATCACGCTCTTCGTATTTCGTTCGAGTGTCTTTAACCATTGTGTATGGATGGAGTACATAATTACGAATTTGGCTTCCCCAATTCGCCGATTCACCGGCATGAAGATCGCTAATACTATCTGCGTGTTGCTCAAGTTGTAACTGTGCAAGTTTCGACCGAAGAATCTTCATAGCCATTTCGCGGTTTTGAAGTTGCGAACGTTCATTTTGGATTGCTACTACAATACCCGTTGGAAGATGTGTAATGCGCACTGCGCTATCGGTCGTATTTACCGATTGTCCACCATGGCCGCCCGCCCGGTATACATCAATGCGGAGATCCTTATCATTAATTTGGACTTCG
>DATFHX010000031.1:0-4729 GCA_035247945.1 Saccharimonadales bacterium (SeqCode) | reverse complement strand
GGGGTCGATACCTCCAACAGCTAGTATCCATCGTTTACGGCGTGGACTACCCGGGTATCTAATCCGGTTCGCTCCCCACGCTTTCGTGCCTCAGTGTCAGAAATGGTCCAGTAACCTGCCTACGCCATTGGTGTTCCTTCTAATATCTACGGATTTCACTCCTACACTAGAAATTCCAGTTACCTCTACCATTCTCGAGTTAGTGAGTTTGAATAATAGCCTGTACGGTTGAGCCGCCAGATTTCACTATTCACTTTACTAACCACCTACGCAACTCTTTACGCCCAGTCACTCCGGATAACGCTTGGGTCCTACGTATGACCGCGGCTGCTGGCACGTAGTTAGCCGACCCTTATTCATGAGTTACCGTCATATTCTTCACTCATAAAAGCAGTTTACAACCCGAAGGCCTTCATCCTGCACGCGGAGTTGCTCCATCAGACTTTCGTCCATTGTGGAAGATTCCTTACTGCTGCCTCCCGTAGGAGTCTGGACCGTGTCTCAGTTCCAGTCTGGCTGGTCATCCTCTCAGACCAGCTACCGATCGTGGGCTTGGTGAGCCATTACCTCACCAACTACCTAATCGGACGCAGGCCGCTCCCAAAGCGTATAAATACTTTAATCCGAAGATCATATGCGGCATTAGCCACCCCTTCGGGCGGTTATTCCTCACTTTGGGGCACGTTCCCACGCGTTACTCAGCCGTCCGCCGCTCGCCGCCAAGTAGTAAACTACTCGCGCTGCCGCTCGACTTGCATGTATTAGGCACTCCGCCAGCGTTCATCCTGAGCCAGGATCAAACTCTCCATAAAAGATGCATCAAATTGATGCGTCTATAAAAATAGACTGACGATGATATATTGCACAACTAAATTGTTAAAGTTCACTTTGATCTGTTCAACTCCACAGTTGTTTATCGCGTTTCTTGTGCGACCAGACTGTTCATTAGCTTACAGCATTTGACGGTGTATCGTCAATACTTATTTCAAATTATCTTGTAGCTAAAAACACAACTGCACCGACGACGAATCCAAGGAGGGCCCCGACAAGCACTTCAACAGGGGTGTGACCCTTTGCCGCACGTGGTAGTGGAATACTACTCTTCTGCTCTTTGATAAGTTGCTGAAGAGCAATTCCCTGCTCCCCCGAAGATCGTCGCACCATTACGGCATCGTACATGACGATTATTGCGAACAATACAGACAGACCAAAAACAGCCGTCTGCACACCGTCGCGAAGTGCAATAGTTGTACTAAGAGCAATAACCGTTGCGCTATGCGCACTCGGCATGTTGCCAGAGAGATAAAGCTGGCGAAAGTTATTAAAACTTCGTTGCTTAAAAGCAATAATGAGGTACTTTGCGCCCTGCGCCACTAACCATGCGACAAGAATGACTATAATGTAGGGCGAAAGTTCCATCTATCTATTCCTCCTCTTCTTCTTTTGGTTGTTCGTTCATTACTGCAAGTGAAGATACCGCATCACCTTCAGAGAGACGCATTACTCGTACACCCTGCGTTGTACGCCCAAGGGTTGGAATATCTTTAAGACTCATGCGGATCGTTTGACCGTTGTTAGAGATCATAAGTACCTCACGAGCCTCAGGGTCAATACTCTGCACAGAGATAATAGGGCCCGTCTTCGCTGTTACAACTGCCGCTTTGATACCAACACCACCTCGCTTGTGACTTGGGAAGTTGGCCTCCTTTGTAATTTTTCCATACCCCTTCTCACTGATGACAAGCAGCATACCGCCTTCACCCTCTACAATATCCATACCGACAACTCGATCGTTTGGACGTAGACGAACACCGCGCACCCCACGAGCCGCACGACCCATTGGTCGCGCATCAGCTTCATTAAAGCGTACCGCCTGGCCTGCAGAGGTAGATATGATTACATCACTCTTCCCTGTGGTGGGTTTAATCCAGCGTAGTTCATCACCTTCATCAAGCTTAATAGCGATCAACCCATTCGTACGAATGTTTGAGTAATCCTTAAGAGGCGTCTTCTTAACCGTACCCTTTGTAGTAGCCATAAAGAGATACCCGGAATCACTCTCATCTTTTCCAAGGCGGATGATTGAGGTAATTTTCTCCTCTGGTTGCATCTGCAGTAGGTTTACGGCAGCAACACCCTTAGCCTGTAGACTTGCAGCAGGTACTTCGTAGGCTTTCAATCGGAAGATACGACCCTTATTCGTAAAGAACAGCAGGTAATCATGCGTCCCGGTTGGAATAAGTTGGTCAATCACGTCTTCATCTTTCGTGGTCATTCCACGCTTGCCTTTACCACCTCTGTTCTGACGACGGTATTCACTTGCAAGCGTACGCTTGATGTAGTTTTCCGTGGTAAGAAGAATAACGGAATCTTCCTCTGGGATTAGTTCCTCATCGCTAAACTTACCAAGCTCATGATTAATCATCTTACTTCGACGGTCATCACCATACTTCTCTTTCATTTCAAGAAGCTCTGTCTTGATAATCTTAAGAATCTCATTCTCATCCGCAAGAATACCTTCGAGCTTCTCGATCAATGCGAGTAATTCTTTTAGTTCTGCTTCGATTGCATCACGTTCGAGTCCTGTAAGGCGGCGAAGCTGCATCGCAAGAATTGCCTTGGCTTGAATAACGCTAAGTCCGAACTTCTCGATCAAGTTCGCTTCAGCTTCCTCGCTTGTTTTACTTGCACGGATAGTGCGAATCACCTCTTCAATGTGATCGAGCGCGATTTTATATCCTTCTAAGATATGTGCACGTTCTTTTGCCTTGCGTAGTTCAAACTCTGTACGACGTCGAACAACCTTCTGGCGATGTTTGATGAACTCCTGCAGCATTTCTTGGAGTCCCAGAATGCGCGGTTGAATACCATCGATCAAAGCAAGCATATTGAAGTTGAAGCTCGTCTGAAGAGCTGTCAGTTTGTAAAGCTGGTTGAGTAGCTTCTTTGGATACGCATCCTTCTTTAGTTCAATTACTACACGCACTTTACCACGTGCCGTCTCATCGCGAAGATCGCTAATGCCATTAATTTTCTTGTCCTTAACTAATTCGGCGATCTTCTCAATGAGTGCAGCCTTGTTCACACCATATGGAATCTCGGAAACGACAATCTGGTGACGCCCCTTCTTTGTCTCTTCAATTTCAGCAACAGCACGAACCGTAACACTTCCACGCCCGGTCTGGTATGCCTGCCTCATTGAAGGCCCGCCATACACTGTAGCCCCCGTTGGGAAGTCAGGACCTTTGACATGTTTCAATAAGTCATCGAGACCTGCCTCTGGGTTGTCAATCAACTCAATTGAAGCGTCGACAAGTTCACCAAGGTTGTGAGGTGGGATGTTAGTCGCCATACCAACAGCAATACCGATCTGACCATTTAGAAGCAGGTTAGGTACTTTTGCAGGTAGCACAACAGGCTCTTGGCGTGACCCATCGTAGTTTGGTCGGAAATCAATCGTTTCCTTATCAATATCAACCAACATATCTTCAGCGACATGCTGCATTCGAGCTTCTGTATAACGCATAGCCGCGGCAGGGTCGCCGTCCATTGATCCAAAGTTACCCTGACCATCGATCATCGGATACCTAAGCGACCATGGCTGCGCCAAACGCACCATTGAATCATAAATTGCGCTATCACCATGCGGGTGATACTTACCCATTACGTCACCGACAATTAACGCGCTTTTGACGAACTTAGCGCCAGGACGGTTACCATTCTGGTTCATCGAATACAAAATACGACGGTGAACTGGTTTGAGACCGTCACGAACGTCTGGGAGCGCGCGGTCGATAATCACACTCATTGAGTACCTAAAGAAGCTGTCCTCCATAACAGATTCGAGCTTACGTCGTTCGAGACCCGGTTGCTGAACCACCATATCGTCTTCCATTGGCACTTCGTTAGTTGATTCCATGCCTTTTGTAGTATCGTTCTCCATATTAAACGTCCAACTCCTCTAAATCTGCTTCTTTCGCACGTGCCTGAATAAAACTTCGTCGCATGCTTACCTCGTCACCCATCAACTTGGTGAAGATGGCATCGGCCTCTTCGGCATCATCCATGTGTACCTGAATTAACACACGGTTTTCTGGGTTCATTGTGGTCTCCCAGAGCTGCTCTGCATCCATTTCTCCTAGACCCTTAAATCGAGAGATAGTTACACCAGCCTGCTTAGCCTTGTCATCTTCTGGATTTACTGCCGTACCACGATCTTTCTTCTCTGAGATCAACTTGTCAAGTGCGCCATCGAGCTCCGTTTCGTCGTAAACATAGATCTTCTTCTGACCCCTGTTAATACTGTAGAGTGGTGGTTTTGCGAGATATACATACCCGCCTTCGACAACTTCTTTCATATAACGGAATAAGAATGTAAGGAGAAGTGTTGCAATGTGGCTACCGTCGACATCGGCATCGGTCATAATAACAATCTTATGGTACCTTAACCCGTTGATATCGAACTGCTCACCAATACCTACACCAAACGCCTGAATCATCGCAACAATTTCTTTGTTGGCAAACATCTTATTGAGACGAGCACGCTCGGTGTTAAGGACCTTTCCACGAAGTGGCAAGATAGCCTGCGTCTTGCTGTCGCGGCCCTCTTTTGCTGAACCCGCCGCTGAGTTACCCTCAACAATATAGATTTCACTATCAGCAGGACTCTTACTAGAACAGTCCCAAAGCTTACCGGGAAGCCCCATTCCATCAAGAGCACCTTTACGGA
>DATFHX010000030.1:0-46757 GCA_035247945.1 Saccharimonadales bacterium (SeqCode) | reverse complement strand
CGTCAAGGACCCTACGGTTCATAGAGAAATACTTACATCACTCGACGCGCTGCTCACCGATATGTAGACGCTGGGTCACCCTGTATAATAGAAATGGCCTACCATGGAGGTGGTACTGTGTTGTCTGATCGTATTGAGGTTCAATTCGATTTCCACACCGAAGAGGCAGCGAGAGAGATCGATCAACTCTACCTTCCCAGCTGGGTCGACATGTACGAAGTCATTCCCGACTTCGAGGACGTGCAGGTAGTCAGCGTAAGTGCTCCGCGCCGCGCGCTCAATGAACAGTGGCTCATCACTGAGCACGACTCCCAGGAAGGTGCGCTCGTCGTATTCACACAGCTCGGGATAGGGGAGAAGGTTCGCCCCGAAAGTGAAATCCTGATGACAGTCAGAATGCCCGCTCGTCTCATGCGGCACATCAACGTTGTCGTGTGCGGCTACTAACCAAGGAAACGTATGACGAAGGATCTTCCTAAACGAAGTCCGCTCCATCCCGAAGCGCTCACAGTCGAGGACCTGAGGGTCGGCATGATGCTTGCCCATCACCAGGGGCAAAGTACAGATCACTACCTCGTACTGGGTGAGCCGCACGTCGACGGATCAGGAGACACCCGAGCTCTCCTCTTCAAGACGTACCATCCTGACGAGGACACCGATCCTGAGGCGGTGAGGCATCACCCTGGGTACCATGTCCTTTCGGCCGACTATTGGCTGAACAATCTGGGGCTCGCACCCCATCCAGCCAGAGGAAATGTGCCTGCGTACTGGTGTCCGAATGGATACACCATTAAGTACGAATCGCGGTAAACGCTCACCTCAAGGCCATCGCCTCCACCGCATAGTGCGGTGGAGGCATTTACATTTTAAATCATTACATATCGCTGCTAATACCAGAAGAAACAAAAAATAGGCAGATCAACGACAGCGCGAATCGCATTGTCGTTGATCTGCCGCTCCTCAGCGTCGCCGCTTGACCTCGACCCTGGAGAGATCGTCCGCGAAGACGAACCGATAGTCCGACTCCTTGAGGTACTTCGCCGGCTGGCCGTCAAAGGTCACGATGTCCTGGTCTCGCCGCATGGGGGACAGACTCTGAACCTGGAAGTAATGGCCCTTGTAGCTGGCACTGACAGTGACATGGTTGCCGCGGACGCGCGCACCATTCACGATCTCCAGCTTCCCACCGTCCAGATAGTCGTGGCTGCGGCCGTCGAGCCGGTTCTGCGCCATCACGAGAATGCCGGCATGCGTTTCGACGACCTCGACGATCCGCATCACCGGCTTCCTCACGAGCGTCTCGACTGTAGCACGCTCGTCAAGCCGATAGACAGATCCGAGGTGTGTGAAGATGCCCCCTCCGAACCTGATCATGGCCGCAAGGTTCTTCGCAGGCTGCTCGATGGAGCCCAAGAAGTTGCCACCGCCTGCAGCCCGCAGGTTGAAGTAGACCGTGTAAAACTCCTTTCCGTCGTAACTGACAGAGAGATCGCCCGCATTTGCAAAGGTCGGAATATCCGACGCGTTGGCGATCGCACGGATCTTGGTACCAGGGGGCTTCGTCGTGACATACACGCGAACCATTGAAGCACTCCTTGTGGTGTGAGGTGATCCTAGACACTTGCATGTGTCCGGAAGAGGTACAGCCTCGAAAGTTTCCAAGAGGCCAGTGCCATACTATATATTAATCCCAAAAAACGAGCAAGCTAATCCGTTTTTGTCTTTGGTAGAGTCATTGTGCGAGCAGGGCTTAGTTCAAATCTCGCTATGAGCTCTCGTAGTCGACCCTTAAGTCGTTCAACGCGCTGTAGGTCCGTAAGATCTTCTCGTAGCTGCGCTCTTGAGACCGTAGCAGCCGCTGTCTTTGTGCGCACATTTCGGCTACATTCAAGATCTGCACAGCAGAGGTAGCTTACACTATTTACCGTCGATCGATCCTTCGTAAACGTAATACTCCCAGCTCCGCCGGATTGCCAAGTTCGACAGAAATCACAAATAATCGGCTGTGTACGACCACTTTTCTGGCCTGCGAGTCCGCGCGAACGCTCATAGGGAAGTATATAAAGATCGTCATCGGGAGCGAGCAGGAGCACTCCTTTATTTCCACTCCTATCAGCAATGGCGAGCAGCTCCGTCTCCAGCCAGTCATGCTTTGTCATCCACTCCGTACTCGCCATAAATCTAAGCTCTCGTTTCAATCGAGGCTTTATGGATGCCTCCGCGATGAGGCGATCAAACAGTGGTTTATCTAAATAATTCATTTCATTTTTCCAATCTATGCAAGAACATGCGTCTCCGCCGCTGTTTCATCACCGTCTGTCGTAAGCTGAAGCGGTATATCGCGACCCGTCTCCAGAAAAGAAGCGAAAACCCGATACGCCTCGGCATACGACCAGAAGAGGGAATGGGGAAGCTCCGAACTATCTAAGGGCACCCATGCAACTTCATATGTATTTGGAGTCTCACCACGCATTCGCTCGTACTCCTCACTTTTAACCTGCAGCCGCGGCTCATCGTCGCCCTTCAGGAGACACAGAAAGTAGTTATGCCTGGTGGCATCGACACGTACGTCCTGTACCGCTAGAAACCCCGCGATACTAACAGTCACGCCAAGTTCTTCTTGGAACTCACGCACAACCGTCCGCCTCGGAGTTTCACCATGTTCCACACCACCACCGGGAATAGACAGCCAATGGTCAATGCCTCCATGCGTATTCTGCCGCGAACGGCGAATCAGAAGAATCTTTCCATCTCGGACAACAATACCTCGTGCCGTCTCCCTGGTTATTGTTCGGTTCATACCTCTAGTGTACCAAACACCATCCTGTAAGTGGGTAGTCTCCTTTTGCTATACTACAAAAGTGAAATTAGCGCCGCGGTACCGAAAAATACGAAGCACCCTTCGCCGCATCTTTTTCCGTATCCGTAAAAAACGAACCCGCAGAATTCTCATCGTACTGTTTTGCGCGCTCTTTGTTATCAGTACTGCATATAGACTCTCAACGGAGAACACGTCAATGAATCCAGCAGCATACCAACCGCTCCTCCAGGTTATCGCAAAAGGCGAAAGTGAAGGGAACTATAATGCCCGTTTCGGTGATGCACATAACACCGAAATCCAGTTCACCAAAATGTCGCTTCAGGAAGTGATGCAGTGGCAGACCGAACAAGTAAATGCCGGAGCCGCCAGTAATGCCGTAGGGAAATATCAAATAATCGGACCGACGCTCAGTGGCCTCGTTCGTGAACTTAATCTCGACCCAAAAGCACACTTTGACGAAGCCATGCAAGACCGCCTCGCCCGGGCCCTTATCGACCGACGAGGCGCCGCCGCCTTTGCAAGTGGAACGCTCACGGCAGATCAATTCGCAAGCAACCTCTCTATGGAGTGGGCATCACTCCCAACCCTACAAGGACCACACGCTGGCCAAAGCTACTACGAGGGAGATGGACTGAATACCGCACACATTACAAAAGATGAAGTCCTCGCTGCAGTCGAGCAGTTCCGGCGTAGTCTTTAGTGTAATACGTCAAGCGCGGCGAGATACTTATTCGCCCGCTTAATCACAGCGTTCGATCTGTGCTCCCTTTGAATCATAAGGAGTGGGCGAAAGTCCTTTGGTAGCACCGTACCCTCATCAACGAACTGACGAAGTGTATCCATAGCGTTGGCGGCCACAATCCAGTCCACTTCCGGTGTGGAGAGAAGGTGGCGCAGCCAGCGAACTGCAGCCCGCTTCTGCACATCTGTGAGTTCCACCTGCCTATAGATCTGAGCAAGATGCCACTGAATCGAAGCCTGCGTACTTGTAGAAAGCTCTTTTTCAATCCGATCAATATAGGGAGCGATCCATTCCGGATGCACTCTACAGATCTTTTCAAACGCATCTGCCGCCCGCATGCGAACCCAGGCGTCACCATAAAACATACACCCATAAAGCTCTTCAAGACGATCTTGGTCGGCAAGTACCCGTTCAATAACATCGTTCACTCGACCAAGGGAATTCGCCTTGCCGCCCACTAAAAGCATGTCTGAAAATTTCTCTGTCATATCCCTATAGTACCAGTCCGCCGCCTTCCTTATACCCAACTTTCCAGCATATATGCGTAGGCGACCAAACAAAGTCCCCAAGCACGGAATTGGCGATGCAAAAAATATAATGCGCCGTCCAATATATAAAAGAGAGGCATCGAGTGGAAGAAATTCCTCATTCTCACCTCGGCGCTCCATCCATATAGATCGAGCGACCAGGTGAAACACCAACCTTACGTAGTTGGCATGAGCCCCTGATTAATTCATCAGCGACAACGGAGCTGTGTAGCTCAGAATTCAACGAACCTACTGGGTGATCTCCACATCCCTGTGAATACCTTCTGCGACACGCACCTTTCCGCGAACCTTCGTCCCGCCAAGGATCTGGGCACTACCACAGACCTGCGCCTTCTCATAAACCCGCGCATTACCGTTGATCCACGCGCCGGCGTAGACCCGTGCGTTGTCGTAGATTTCAGCCGTGCCGCAAGCCTCAGCGCAGCCGTAGAACTGCGCATTGCCGTAAAGCTTTACCTCATCCGAGATCCGTGTTTCGCCGTAGACCTGTGCCTTGTCGTAGATCCGTACGTTACCAGAGACTTTAGTGTCTCCGAAGACACGCACGCTACCGTAGACGTTCACTGCGCCGTAGATCTCAGCCCGGTCGTAGACCCACGCTTCGCCATAAATGCGAGCATTGCTGTAGATCACTACGTTGCCGGAGAGTTCAGCCTTACCGAAGACCTTTGCTTCATCGTAGACATGGACGTTGCCGAGGATCCGAGCGCTGCCATAGATCTCAGCATTCCCGAAGATCTGTGCTCCGCCGTGGACCTTCGCCTTGTCGTGAACTTTGGCGTTGCCGGAGATCACGGCGTTCCCGAAGACCTTCGCGTTTCGTCCCACGTATGCCGTCTCAGCGACCTGAGCAGTCAAGGCGACGAAGCCACCGCCATTAGGATGGTGACGACCCTTGACCTTGCGACCGTCGATCTTCACGATCACAATCCCAGCGTTGGACATGTATTTCCCTTCAGAGCAGGTTCTCCACGTCGCGAGGTTGCGGCGTGGGGGACTGCTTTGAAAGGCTATCAACTCCGAAAGATCATTGATATTTATACCATCTCATGGTAATTTAGTCAATTCTAAGACACCTCCTTACGAGGACAAGTACATTCGACTTGCTGTAAGATCTACTACGCAGTACACTATGAAGTACATATAGAAAAAGGGGAGGGTATCTATGGACGTTCAAGTAAATTTTTTCGCGGTCATCGTGGCAATGCTCAGTGCAATGGCAGTCGGGAGCATCTGGTACGCACGACCAGTCTTTGGCAATATGTGGATCAAACTTGCCAAAATCGATATGAGCAAAAACGCTAAGCAGTCCAGCGTTATAGGCCCGATCGTGGTCAGTGCAATCGTCAGTCTTATTACTGCGTACGTGCTCGCTCACGTTACATATCTGTCACACCACTTCTTCAATAACAGTTACCTCCAAGATGCGCTTTCAACCGCATTCTGGGTATGGCTCGGATTCACCGCAGCTCGCTTTATTACGCACGACGTATTTGAAGGACGACCGTACAAGCTTACACTTCTTAACATTGCTCACGAGTTCGTCACCATTATGCTCATGGGCCTCATTATCGGTCTCTTTGGCGTTTAGCCTAAGGAGCTACACTTTTTCGGATGCAAGCAGTGACGCATCGATCTTTATATAGCTAAGAATCGTAACAACAAGACAAAGAACCGTACATCCAACGAGCACCACCGAGAGTGCCGACGGCGCAATAACAGCAACAAGTAGTCCAGCAAGCGGGAAGGGGATAATCGACAGAAGGACGATTACTCCCACAGTCACGCCAAATTGTTCAAGCGGCACGATCTTTGCTCGTGCCGTTCGTATATAGACGGCATAGACGCCGTCCATAGCGATAAACAGCGCAACACAGATGACATAGGCGACCAGGGAGTGAGCCATGCTTGCACACGCAATCGCAACACTTGCGAGGCAGCCAGCGATCGCTCCAATTCGTACAATACCACCTCTTCGTATGAGTCGGCTCGCCAGCGCTACCGCAACAATAGAAGCAACCGCGCCAACCGCCCAAAGAAGTGTGACGTCGGTATCGGTGCCCGCAAATCGCCCTTTGACAATCGCAGGTGTCATGACCGTGATAAACGCCAGTAGTAGATTAAATGCAACCGTTCCCGCAATCACATACTGCAGCGTTCGACTCGAGGCAATCACCGACACGCCCTCCAAAAAGCCCCGACGAACTGACAGTGACTTTGTCTGGATTGCTCCATGCACTTGCAGCGTACGCGCAGCAAAGACACTCGTGAGCGCCATAAGTCCAACGGCAGTTAGTACCGTGGGCGCACTCACAATAATAAGCGCGCCGGCAAGCAGTGGTCCAAGGACAGTCACTGTCTGGTCAATCGATACCTGCACCGACTGCACTTCATGACGCGCTTTTTCTGAGCGCACCGATACCCCAAGATGTTCAGCAGCTACAAAAGACAGCTGTCCCGCAATACCGTTAATGACCGCAATACCAATAAAGAGTGGCCACCAGCCCGGTCGCATCATCATGATGGGTGCAGTGCCTAAAAGAACGGCCGCTCGAACAAGGTTAGTAGCAATAAAAATACGTCGTGGTCCCACTTTATCAACAAGTACACCCGCAACAGGAAGAGATAGAAGACGAGGAAGCCATTCAATGAGAAAGGCCGCTCCAGACCATGTCAAACTATTCGTCGCACTATAAATCATAAGAGGAAGCGCGAATACCAGCGTATTTGTTGCGAGGCTATCAACAAAGCGAAGTGCATACGAACGATATAATTCGGTGCGCATCTTTTGGAAATACTTAGCGAACAAGGCGAACCGTCTCCTTAATCTTAGCCCGAAATACTTCCGCCACCTCCACGCTTTCAGCATGGAACTGAATTTCAGCGATACGGGAGCGAACATCCTGCTGTACAGAGATTATCTCACCGGCTGCAATCGAAATGTGGGCGTCGTCAACCATATCATGCTTCGTAATCTCGTCCCAGCCCTCAAGACGAGTGTATACTTCTCCCGCAAAACGTGGGTCAATAATAAACTGACTTGCCGCCACACGAGCTTTCGGAACCGATGGAGCGGGGATGGGAATAGCGAGAAGTGACGCGAGCACTACGTCAGCAAATGAAATTCCCGTCGCTCGTTCAGTCAGTTGCGGCAAATGATCCCCCGGGAGCCGATTTGCAATCTCGATAAGGACCGGTCCTGATTTCGTAAGCATCACCTCTGAATGGAATGGGCCCACAGTAATATTCATCGCTCGTGCCACCGAGATAATGTAGTCCCGAAGTTCCGAAGCACAGTCAAGATCTTCGGCGCGGTACGAAGTATAGCCAATTTCCTGAAAGTGTGGCTGCAGACCAAGTTCAACCTTGACGAACTCAAAGACGTGGACGGCTCCATCCCGCGTAACATATCCATCAACGCAGTACTCCGTTCCAACAAGAAGTTCTTCGAGAAGCACTTCCGTTCCCGGAATATGATCGCCCCAACCCACATGATCACTACAAATATCCTCGTAGGCAGCGAGGAGCTCAAGTTTGTCGTCAACTCTCACAACTCCCATTGAGCCCGCCATAGAAAGCGGCTTAATAACAGCAGGGAAGCCAACCACGTCCGCCACCTGCTCGAGATCAGTTGCCGTTCCAGCTTTCGCATAGCGCACGGTCCGCACTCCAGCATCCTCAAGACGCCCACGCATCTTTGATTTGTCCCGTACGACACTCGCATCCTCAAGACGCATGCCGGGAAGTCCAAGCGCTTCTGCAACTGCAGCCGTTTCCTCGACCACAAACTCGACCCCTGCAACTACGGCTGAGATAGGCTGCGTTCTGTGAAGTGCACGAGCCGCAGCAATAAGTGTCTCGGAGTGGAGACCCTCAACAAGGATGCAGGTATCAAGCTTAGCTTTATACCCCTCCTCAATAGCAAAGTCGTCTTTATCTGCCGTAATGACACTCACCGATGCACCCAACCGATGCGCTGAATCAATATATAAGAGTCCTGAATGAACAGGAGCAATAATTAGTACGTGCATGAATCCGTATTCCTTTAAATCAAATAAATAATGTCAAACTAAAAGGAATTCGTATTCACTCGTATGTGAGAAGATTATACATTGGTCCCACCCATCTTCTTTTACTACTACCTAAAGGACATACACATAGAATACGCCTTAAGCATTATGGCAAAGATGCCTCTATTTTCCAACCGTAAAACTGATTATTCTACAATCAAAAACACAACAGTAAATATACCACATACTGATTTGCTGTATACTACAAACAGGCCATCTATGGAGGTTTCTATGTCACCGTCAGACACACCGGTCGAGGCTCGCTGGCACATTCCGGACTATAACGAGCTCAAGCGAATCGGTCTCGTCCTCCTTCCGAACTGGGTCAGCGTGTTCGATGTCGTTCCGAGTTCGGATACGGAGGAGATCATGGTCAGCGCAACCCGACGCTTCGCCGAGGAGCGGTGGGTGCTTCTCGAACTCGCAGGCAACCGAGGCGTCCTCGCAACTGTCATCCTTCTCACCTCAGGAAGACAACTACGCAAGGACGAGGACGTCACAGTAACGGTCACCATTCCCGAAGCGCACGTAGGACGTATCGACGTTCGTGTGTTTAACTACTAATCGACGACTCCAGAGAAATAAAATATGCGCCACCGCCTCCACCGTTCGCGGTGGAGGCATTATCATATATTGACCTATCTCCTCATTAATGGTATCGTTCTAAAAGCTATTAGGACGCCTCAAACAATGGCGCCTTTTATTTTTTGAATTATGAAAAAGAAATTAGACCAGCTTCATATCCAACAAGCGAGCATAAAAGGGGAGCAGCTCATCACAAGCAATGAGCGGCTTCGTGATGCGCTTGCCACTCTTACGAGCTCGCCTCATCCTGAAACTGAGCGCATTCCAGGAGCACGCCTCCTTGGAGCAGGGAAATATTCCTTTACCTATTCTATCGAGGGAACTGCAGTAAAGATCAGCTCACCAACTTCAAGCCAGGAATCATTCGATACAAAAAAACCAACCATCCCGGAGGACCTTGAACTGCAATATGAAGTCTTGTCAGCACTACACACCCACCTTCTAGCTACGCGAGACATAACCGCTCCTGAACAGCTTTTTGTCGCTCGTACGCCGGATAATACCTTCATTCTCGGTCAAGAACTCATGAAAGATTGGGTAAGTGTAGAGGGAAGGACACTTGAGGAGTATGGGTCTTTCGCCGCCGACGATGAGAAAGTACGCGCTGAAGTACGCGCCTGGACTGAGCCTGTTCGAAAACGCCTCAAGAATGCCCTCGGCGGCTTTAGCCTAAAGCACTACATCAATGATCTTGGCCTCGATAAGCCTGATGGAATCCATGGCGGAAATATTCTTGTTCCGCAGTCCGTTGAGCTCGGCAAGGATATGCCACTTTGTATCATCGACCAACCAAGTAACCATACAAAATAGTCACATAGTTGACACCCGATCAATAATCATATACTATCTTACGAGTGCTCGTTACCATGGAGGTGTAGCACAATGAGGGGTATCGAAACCCAGCGTTACTGCGTGGACGACAACACGCCGCTCGACAAGGTCAACAACCGTGGCGTGACCGTCGACCAGTGCCCGCGATGTGGCGGCGTCTGGCTGGACGCCGGCGAGCTGGAGATGATCATCTCCACGATCGCCAGCCAGCCCGGCTTCCGTCCGCGGCCCGCCACGTACTACCAGGGCGGCCACCACCGCACGCACCACCACCGCTCGTCGAGCGACGGCATCTTCGGCGGCCTCTTCAGCTCCAGCTGACCCTTCGGGGAAGCAGGAGTCGTAGGCTAACGAGAGCCGGGGTCTGCTGAGGGAGTCCAACTCCCTCAGCAGACCCATCCTACTTTCTATAGGCAGTCTACCCAAGATTGTCTCTTTTTATTTAGATACCTAAATAATACCGAACAGACCATTAGTCTATCGGGTTACATCCTCAACCGATATACAAGGGAGGGTAAGCGCTAAAATCTGCCGACCCCATCGTGATACTCTAGCTGCATATTCACTATCATCAAAGACCCTCGCTTCAGGCAGATCTGTGGGTACCACATACGGCTGGTAGGCTTCGAATGTCAGACCAGCCACGGGCGGAATCGTGTAATTGTCTCGACCACATAAGAGTTCAGGGTGAATAGCAAGTCGCCCCATACAGCGGATCGTATTACTATTCATGTACGCAAGAACGTGACTAAACCCACCTTCCTTTGCCCGTTCAAAGAGAGCTTTATAGGTAAGTAAACCGTACGGTTTTGACCGAGTAGGTAAGATACCGGGCACTGAAAGGTCGGTGGTAACGTAGAGACATAACCCCGGATTATCAATAGCATGATATTCAGCCACTTCTTCTAACGTCACCTGTCCTTCAAGATCACCGAGGAGGCTTTGCACTACTTCAAGCGGCCGCTCAGCCAACGGCTCCAAATAGCGCATCGAATGCGTCACACGGAATGTGCCGTCAAGATAATCGTAGGTATAGATAAATTTTGAAGTGTGCTCCAATCCATCCATATCTTCTGGCATCTCACCAAAACCACGTTGCACTTCTAAACTACGGCCAATAGCGCCAAAATAGCCGTCAGTACTTGGTGAATCAAGTAAAACCATACCAAAGGACTTATCGGTTTCTTTCGCAACTTCTACGCTAAGATCTTGTTCAATCTCACTCAACTCTCGAGGTGAGCGGCAGTACGATTCAAGATAACCACTCATAGTAGCGTAACTATACAACTATCATGAATCTTTTGCAAATAAACCACAGTCGAAATCACCCTATATAGCTCAGAAAAATCTCCTCGTGAGCAGTGAGGCTACATAGAGGTCTAAGTACATTACATGCAAACAGTAAAAAGAACAGCCCGGCACAATGTGCCGGGCATGCCTCCGATCTGAATCGCTTCAGGCTGCGTTGATGATGATCGGTTTGAGCTTCTTGAATGCCGCGAGTTCTTCGCCCACAGCGACCTCGATGGCAACAGCCTCGAAGCCCGCCCTACCGGGGACAGCCTTGGCTCCGAAGCCCGCAGCCATCGCCCGGGCGATGAGACCGTTGAAGTGCGGAGACTCTGCTCCGCCCATCCTCAGAACACACCACCCATCTTTGGTCTGCTCCAGATGGAGCCTCGGTGCGTCTTGCAGATCGACCGTTCCAAACACTGAGCCGACCCGCTCGCGGTAGCGACTCCGCAGCCCATCGAAGGTCTTCTGCCCCTCAAAAGGGAGGGTCTTGCCGTGGAATTCCCTGCGGAGTCCACAGTCTTGAACGCCATAGACATGGAGGGCGACCTGGCCACCCCTGATCACGCCGGCCAGTTCCGGCTGGTGATTCGCGCGCGGCTCATTCGACTCGCCGAACGGCGCACGGATGAACGAAAACCAGAGCACTACGATCAGTCCCTTCTTGATCGGTGGACTTTCTTATTCTGCAATTATTAATAATTATTGTCAAGTTTAGTGTCAATGATAGAAATACGTTCACAATATCAGGGATGAAGATATCGAGCTAGTGGCGTAAGGTACCTCTCTTTCTCTAATTGTCAGTTTTCTTCACGTTATCCTTATAGGCAGAATATATCCTACGCTTTATGATAGACGTATGAACAAAAAGCTTATTCTTATAATCGCACGTCTACTTTTCGGCTCACTAACACTTATTGCAATAGTAACCCAGGCAATCTACCTACAACAGAACGGCGTCCTAAATCCATTCAACTATCTTGGCTATTTCACCAACCTGAGCAATATAGTAGCTGGCGTCATTTTAGTCATTAGCGCCCTTTACTTAATGAGGCGTCGCAAACCATCCGTTAAAGACGATTTAATTCGGGGCGCGGCTACGCTGTACATGACGATTACCGGACTCATTTATGTAACCCTGCTTTCAGGCGAAGACCTAGGTTTACTTATGCCTTGGGTTAATATTGTGACGCACATTATCTTACCTTTGTATGTATTAGTTGACTGGATGTATCAGCCGCCACTTAGCAGGCTGCGCGTTAAGCAAATTGCAGTTTGGTTAGTGTGGCCTATAGTGTACGTGACCTACACGTTAATCCGAGGTAGTATAACAGGGTGGTATCCGTATCCCTTTCTTAACCCAGACAAGGTAGAGGGCTACGGCGGAGTCTTTATTTACTGCATTGCTATTTTGGCAGTTTCCATGCTGCTTGGGTGGTTGCTTGTGAAGCTTAGTAACGTTTTCAAGCGCCAAGTGTCCTAGAGGGCGAGATAATTGCTATAAGTCAATCATTTCGACCCTTTGCAGTCGTTTCTCATTTCTTTGTCTGTCTTTTCGTTTCTTGCTATCTTTGACATAATGGTTCAAAATAAAACCTTCACAAACTGTAAACGGGCGACGACGATCGGGTAGCTGTCAAAATAGCCGTCAGGACGTAATTACACCATCCTTGGTCGCTCATTTCAATTCCTCATCCGAGGACAAAAACAAACGGCAACAGGGGTGCTGTTTCCGGTTTGGATGAATAAATCTCATGGTGAGCGCAACGACTCAATGCGGAACACTTGTGGCCTAGCCTAGTATTAATACCCGAAAGACTAGAACAATTAGGCCGCCCAGGCTGAAATTATTTGCATATATCTTTCAGTGCAGTTCACTAAGAGGCTCTTCTCTATATATTCATTTGGCGCATGGATAGCTGATTTCTCGCCAGGCCCACAAATAACTGCAGGAATATTTGCTCGAGTAAAAAACTGCTGATCAGTAGCACCCTGCGTAACTTGTACTTCTTTTTGATCAGTTAGATGCATGACCACCTCCGCGATGCGTTCGGATGGATCACAAAATCCAACCGGATATGGGTTGATTATTCGTATACTTGCATCGTATGCATCTCCCCACGCAGTAAGTTCCTCTTTAAGTTTTGCATGTAAAGTCGGTACGGTTCGGACATCAAGTATTACAGTGGCATTGGTTGGTATTTGATTCATAGCTCCCGTGCCCGCTTCTAACCCCGTGGAGGTAATACTAACGGTTCCCAAGAGCGGATCAGTGTATTTTTTAGACCACAGTGCTTGCTGTTTTTCGATCGACTCCAAAAAGACCTGTGCTTTATGAATAGCTTGTCGTTGAGGTTCTGGCGGGCGCGAGGCGTGTCCGCCTTGCCCTTGGAATGTCACTCTAACAAATGCATTACCACGGTGGCCAAGAACCGCTTTGAGCGTCGTAGATTCACCAATAATAGCAGCTACGTCTTCATATTTGCTAAGGTGGGGTTTTAGGTAGTTGAGTGTGTCATTTGTGCCATTCCCCGTAGTCTCCTCCTCGACAACGAACATACAATAAATATCGCATGCAGGCAGCGCATTGTCATAGCTTGCAACCATTTCCATCATGGCGGCAATCGCGCCCTTCATATCGCTCACTCCAAGACCGTATAATCTGCCGTCTTTCTCGGTCAATGCAAGTGGGTCGGTTCGCCAGTTAGCTCGGTCACCTATTTTTACGGTATCTGTATGGCCGTTAAAAATGAGACACTTATTTTGATTTGTGCCAGGAATGTATACCAGCACGTTATCGCCGATGCGTGTAACTTTTTGATGCGTATATTTAGTAAGCCAAGCTTCAATATGGTCTGCAGCTGATGATTCTTTGCCAGACTCAGAATACAGCGTTACAAGCTCTGAGAGAATATCGATAGTTTTCACTCCATAACTATATCAGAATTAAATCCCACGGGTTAAGCGCGCCTATCGCCGACACTAGGTCATTGTTTTCCATATGCTGTAGATACTGATCAAACAGCTTCTGGTCCGGAGACTTCTTTGCCTTACGCTTATCGCTCATCTAGATTTGCCTCAATATTTCAAGGAGAGCTTTATTCTCATAAACTTTCTCTCCTCTCTCGAGCGTTTCAGAGAGATAAAGTATACCTTTATCCTCGAGCGTAGTAACGTAACGCCGAACTGTCTGGATAGGTATATCAAGCCGATCCGAAATGAGCCTTACGCTTACAAAGGGCTGCGTAAAACAGAATTCTAAAACCCGTAAAAGATTGAGGTGGGCGGTAGCGTCTTTAATTAATTCCCTGTCATACTTAAAGAGCCCATCGATTTCTCTGGCAACTTTTAACGAAAGTTCAGCCTGAGTTTGAATGCCCTTCAAGAAGAATGAAAGCCACGTATACCAATCTTGGCTTGTATCAACAGCGTGTAAGGCATCCATATAATCACTACGGTTCTTTTCAAAGTAGCCGCTTGGATGGAGCATAGGTGCCGCAAGCATGCCCGTCTTGAGTAAGTAGAGTGTTACAACCACTCTTCCGGTTCGCCCATTACCATCCTCAAATGGGTGGATGGCTTCGAAACGATGGTGGATAACGCCGCAGGCAATTAATGGATGAACGTTAGCATCCTTAATGAAGGCTTCGAGTTTACCCATCAGTTCGGGGATATGGAGCGCATCCGGTGGAACGTACCGTGCCTCATCAACGCCAGTTCCGCGCGCTCCGATCCATACATTCCCAGTCCGATACTTACCAGGGTTTTTTGTTTGACCACGAGCTCCATCCATAAGGGTTTGATGGATTTGCCGAATAACCGTCTGGCTCAGAGGGTCGGATTTTATTAGTTCAACACCAGTCTCCAATGCGCGACGATAATTCTTGGTCTCCTGAACATCATCATTTTTCTCGGGATCATTCTTCAACTCTGCCTTGTAGACATCTTCTGCAGAAGCTTGCGTACCTTCTAGACGAGAACTTGATTCTGCTTCCTTGTCGAGTAATGGTTGTTTAAGAAGTTCGGGATTGAGAAGAAGAGGGACCGCTTGGTTTAGGCCACTAATAGCACCTTGCGTTGCTGCAAGTTGAATTGCAAAATCTTTGTCCCAAATGGAATCAAGATTTGGTGGAAAATGGTGCTTCAATAGATCGTTTGCCATTACACCAGTTTTAACAAAAAATGGTGTTCTGGTCAACGCAGATTATCAAATTTGGTGGGGTGACATTTATCCTACTCGGCCCATCATTCACTTCAGACTATTCTGCGTCTTCCAAGTTCCGCTAGGAACCCTCTAACTTCAACTTCTTCAACATTTTCATAGCCCGTAGAGGAATCGAACTCATTCCTACAAGGGCAGCCAACAGAAAAAGAGTTCCACTGATAAATAGTGGAACTCTTTTAACCTGGATAATATCATGGTGACCTCACGGGGAATCGAACCCCGATTGCCAGGATGAGAACCTGGTGTCCTAACCGTTAGACGATGAGGCCATTACTCGCATATTCTATCAAGAAATGACCACATTGTCCAGGGGCGAGAAGATAGTTGCTCAAGGATGATCTTCAATAAAATATCTTCTCACCCATTCAATACACGCTCTATTACTGTTGTAGTGCCGTGTCTTTTCTTATAGAATCAATTTTGTAGAGTCGGCTTATAAAAGTAGGTTGATTTTACCCTCGAGGACACCAATCGGGTGTCCTTATGCATTCCAGGAGGATCTGTGGGTACGGAAGAACTGCTCGAAGTCATCGACGAAAGGGGTAATCCTACGGGTGAAATCAAGCCGAAGCACCTCATTCACCAGAACGGCGACTTACATCTCGGTGCGCACGGCTTCGTAACCGACGGCAAGGGCAACATGCTATGCCAGCTGCGCGGTCCCGACTGCGTCATCTCCCCAAATACGTGGGATCCGACAGGTGGGGCGGGACATGTCCCGGCCGGAATCGCACGACTCGGTGCCAGCATCCAAGTCCGCTCTGCACGGACACTCATCATGGAGTTTCCTGAGGAGATCGGCTACCCACTCACAGAGAAGCTGTTCGAGGGGTCCAACGCGGACTTCCTCGGCACTACTCGTACTGATATGCCGTCAGGCCATGGCTGGCAGCACAGGACCGTCGACTGCAACTGGGGGCTTGTTCTTCCGGGCATCAACCCGGACACATGCAAGCTCGAACCGGGTAAGGTCGAGCGCGTCATATGGCGATCTGCGGAGGATATCCTCCGCGAAGCGCTCGACGGGCGGAAGCTCGACGGCTTCCCGTACATGATCCGCGTCCCCGACAACCGACGTCTCATCGAGATGGCCTGCAACTGGGCGCTCCGAAAGGCGCAGTAGTCGGAGTGGTATGCAAACAATACCCCGCGGAAAAGTTCCGCGGGGTATCAATCCTACAAAGTACTTATCAAAAATTGAGCTAGGTGAAGCGTCGAAATTCGATCGCCTCACCTAGCTCGCGTCAGATCAACGCAGGTCAACCGACAATCGCAGCTACCTGCCGGTCGATGCTATGCCAATCACTCGGCCGAACATCAGCCGCAAGCGAAAGGCGAATCTCAGCACGACCCGTCGACGTTTCAATCTGTCCATCGACAGAAATAACACCCGGAATAGCCTTGACCGCCATCTCCACGCGGTCAAGTTCTCCTGCCGTCGCACCTTCATAGCTATATGTACGGCGTCCGTCGATGATCCTCGCCGGTGTCGTTTCCCTCATGGCACCCTCCTCAGGGTTCGTTGATTGCCTTCCAGATTATACGTACTTCTCAGTCTTGCATCAATCGCATATTTACGACATACTATCCATAAGAAGTATCGCTATCAAATAGGGGGCGCTATCAAACCACGTAATCTGACACGCTTTTGGCATCGCCGTATCTGTGAGGCGATCATGGCTGTTTCCATAGTCATACTCGCTCTCTATTTTTGGGCGTATTTTGCTGATGTCTCGAGCATTAGTTCATCACTTCTCGTACCGCACAGTGCTGCAATTTCTGCAGGGATAACGCTTACTATCAGCTTCATTTCTTATCTGTGGGCGCCGAAAAAGTATGTTTTTTGGGGTTCATACGCAGCCTTTATTATCCTCTGTGCAACCTCATCACTTCTCATCCTCACAACAGGGGGGGCGTCGTCACCATTTCTCGCACTTTGGATGATCGTCTCAGTATTTGCTGGCGTCTTTGGGCTATATGGGGTTGCTCCACTCTCAATTGCAGTACTCGCATTTCTCATCCTCCAACTAACAGGTGGCGTACTTGGTTCTAATACCATTGTCGCTGCGCTCCTCGCCGGGTTCTTACCGCTCGGCATTAGCTATTTCATTTGGCACGAGAAATCATCCCGCGAAGAGGGAACACAGACTGCATACCGCGAACTTGCTACTGAGCTCAGCGAGGTTGCGAGCAAATCCGAGGTTGTCATTAATGCCATTGCAGACGGTGTTATCGCACTTGATGGTAAAGGCGTCATCCAGCTCATTAATCCGGCAGCCCAACAGATCATAGGCTGGGGAAGACAGGATGCACTGTCTCTTGATTACAAATCCGTCTTAAAACTGGTTACCAAAAACGACGCTGAACTTACGCCCGCTAACGATCCAATTACACAGGTTCTTGCAACAAATAAAGAGGTAACTAATAGCGATCTTGTCCTCCTCACCAGTACAGGGAAGAAGAAGCAAATCGCCCTCGTCGTTTCACCGATTGGTCAAATGGGCGCAGGTGTCATTATTGTTTTCCGTGACATTACTAGCGAAAAAGCAGAGGAACGCGAGCAGGCTGAGTTCATTAGTACGGCGAGTCATGAGATGCGCACACCAGTTGCCTCTATTGAAGGGTATCTTGGGCTTGCTCTGAATCCAAATACCGCACAAATTGACGAGAAGGCACGTGACTTTATCACCAAGGCTCATGAATCTGCTCAACACCTTGGTCGGCTATTCCAAGATCTTCTCGACGTCACCAAAGCTGACGATGGACGAATGGCAAACAACCCTAAAGTGGTCGACGTCGTCGAGTTCACCCATGACATTGTGCAAGGGCTAAAGCCACAGGCCGATCAGAAAGGGCTCCACGTCCTCTATAAACCTCAGCCAGACGACACTGGAACGCAAGAGGGTGGGGAACGCCGCCTGAGTCCTGTCTACTATGCGAATGTCGATAACGATCATCTCCGCGAAATACTCTCTAATCTCGTCGAAAACGCCATTAAATACACCCCGAAGGGTGATGTCGTCATCGATGTCACAGGAGATAACGATCATGTTGTCGTGAGTGTCTCGGACACCGGTATTGGCATTCCTAAAGAAGATCAGGGACATTTATTCCAAAAGTTTTACCGGGTCGATAATAGTGATACGAGAGAAATTGGGGGTACCGGCCTAGGGCTGTATCTCAGTCGACGTCTTGCCGAGGCTATGAGCGGTCGCATTTGGGTTGAGAGTGAATATCAACGAGGCAGCACATTCTACCTTGAGATTCCTCGTATCGACCACGAAGAAGCAATGCGGCTCATTGAATCCTCCGCACCCTCAGCCACACCCGAGATAGGGAAGGCAACGATTGAACAGCCAATTCTTCCTGTCAAGGAGACTCCTTCCACGCCCTCTATAGCCACACCACAGCCTGTCGTGCATAGCGTCTCGCAATCAACCCAGCCAACCCCTACATCCGTACCAACGTACACACCGATCCAACCAACCACACCGCAACCCGTCCAGGCGGCGGACGCTACCTATACAAATGCGCCAGCCGACACAATCGCAAGGCAGCTTCAATCTATTAATCAGCAAGTCACGCCACCTTCGACACCTCTAGAAACCACTCAATCTCCAGTCGGGCAGACCACTTCGCCCGTGCAGCAGGTTGCACCTCAACCAGCGCCAGCACCTATTTCAGTGGGCCCTGAAGCACCGTACTATCGACCCGCTGCTCCAGGAACAGCACGTCCAAATACTCCGCTTACAAGCATTGAGCAGCACCCTGATCAATATGTCACCAGTCGACCAAGTGGCGTCCCCGTACCTCCTCGACGGGAAAATTAAGCATAAGCGCTATAGCATTTTCAATAGGCTTTGCGTACAATAGGAGGTATTATGACCAAAATATTACTTGTTGAAGACGACAAAAGCCTACGAGAAATCTACGGCGTTCGTCTTCTCGCCGAAGGCTATGACATAGTATCAGCAGGTGACGGGGAAGAAGCACTTGCCATGGCTATCAAAGAGCGCCCTCAACTTATCGTGAGCGACGTTATGATGCCAAAGATTAGCGGATTCGATATGCTCGATATCCTTCGTTCAACCACAGAAACAAAAGACATCAAAGTAATCATGATGACCGCTCTCTCCAGCGAGGATCAACGTGCCCGAGGAGAGGCACTTGGCGCAGATCGTTACCTCGTTAAGTCGCAGGTAGGTATTGAAGATGTCGTTCGAACGGTTCACGATGTGCTCGGCGACGCCCCAACTGCTCGTCAAACACCAGCACAGATGTTTAACACAAGTCGCCCTGCAGCTCCAGCAGCAACACGACCCGCTGCTCCTGCAGTTCCACCTCGTCCAATGGTAAGTACCCCACAGCCAGCAGCACCTACACCTCAGGCTTCCGCTGCAGCGCAGGCACCGACGCCAGCACCAGCAGCGCCACAGCCAAGTACACTTCCTCAGCCAACAGCACCATTCTCAACGCCGCGACCCGCAGGTCTCGGTGAGCGTGTTATACACCCCATCTCTCAACCAACCTCATCTAAGGATATTGGCAGCCTTATGGAGAAAGAGCTAAACGAAGACTCTTTTAGCGCACCGATGCAAGGTCCAGCACCAAGCTCAACTCCATCGCCAGCACCATCAGCCTCTTCAGCGCAGACGTCGTCTTCAAGTCCATTCACCCCACAGCAGCAACCTGCAGTGTCTGAGGCCCCAAAAACCTCTCCTACACCTCAATTTACACAGCCTACGCCACCAACTGCTCCATTCACGCCAAGCCAACCAGCGACTCCGCCAGTGAGTGACCCTGCAGACGCGCCCGAATCAACACTCTCTTTTGAAGAAACGCCACGCCAGTCTGGTGCAATCCCTAACCCCTTCCACCAAGGTCCGCAGCCGCCTACTCAGCAGTAATGCTATAATCATAGAGCAATGTCAGAAGACACCTCTCAAAATCAACGGCTCAATAAACACCTCGCACTTCACATTGGCGTTTCTCGTCGTGAAGCTGACGAGTTAATAGAAAAGGGCCATGTTACTATCAACGGTCAGCGAGCAACGCTCGGTGCCCGTTTTAATGAAGGTGACACTATAGCAGTCAATGGTAAGCCACTCGACGCTTCAGCAAAACATACCTACATTCTTTTCAATAAACCTGTCGGCTATGTCTGCTCGCGCAAAGCGCAAGGGGACAATCCAACGATCTACGACTTGCTCCCCGAAGCGTACCGAGCATTCAAACCAGTTGGCCGGCTCGATAAAGACAGCTCAGGACTCCTCCTCCTCTCTAACGACGGGGACTTTGCCTTTCGCATGACGCATCCAAAATTTCGTAAGAACAAGGTTTACCATGTACGACTTGACCATCCGCTCGAGCCACTTCACCAGCAAATGATCAGCGACTTTGGCGTGCAGCTTGATGATGGTATAAGTAAATTCCTCGTCAGCCGCCTTGATGACACCCCAACCTATGAAGCAAGCATGAACGAAGGTCGCAATCGCCAAATCAGACGCACATTTGCCGCACTCGGCTATACCGTAACCTATCTTCATCGAACACAATTTGGTCCATACTCCCTAGAGATGCTTGGCGATAAGCCATATGTACCGACGCAGATGCTTTAGCCTCGCTCAAAGTACCACTTTAACCCCTATTAAGCTACTGTTTATCCCTATAAAATGTGATATGATTATCGAATGAAAGCAATGGTAGAAGTAAAAGACCTGAAAAAGCGCTACGGCGATAAGCAGGCAGTCGACGGAATTAGTTTTACCGTCAAAAAAGGGGAAATTTTCGGCATCCTAGGACCAAACGGGGCCGGTAAAACGACCACACTCGAAATGATGGAAACACTCCGCGAGATCGACTCGGGCAGCGTTATTATCGATGGCATCGATGTTGCAAAGGACCCGCAGGAGATCAAATATCTCATTGGCGTGCAGCCCCAGACGCCAGCCTTCCAGGATAAGACAAAACTAACAGAAGTCATTGAACTCTTTTCTGCCGCATACGGCGAGAAGGTTGATCCAATGGACTTCCTCCGCGATGTCGAGCTTGAAGAGAAGGCAAACAACTATGTCGAAGACCTCTCGGGCGGCCAGAAACAGCGCCTTAGCATTACCGCGGCACTCGTTCACGGGCCAAAAGTATTCTTCCTCGACGAGCCAACTACTGGACTTGACCCTCAAGCGCGTCGCCACCTTTGGGATCTTATCGAAAAAGTCCGCGACAAAGGCATCAGCGTCATCATGACAACTCACTACATGGACGAAGCAGAAATTCTCTGCGACCGCATTGCTGTCATGGACAATGGCAAGATTGTCGCCATCGACACCCCAAAGAACCTTATTAAGCAACTGCTCGATCGCGGCTTCAAAAAGAAGCAGCACGTCGAACAGGCAAACCTAGAAGATGTATTCATCGACCTCACTGGCAAGGAGCTTCGAGATGGCCAATAAGAAAACCGATCTTAAACGCGCATTCTATACCGTAGGAGTATTTGCAAAAATTAATACGAAGCGGTTCTTCCGCGATCGTCTCGCTGTCTTTTTCGGGGTTATTTTCCCACTCATCTTCCTCTTCGTATTTGGAAGTCTCAATAGTGGTAACAACAGCGTCTCATTCAAGGTAGCTGTCATTAACGAATCAGACACCTCTTTTGCAAAAGAATTCACAAAGAATATCCAAGATAGCTCCGTGCTTAAGGTCAACAAGGAGGTCACAAGTCTCGACAAGGCAAAGGATAAGATGAGCCGCTCTGAGCTCGATGCTGCAATTGTTCTTCCAAAGGACTTCGGGGCGGTAAAAGAAGGTCAGAAGACGCCAAGTGGCCAAGCTGAAGTTGTATACACCCAGAACAATGCACAGTCCGGCCAAGCACTAGGAAGCGTACTTGAGGCACAGTTTAAACAGATCAACGCACAGTTCGTCAATGTAAACATGCCATTCACTGTTAAGACAGAACAACTCAGCGAAAAAAGTCTTACAGCCTTTGACTACACGTTTGCAGGCCTTCTTGGCTTCTCACTTATCGGTATGGGTATCTTTGGGCCTGTAAACGTCTTCCCAGAACTTAAGAAGATGGGCATCCTACGCCGTCTTAGCACCACACCACTTCGTGTCTGGCAGTACTTCCTCTCAACAATGATTGGACAAGCAACAATAGGACTTGTAAGCCTCACCGTCATGTTTATCGTCGCAATACTCGTCTTCCACCTCCAGGTGGTAGGGAATTACTTCGAGCTAGCCGCCTTTCTCATTATCGGGATTATTACCATCCTTGGTATAGGACTCGCGATTGGTGGATGGGCAAAGAATGAGAGGCAAGCCGCACCGCTCTCTAATATCGTCGTCTTCCCGATGATGTTCCTGTCAGGAACATTCTTCCCGCGCTACATTATGCCAGAGTGGCTTCAGAATCTCTCAGGAATTCTCCCTCTCACACCAATCATTGATGGCATCCGCCTTATCGCTACAGAAGGCAAGCATTTCATCGATATCCTCCCACAACTCGGCCTTATCGGCATTTGGATGATTGTCATCTACTTCATTGCCTTTAGGGTATTTCGCTGGGAATAGAAAAAGAGTTACGCAAAAACAATTCGATACCGTAAAACGCTGCCACGAGCAGCGTTTTGCATACTACGAGGTAAGAGGAGGGCATAAAAGCGCACGCGTTGTAGTAACTACGATACGAGCCTCGTTATGCTAATGCTACAATGAAGTGAGTCTGAGAGAGGCTATGAGAAAAATAAAAAAGGAGATACCAATGACTCAAAAGGGAGCGCTTATTCCCTCGCGTCTAAAACGCGGCGATACAGTTCGATTAGTATCACCCGCTAGTACACCAACACATGAATGGGTTGCTAAACAAAAAACATTCCTTGAAAATCTTGGGCTTATCGTTGAAATTGGCGCGCACGTCTTCGATGAATATGGGTACATGGCCGGAAAAGATGCCGATCGTCTCAGAGACCTAAATGATGCGTTTCGCGATCCAACCGTACGGGCGGTGATAACAACAAGAGGAGGGAAGGGTGCGTATCGGATTGTTGACGGACTAGATTTCGACACAATTCGACGCGATCCAAAGCTCTTAGTTGGGTTTAGCGAAATAACGATTCTCCAGCTCGCCCTATGGAAACAGTGCCGCATACCGACACTTCACAGCGCCGTCTGGGACGAGAGCTTTGGCAACGAAACATCAAGGTCATTCAAAAATGCCGTGTTTACCACCGATCCAGTTATTATTAGAACGCGTGAAGACGAGCCAACCGCACACCTTACCACAGCTGGCGCAGCGAAGGGTGTCTTACTCGGAGGCAACCAAGATATGATGGGGACAGCCGCAGGCTGGACACTGCCACGTTTCGAGGGAGCCATCCTCCTTCTCGAAGATGTCGATAAACGACTTGGCTTTATTGACCGACAACTAACGATGCTACAAAATGCCGGCTATTTAAAAGGCATCGTTGGAGTTGCAGTTGGTCAATATTTCAAATGCGGGAGCGATGCAACCACGCAGGGAAGTTGGTCGGCAGTTGACGTACTCCGCGACAGACTCGCACGTTTTAACGTCCCTATACTTGGAGGATTGCCGCTTGGCCACGGTGAACGTCCACTCGCCGTGCCGATCGGTACAATGGCAACCCTCGATACAAAATCAAAAACACTCACCGTACATGCAGGAGTAAAGTAATGATCAAACAATTAGTAAGACATCCAAGCGGGATAATTCCCCAAGAAGTCGTCGAGAAAGTTTTCAGGCGACGAGGCAGACTTCATGCGTTTCCGACAATCGATCCAACCAGGACAGCGCTCGTCGTTATTGATCTCGACAGAGGAACTGGCCGTGACAAACCAAACGTACAGCAGGTAGCCCACAACATCAACATACTTGCCAGTACGCTTCGCCAAAAAGGTGGGGTTGTGGCCTGGGTGACGACACCCATCCAAAATGCTCCAGAGATCTTTCGCGCCGTTTTTGGCGAAATGACCACCGATACCTACGAGCGTATGGGTCAAAACGATGGAGATGCAACGAAACTCTGGCCCGAACTCCGAGCTGAGGCAGGGGATATTCATACTACAAAACAAGGTCATAGCGCATTCTTTCCGGGCAAAACAACGCTTCACCAGCAGCTACAAGAAAAAGCAATAGAATCACTTATTGTCGTAGGCGCGGTGACAAATGTATGCTGCGAAGCATCAGCACGCGATGCGTATGAGCTTCAGTATAAGGTGACAATGATTTCCGATGCACTTATTGGACAATCATCTGCTTTAGACCAAGCCACACTTACCACGTTTTTCCGCTGCTATGGAGATGTAAGACCCACAGAAGATATGCTCCATATACTATGATATGATAAACGAATGTCGAAGGCATCGCTGCCAAGCGCAAAAACTGCGCTGGCTTCGTTGAGGAAAAACGGCAATCAGTTCGAAGCGGTACCGTTGGTACCCGAACCACTAGGAGGTGTTACATACCCGCACCATGGAAGTGATCGTACCGTCGCCGCCGACCCAAGGGTACTCAGGGCGACCGGTCGCGTGTATGTAGCCGATAGGACGCTCCGTATAGCCGTACATGAAGCTGGCGGCAAGACAGATTCGCTCCTGGCAGGAGCAGCGTTCCTAGCGCGAGTGTTTGCTCAGCCGCGACTGATATGGGGCGTCTCAGGGTATGCTTCAATCGGCATATCCTGCACTCATCAAGCAGATCTACTGGAGGCCTTCTATCACCACCTGACCACCAATCAGCGAGGGACCGCACTCGTGTCCGATGGAGCGGCGGGCGCGGGAGTACTTGGGATCAGCGGAGTACTCGCTGCAGAGCATAACATTCCGACATTTGGAGTATCACCCCTTGAAGGAATGTCGACCATGGCGCCTCGCGACCATATGGTGATCTACGGGAACACGTATCAAGAACGCGAGAAGATCGTGGGCCTTGTGCCAGATCTCCTTCTGATCGTTGGAGGTGGAGATGGTTCTCGGCGTGAAGGTGTCGCAGCACTAGAGGCTGGGAGTCGGGTGCTACTACTTGACTCCAATATCCCCTGGCGCACGGTACCGAAGATGCGGGATGCTGTCCATAGCGGGAAGCTGCTGGTCAGAAGCCGCATAGACGAAATTCCCGCTGCGGCGACTCAGCTCCAAGATGCGGCGCTCCCAACGATGGCAGCCGCTCGCAGAGCACGCCTTGGGGCAATTCGCCATCACTTCAAGTCAGCCTAGCCCTATTCGACAAGGCCGTCCGCAAAAGCGCGGACGGCCCTTTACCATTCCCCGTATTGCTACTTAGCTCTTTTAAAAGAAATAACCCACCCGACGTTGATCAGGAGGATTATTTCTTGATCATACGGGTGGGATGACGAGACGCTTACATATACGTGAGCGCCTCCGCCCAATTCTTGACGACGATCAGGCCGCTGGTGTTCTGCAGCGGATCTCGCTGGGGGCCGAAGAGGAATCGGCCGTCAACGATCCCTTGCATGTACCGTAGGACATCGGCATGGTCGTCAACATAGTCGGTGAGACCCATCTCCCGCGCGATCGGAGCTTTTTCTGCCCGTGTACGACAGAACCTGAGATTCGCGGGGTCGAAGCCGGTGTAGACGTAGAAGTCATTTCCGAGAAGCCACAGTCGTGTCTTCCTCTCAATGATCTCGCCACACTTGGAGATGATGCCAACGTTGTCTCGGCCGTACTTTCCGACCAAGTACCTTGCGGCATCGTAGGCGCCCGGAACGGCTGTCGTCTTCATGAAGTTATCCCCACGAAGGTCCGTATCCGTACCGTCGTTGGCGAGGGCGTCGATGATGACACCACCCACATCCAGTCCGATTCTCCTAGACATTTTCACCCTTCAAGGTCGCTGGGATTCCAGGAGTAACTATATCACCTATTGACGCAAGATTAAAAGGTTATCGATGTATCTTAAAAAGAATATGAAGAACGTTCATGGGGAGCAGAATATTAAAAACATGATATAATATCTTCGCCACCCGAGTACAGGAGGTGCCTGTGGCTAAAGTGAAGCAAGCCCGTGCGATGCTCCCGGCGAAGTTCCGTGATGGAGTGCCGCTGTCAGTGGAACTCTTCGTCAACTCCGACGATCCCTTTCGGATCGTACACGCGATTTTTCGCATGCCCAATGGCGGGACAGAGTGGGAGCTCTCGTTTGAGCTCATTGAGACGGTTCTCAAGGATCACCACGCCGGAGTAGGTGACGTTCGTCTCGCGCTCGAAGTAGACGAAGTATCTATCACTCTTGAAAGTCACGAAGGGCAAGCGGACATTCTGATTTCCCTCAAGGGCCTGCAGGAATTCCACACCGCCGTGAAGCGCCTCCCGCGCCCCAGAAAGGCGATGGACAACCTGATCGAGAGCGCCATTCGGTTGTGCGGTGAAGGGTAGACTTCAGCCCTAAGTGCTACGCCCATCCGCCCGCTACAACAGGTAGATGAGGAGGTCGTACACCAGACACCCCAGACATCCACCATGTGCGATGTCTGGGGTACTTTCTTTTTTAGTAACTTTCTCAATTCATTTAACAATTCATACACATCAAGCTATACTAGCTAAGACTTGTAGTCGAGCCGAAAGGCGATCATGTTCACTGCAGAACCGAACGTCACGCGCACAACCGCCGGAGTCAAAACAGAGGGGTCTGTCGTCTTCGAACACGAAGTCGGCAGCCGCACCTTCAAGCTCATCCCCATGGTCACGAACGGGAAGAAGCGCGGACGGTCCAAGACAGAATCCTGGACGATCGACTTCCGTCTGTTCGAAGAAGTCACACTCAGGAACAATGCACGGGTCAGTGGCGGCGGCGTCACAATCGAGCGGCACGGCTCCAAGACGGTAACGTTCAAGACCGGCCAGAAGGAATACCGAGGCACCGAGTTCATCAAGGTAACCATCGGCTCGGGACGGAGTCGCACCGAATTGGTGATGACCAGGCGGTACGCAACCGAAACCGCATCCACCATCCGCAACCTGCGCGAGCACCCCGAGAAGTACTCCGCAGAGTGAGTCAGACCCCCTGTAGCGTCACCCCTCCGGTAGACGCTACAGGGATATTTATTAGTATTGCACTCGTGGGTTCACAAACAGAGTCCCCTAGGTTATACTGACGAGGACATCAGAAACCGAGCCGAAAGGCGATCATGTTTTCAGCACAAGCCAGCTGCACCCTCGAAAAGGGTGGCAGCAGCGAACCGAAGCAGATCATCATCGAGGTCGATGGTCCGCAGTCCAGCGACGCGCACTTCTACCCGCTGGGGGGCAAGCGCGGCAATGGCTGGAAGGTCAAGTTCTCGCTGCTCCACGACACCCTGAACCAGGGCCGTCGCAAGGCGAGTGCCGGCGGCACCACGGCAGAGGTCAAGGGTGACAAGGTCATCGTGACGATCGGCAGTGGTCGCAACCAGACCACGATCACGATGCCCAAGGACTACATGTCCGCCGTCGCCCGGACCGTCAACAACCTCCGGGACGTTCCCGCGAACGACTCGGCGTGGGACGGCGGTCTGTTGCCGGACACGTTCTGACATCGCGCCTTGGCGTCCGCTCGTGCGAGCGGACGCCAAGGCAACACATCCATCGCGATTCACACCCCGATCAGCATCGGGGTCTTTTATTTCGCATGCTATACTAATTAAGACATCGACCACCGACTCATCGAAGGAGTGGGTTATGCCCAATTCTAGCGCTCCCAACGTACCCGATGGATATGTAACTGAAGAGGATCTGATCGCCTTCGCAGCCACTCAGGGTCTCTCTGCACCATTTGCGACGAGGCTCTTCAATCGACTGCTTCGTACCGTCATGCACGATCTCAAGCAACGACATGGTATTGAACTGGATGTTCGTTATATCGCGTCACCAGAAACACGGTGGCCACGGGATGCAAGTGAGGCCACTAACGAAGTGTTCGGTAGGGCAGGACTGATGATCGGTATAGCCACCCTGCGTGACGCCGCCTACTATCTCCGCCCCAACTACTCATGGCAATACGGTAAGGGACTCGATGACCTTCTGAAGGCATGGGTACGGTCTTTTCGATAGACACTGCTCGATGTAAAGGTGTTGATCGAGAGTTTTCGATCAACACCTTTTTCCTTATGGTAGCGAACAAACTTAATATATGATATAATTACCCCTAATATGGCCACAAAACTCCCAACAGTAGCAATTATCGGTCAAGCGAACGTCGGTAAGAGCTCGCTCTTTAACCGTATGGTTCGCGCACAGCAGGCGATTGTTGCTCGTGAAGCTGGTACCACCCGAGACAATGTCCTCGGTAAGGTTGAATTTGACCACCATCAATTCTGGCTCGTCGACACAGCTGGACTTAAAGACCCAAACGACGAATTTGAAGCATCCATTCAAGAACAAATCACCGAAGCTGCAGATGCTGCAGATGTTATTGTCGTTGTCGTCGACCGTACTCAGTATGTGAGCGACCACGACCGCTTCGTCGCCAAAAAAGCCCTCCGATCGAAGAAACCCGTTATTCTCGCCACGAATAAGTCAGACCTCAAAGAAAGCCTTGAACTTGACGAGTTTAAGCGTCTCGGAATTAAGACCATCGTTCCAACGAGTGCAGAGCACAACAGTGGCGTCGTTGAAGTACTCCGCGAAATCGTCGCACACATTCCTGCGCGCCATGAGGCGGCCTCCGACAATGTTCTCCGCGTCGCACTTATTGGACGTCCAAACGTTGGTAAATCACATCTCTTCAACACACTCGCCGGAAAGCAGCAGGCACTTGTTGCGAACATTGCTGGTACAACCCGCGATGTAAACCGTGTTGCCCTTCGCTACGGTGGTAGGGACATCGAGCTCCTCGACACCGCTGGTATGCGAAAGCCTGGAAAACAAGAAGTTGGTATCGAAAAGTTTAGCGTGCTCCGCACCCTCCAGGCAATTGAAGAGGCAGACATCTGCTTCCTCCTTATGGATGTCAACGAACTTAACACGCAGCTTGACCAACGTCTTGCGGGTATTATCGACGAAGCGGGCAAGGGAATGGCGCTCGTCATTAGTAAATGGGACTCCGTTGAAGGAAAAGATGCCTATACCCGTGATGCACTCGCACCAACGATTGCGCGTACGTTTAACTTCACACCTTGGGCACCACTTATCTTTACATCTTCCGTAACCGGACAGAACGTCACGAAGCTTTTCGACCTCGCTCTCGATATCGATGCGCGCCGTAAGCAGGAGACGAAGACCCGCGTCCTGAACGATCTACTCCAGCGTGCCGTCCAGAAGCATCCACCAGCTGGTCTTAAGAATACTCACCCGAAGCTTCGCTACATGGTACAAACCGATACAGCGCCACCTTGGTTTGTTATCTACGGAAGTAACCTTAAATTCGTTCACTGGAGCTACAAACGCTACCTAGAACGACTCCTCCGAGACACCTACAACTACGCGGGAACTCCAATTAAACTGAGCTTCCGAGACGAGAAGCAAATCAAGGCCAATAAAGAACGCGTCGCTGCCGGTAAAGAGCCAGTTACGAAGAAGTACAAACAGGCAAAAGAAGCTGAAAAGAACGAAAAGAAAATAGCCCCGTAACACACGAGGGCTATTTTCTTTTGAGCCATCTAGCTCAAAGTCACTCGTGCATATGGGGCTCTTTGAAAGTGTCACCGCGCATCAGGAACATGATGTACGGTGGACCTCCTACGACAGTGACAGCCAGAACGGCGCCCGAGATGGCGTGCTCAACCCGCCGCATAGGCAGGTCCGCCGACCCCGCGTACGACCAGAACGCTACGAGGACGACCATTCCCAGCGCCACCACAACCATGGCGACGGCTCCCAACTTGAAACATACTTTCAGAACACGCAGAAACATCTACGGCCTCCTGTATAGACAACTGTCTACTTTATATTATAATATATTTTTACTTTATTTACTAAAGACGAGATCTCAGATAGAATTACGAAAGGTTAGCCTGGTCAAAGGAGTTTTCGTGAAACTCATCTGTTTTCCTATGCGCAAAATGACAGGAAGGGAGGGGGACGCATCTACGGCTCAACTGTCGCAGTAGTCAGCCTTGCTCCCACAGGTATACGAGAGGCTGAGCTCCTCATCCGTCTCTCGTATGGAAATACGGCGTGCATTCAAAACATCGAGCAGCTGCCTAGTGCTGGCGAGATGCGCTCAGTCGGCGGAAAGTATCGCTACTGGATATCCGTTGCTGCATGTTTCGGTGACCGAGTGCACACCCGAACGCTCTTCAACGACCAAGATAAGCCCATCCAGACAGTTGAGGATGTTCGCGCACTCGAAGCATAGGTGAAGACAACCGCACAAAAGAGCGGGTTTGCCATCCCTGAGGGCGCACCGCTCGCAATCACGGCTCTAAAGCCCGCAGAATAAAAAGTATTAGGGCGTCCGCTATCCCGCCCTAATACTCATTTTTCGTAGAAGATGATTGGCGAGACGAGGGTTACTCTCGTCTCGCCGTTTGTCACTCGACTCGCTTGATTCCAGTGCCACCTGCAGCGATCGCTACTGCTCGCACTGCCGCCTCGTGGACCAATCGCCACTTGTTAACATCGTCAACCCTCACGATGAGTTTATCGTCGTGAACCTCGACCGTCACACCGTTCGTGAAGGTAAGAGCGGAGGTATCTGGACGAGGAAACGTACCACCCGACCAGGTGTAGTGGCGTTCGTTCGGTCCCTTATTCTTTCGAATCACTTTGCCGTTCGGCATCGAGTCCTCCAATCGAAGTGACCTATTTCCATAATAGCAGGTTACCTAGAATAGCATTTTACAGATCATACCGCTATACTTAAGGTATGAAACTTATCTTCGCGCAGGGAAATCCTGGCGCACAGTATGCCACCACCCGCCACAACATTGGCTTTATTCTTATCGACACGCTCGCAGAGCAGTGGGGTATTTCATTCACAGAAAAGACCAAATTCAAAGCGCTTGTTGCCGAGAAGACGATTAATGGAGAGAAAGTACTTCTCATCAAACCAACGACTTTCTATAACGATACAGGCATTGCCGCACGGGCGCTCGTCGACTTTTATAAACTCAATCCATCTCAAGGCATACTCGTCATTCATGATGAAATTGCACTCCCATTTGGGACCATTCGCACAAGAGAGCGGGGAAGAGATGCGGGGAACAACGGAATAAAGTCACTCAATTCCCACATTGGCGAAGAATATAAGCGCATTCGAATAGGTATCTATCAGCAACTACGCGATCGAATGCACGATGCGGAATTCGTACTTGGTCACTTTTCAAAAGAAGAGCAGACGGCATTTCCAAAACTCTTTCCAGTTGTTAAGGACTTTGTTGAAAGCTTTCTAGCTGACTCATTCGAACTCACAAAGGTCACCGTACCTATCGAGAATTCAAGCTCATAGCCTTACAAAAAGTCAAAGACAGGACTAAACACCAAGCCAAGTAATAACACCGGCCACACCAACAAGCCCAAATATAAGCATCCCAGCCTGTGCTGTACCAATGCGACGAGGCTGTTCGTGGATATCCGGAATAATATCACTCGCAGCGATATAGATAAAGAAACCAGCGGTTGCTGCAAGAAGCGGTGCAATTGTTGCGCTCAGATCAAGTCCCGACCAATAGACAAGTGTCGCCATGACAATCGTTCCGATCGCAGTTGCCATATTAGCAAGCACTACAATAAGTCCGCGCCACCCTTTTGAAAGAAGCATTGCAAACGTTCCAAGCTCCTTTGGAATCTCATGTGCCGAAACGGCCAGTGTCGTAATAACCCCGGTTGGAATATCTACAAGAAACGCAGCACCAATTGCCACACCATCGATCATATTATGAGTGAGATCACCAAACATAATCATACGACGTTGGTGAGCGTTACGAACATCTTCTTCAACCTCATGTTCGTGGTGATGATGGAACCACGGCGCGAGACGCTCAAAGAGGAAGAAGACAATAAACCCTATAAGAGCATAGATAAGCATATGACGCGGCTCACCAAGTTCAAAAGACTCAGGGAAAAGATCGAAAAAAGCCGCTGCAAGCAGTGCACCAGCTCCAAACGGAAGGCTCAGCATAATTGCAAGCTGTCGTCGCTTTTTAAAGCGGAAAAGCAGCATGCCGCCAATCAAGGAGATGCTGCTGCCAATAATAATTGCCAGGATCATATAAAGAAATGTCATAAGTATCCTAAGTATAGCATTTTCCAACCAAAAAGCGCCAGGTAAGGGTGGGCATCACCTGGCGCCATTTGGCCCTTTAACCCACCCGGCGGGGCAAGCGCAACATTCTCGTATCTACGCAGACGTTCGCTGGTTAAAGGGGTTAGTATGCATGCAATGCCTTAGAGGCTAGAAAAGTGGAGGGTAGATACTTTGTCCAGCAGCATTGCACACAACCTAACATAAGTTAGAATAGGGGGTAAAGGTGCTTTTGACTGCACTTCTGCAATCAATCTCTTTGATATTAGCACGTATTTGACATTATGTCAACACCTTCTACACATAAAATACAAATGCGCAATAGGTTCACCCCTATAAAACATAATCGATATACTTTTTAGACTATTGAAAACACGCTGATTTACTATATCTTTCCCATATCTACTATAGGTATGCAACCTTTAGACAGTAGACGTAATAACCATAATAGTATACAATATATAGTCGCCTGAATGTCTTCAGGCTCAAAATTCCTCGAGTAGAACGGATGCTATGAGCACCCAACGCGACCGTAAGATGAAGAATCCTCAGTCGACTAAATGCGTCAGCCACCAAGGTGGAACGCACCCGGGTGGGGCCTTCAGTGATCGCTCTGCGGCACAAAGAGCAGCAGGCGGTGCAAAAGTCACCAGGTGTGGGTCCTGTGGGAAATGGATAATCAAGTAACAGCTACCCGACACTGAGAGGATGCGGCCGCCCCGGACAGACTTGTCCTGGGCGGCCTTTTACTATACAATTTGCAAAACTATCATAAATTACATACAATAAGTCCCCGTGTGTTCTACACTAGAACATAAGAAGAATCCCACCATGAGTAAGAATTTAGTAATTGTAGAGTCACCCGCAAAAGCAAAAACGATCGAGAAGTATCTTGGCCGTGATTTCACCGTTAAGAGTAGTATCGGTCATATCCGAGGACTCCCAAGTAAGAATGGAAGTGTCGATGTAGCCAATGGCTTTAAACCACGATTTGAAGTTAATGCCGACAAAAAGAAAACCATTGCTGAACTAAAAAAAGAAGTGAAGCTCGCCGACACTGTCTGGCTCGCAAGCGATGAAGACCGCGAAGGGGAGGCGATTGCCTGGCACCTCGCGGAAGTTCTCAAGCTTGATCCCAAGACAACACATCGAATCGTATTTCACGAAATTACTAAATCCGCACTCGACCAAGCAGTAAAGCACCCACGCACGATTGATATGAAGCTTGTTGAAGCACAGCAAGCCCGTCAGTCGCTCGATTACTTGGTAGGATTCGAACTCTCTCCTGTTTTATGGCGCAAGGTGCGTCCGCAACTCTCCGCAGGCCGCGTACAGTCTGTAGCTGTCCGGCTTATTGTTGAGCGCGAAGCCGAAATCGACGCGCACATCGCAGAATCGACCTTCAAGCTCACAGCAGAATTTATCCTGAGCGACGGCACCATTTTGCCTGCAGTAAGTAGCAAAAAGCACGCCTCAATTGACGATGTTCGCACGATTCTGAATGAGTTTAAAGAAAGTTCATTCACCGTCTCTGACGTAACTAAGAAGCCAGGAACAAGAAGTCCTTCAGCTCCATTTACAACAAGCACCCTTCAACAAGAAGCTTCGAGCAAACTCGGCTTTAGCCCTCGTAACACAATGCAACTCGCTCAACGTCTTTATGAAGCCGGTCTCATTACCTACATGCGTACTGATTCCGTAAACCTTTCTACCCAGGCACTTGGTGCCATGACAAGCTTTATTAAAAGTGAGTACGGTGAGCAGTACCACCAGTTCCGTACATTTAAAGCCAAGTCAGCAAACGCCCAAGAGGCCCACGAGGCTATCCGCCCAACGGATATTTCACGAGCTACTGCGGGAGCCGACGCACAGCAGCAAAAGCTCTACAACCTCATCTGGAGGCGCACCTTAGCTAGTCAGATGACCCCAGCAAAACTCGAAAAGACCACGATTACTATCTCTGCAGATAAATCAAAAGAACCCCTAGAGGCCAAAGGGGAAGTAGTTGTCTTTGACGGTTTTCTAAAAGTCTATGGACGAAGTGGAGACGATACACTCCTTCCGCCACTCAGTAGCGGAGACTCGCTTACGCTTAAGTCCGCACAAGCACTCGAGCAGCTGTCCCGTGGGCCCGCTCGCTATACCGAAGCAAGCCTCGTTCGAACCCTTGAAGAGAAGGGGATTGGACGCCCATCCACCTACGCAAGTACTATTAATACAATCCAAGCGCGCGGCTACGTCGAGCGGGGTGACATTGAAGGTGTAGAAAAGGAAGTGTCAAAACTCGTACTTGAGGATGGAGCTCTCACAGAAGCCAAAGAGAAGATTCAGTACGGTAAAGACAGCAACAAACTGTTCCCCACAGACACAGGTAAGGTCGTAACTGATTTCCTCGTCAAACACTTTGCGGACGTCATGGATTATGACTTTACTAAAAAGGTAGAGGATCAGCTTGACGAGATTGCCGTTGGCGACAAGGACCGCGTAAAAGTACTTGATGAATTCTATAAACCATTCCATAAGCTCGTCGAAAGTAGCGCCGACATTAGCCGCGCTGAGGCAACTCAGACACGTCACGTAGGCGACGATCCCAAGTCTGGCCTCCCAATTTTTGCTCGCTTCGGCCGTTTTGGCCCGATGCTTCAAAAAGGAGAACAATCAGATGACCCTAAACCAATCTTCGCGCCACTTCCTGCTGGCGCCAAGATTGAAACTGTTACCCTCGAGCAAGCACTAGAAATGTTTAAGCTGCCACGCCTCGTCGGCAAGACTAAGGATGGCAAGGAGATAAAGGCGAACATTGGACGCTTTGGCCCTTACATCGTCGTCGATAAACTCTTTGTGAGCATTAAGCCACTCGATCCTCACGACATCACACTCGAACAGGCACTCGAGATGTACGAAGAAAAGCTCAAAACCGAGGCAGAGAAGAATATTGCCGACTTTGGTGACGGTATAAAAGTACTTAATGGTCGCTATGGTCCCTACATTACCGACGGGAAGAAGAATGCTAAGATTCCTAAGGGCGATGATCCAAAGGCTATTACACACGAACAAGCAAAAGAGCTCCTCGAAAAAGCACCCGCCAAGAAGGCACGCCGCGTAGTCCGGCGCAAATCAAGTTAACCTTGCCATTCTTCCGCTTCTCCTGCAAAATAGGGAAGGCCAAAGCCCACCCACAGATGGGAAGATCGTGACCAATAAACGTGAAGCCGCAGCGATCATCGCAGCGGCAGCCTCCGGAGCGGCCCTCTGCGCTGCGTGCGTCATCATCCTTCAGCGCCAGCCACAGGTTCCGCCCTACATCCCTCCGAAGACCCCCATTCCCGATGCCGACCCCTGCTGTGGGAACGAGGAGTGTGGAGGGCGGCACTTCCCCCAGGAATGATGACGAGTGCATTCGCATAAAAGAAAAGCACTCCCATGACTGGGGGTGCTTTTCTTTTATGCCACCCCTAATAGTATCCATACAACATCATAAGCATTATAAAAGTCTCAAAACACTCTTTACTCCACCCGTCTACTTCATGCTATAATTAATTTAACCTCAATACGGTACTTGACATAGAATATCTTCTGTTCTATAATAATAGTATTAGATATACAATTAACATAACATTCTCAAAGAGGTGACAGAGAGGAACCCTACCAGTCATGGATGAAACCGCAAATAAAGATACCGCGACTAACCTGAAAAGTGCTGTCAGCGACATCCTAGCTGTGATCGATCAGGAACGCGAACGCGAGATCATCACACGGCGGTTTGGGCTGTTCGATCGCCGCGAAACGCTCGAACAAATCGGTGAACTCCTCGGAATAACACGCGAACGCGTCCGTCAACTCGAAAAAGCCATCCTCATCCGCCTCAAAATCGCTGCAGAAGAGAACAAGATTCCCGCTGTCCGCGAAATCGAACGCCTCATTACGCGCGACCTCTCTGAAACCGGTCGCGTTGGTCGTATTCAGGACGTAACAGAGCGCATCGTTGGCAAAAACCATGACATTCGCCACCGGGCACACGTCGCCTTTGTTGCTGAACTCTCTCCAAACCTCGTCGTAATTAACGAGAACGATCACTACCACCACGCCGTTGGGATCAAGTCCTATGGAAGCGAGAAGCAGATCAAGGAGAATGTTGACGAGATTGTAAAAACAATCAAGAAGCATGGCGAACCACTTCAAATCGAAGATCTTCACGCGCAGCTCAACCACGAGCACCCTTCACACGTCCAGGCACTCGCAAGCACCTCTAAGCACCTTGCTCATCTTAAGGATAACTGGGGGCTTGTTAAATGGCCTACTGTTAATCCAAAGAACATCCGCGACAAAATCTATGTCATTCTTCACGAAAATGGCAAGCCAATGCACTTCTCTGAAATCGCTAAGTCAATCAAGAAGAGTGACTTTAAGCGTAAAGATGTAACAACCCAGGCAATTCACAACGAACTTATTAAAGATAAGAGGTTCGTCCTTATCGGTCGTGGCATCTACGCCCTCGACAACTGGGGATTCAGCAAGGGAACTGTTGCAGACATCATCACCGACGTTCTCGAGAAGGCAGGGGAGCCACTTCACCGCGACGAAATCGTTAAGCGCGTTCTTAAGAGCCGCCAGGTCAAGGAAACAACCATCCTCCTCAACCTCCAAAGTAAGACCCAATTTAAGCGTGTTGCTAAGGCAACATACGCGCTCGAACTTACACCTGCAGCCAAATAGCTTGCGCTTGCAAAGATTAGCCTTAGATGGGACAATAGACCACAGTTATGGATGTTCTCTTTTGGCTGATCAATCTGTTATTGCAATGGTACGTTTGGCTTCCAATCGTGCTTATCCTGCTCTACATGACAATGCGAAATTATCGTCGTATTGATGCTATCAAATCGATCGACAGCACGCTCCTCGTACTTGAAATTCCAAAGGCTAATGACAAATCAGAGCTCGCTGCAGAGCAGCTTTTCGCCAGTCTTCACGGCATCCTTCGCGATAAGAATGAATTAAAGATGACTGGAGGTGTTCAAGAACACCTCAGCTTTGAGATTGCATCTGTAAACGGACAGATCCGTTTCTACGTATGGGTTCCAAAGACCTTTCAGAGTTTCGTCGAAGGACAAATCTATTCACAGTATCCAACGGTTCAAATTCATGAAGCAGATGAGGACTATGTTACACACGAACGTCAGCATAGCGTTGTCCATACATCTGAAATTACACTCACCGCGAGTGAGTTTCTTCCAATTAAAACCTTCCAGAGTTTTGAAGTTGACCCTCTTGCCGGTATTACAGGTACGCTCGCAAAGCTTGAATCCACGGGAGATGAGCTCTGGGTCCAGATCCTTGTTCGACCAATTGCAGATGAATGGCATAAAGCATCAGATAGCTGGATAAAGACAGTTAAAAATGGGAAGCCATTTGAATTCTTTACAGGCAGCGGCTTTAACTTCAAATGGGTTGGGGGCCTCATTGGCGCCCTCTCTAAACCTCCAGAGCAGGGGATTGGTGGCGGAAGCGCACCGAAGGAACTGTCCGAACGTGATAAGACGCGGATCACTGAAGCCGAAAAGAAGGCAACAAAACTTGGCTACCAAGTTAAAATTCGCATGGCGTATCTCGGAGAAAGTCCTACAAACGCTAAGCTTACCATGCAGGCGCTCGTAGGAACGTACAAGCAGTACAACAGCACTAACCTCAATGGCTTCAAGCTCACGAACAGCAGCTTCAAAAAAGAAGATCTCGGACAGTATAAAGCACGCATCTTTGCAGATAGGGGATTTATCCTTAACATTGAGGAGCTCGCCTCCGTATTCCACCTCCCACACACGAATGTTGAGACGCCAAATATTGTATGGGCAAGCACAAAGACTGCTGAACCCCCAGCAAAGCTTCCGATTATTACCGGAAACGATGCAATCGACGAGAATATTAGCGCCTTTGGGCTTACTAACTTTCGTGGTATCAATCACCAGTTTGGTATGCTTCGGTATGACCGCTCGCGTCACGTCTATATTATTGGTCAAACCGGTGCAGGTAAGTCAGGTACTCTGGAGCTTTTTGCGCTGAGTGATATTTTCCATGGCCAAGGATACGCTATTATCGACCCACACGGTGACTTCGCGGTAGATAATATGCGTTTTATCCCAGGATCCCGCATTAAGGATGTTGTCTACTTCAACCCATCCGACACCGCTTTTCCACTTGGGTTCAATCCACTCGAAGTCACTAATCCAAACCAGAAGAGTAACATCAGTAGTGAAGTGATCGGCGTGCTCAAGCGTATGTTCGGCGACAGCTGGGGTCCGCGTCTTGAGTATATCCTTCGATACACTATTCTCGCACTTCTTGACCGCCCTGAAACGACCATGCTCGACATTACCCGCATGCTTACCGACAAGAAGTTCCGTAAAGAGACACTCACGTACTGTACCGACACTGTCGTACTCCAGTTCTGGAACATTGAGTTCAATAGTTGGACAGAGAAGTTCCAGGCAGAAGCAATCGCTCCTGTGCTCAACAAGGTGGGTGCGTTTACCGCCAACCCTGTGATCCGTAACATTATCGGCCAACCGAAGTCTACCTTCAACATTCGTCAGATTATGGACGAAGGCAAAATCCTCATCGTTAACCTTTCAAAGGGTCTTATTGGTGAAGACAACGCATCAATCCTCGGGTCATTCCTTGTAACAAAGATTCAGCTTGCCGCCATGTCTCGTTCAGACATCCCAGACATTAAAGATCGTCGCCCTTTCTTCCTCTATGTGGACGAGTTCCAAAACTTTGCGACTGACAGTTTCGCAACTATCCTTTCTGAGGCACGTAAATACGGCCTCAACCTTACCGTAGCGAACCAGTACATCTCTCAGATGAGTGACACCGTACGAAATGCGGTCTTTGGTAACGTTGGTACTATGATTACATTCCGTGTCTCTGCAGACGATGCGCCAATTCTCGCTAAGCAGTTCGAACCCCAATTCGAAGCCAACGACCTACTTCAGATGCACAACCGTCACTTCATTATTAACATGGTTATTAATGGCGAGAAGACCCCGGCATTCAGCGCTACGACACTAACCCTCCCACCTCCCCAGATTGACAACACCGGTCGCATTATTGAAAATACCCGTTTAACCTACAGCCGGAGCAGGGAAGACGTCGAAGCCGAGATCGCTGAAGCAGTGAACCCCCCGAAGCCACAACAGCAACCTCAGCAACCAAAACAGGCAGCACCGAAAGCAAAATCAAGCCAATCAGGGCCGCCGAAACCAAAGTCGGCAGCAAAGCCGCAGGAAGAACCAAAGGCTACCCCCACCCCTGCCACAATCGCTCCTCCTGCTGAGATACTTCCTCCAGTTGTCACCAGTCAAGCAGAAACTGCTCAGCAACAATCTACAGGATCGGCCACAGGAACTGAAGAGGCTCCAGCTAAGCGAAAACGAAAACGCTCACGAAGACGCGGTAAATCTACCTCCGAGGGCGGAGAAAGCTCGGGTGCGACTTCTTCTACATCTTCCGCTCCGAAGCCTCGCGAGGCCTCTAGCAGCAACGACGAGACTGTTCTGCGGCTACGATAAGTCCCACTCCATATCGGCATAAGTGGTCTGGTCTCTGTTATCGGCGAGTAGAGAAAGAATGGAGGAGTATGAACTACGGTAGGTCTTTCAGTTGTTAGTCTCAGGCTATTGCACGCGCATCACAATCAGCGACCAGGCAAGTAGACGTGCCGCATACCAGAACACAGCACAAAGCATGAATAGCCCAGAAAACTTTAATGCAGTATATCTATCGGTTGAGAAAATATGAGTCGTAGCCACAATGAGCGCCCATGATACGAGCAGTAGTGCTATATATCCAAGCCATACGCTCATTAAAGCATCAAGCATCGTAAAGGAGCCAAACATGGCAAATCCAGTAATAATCGCAATGGCCCATGCATTCTTGACAACTTTTCTCATCCCAAGCCATACTACAATTGCAGCAACAATGCCCGAGAGAGACATGACAAAAAGGAAGATAATGAACTCAGGCCAAGGCAGTGGTGCGACATGGTACAGCCCACTCGTTACATAATCCGTAAGTATAAAACCAACAGTAGCTAAAACAGCAACTAATAAAGATTGAGGTATTTTAGAGATAAAATTCATAATTACGATTGTACCATGAGAAAAGGGTGTGGCCGAAATACTTGGCCACACCCTCATCACGATGTGCTCGGTTGTGCTAGCGGACGCAGGGTCCCCAGACCCAGTCCAGCGGGTCGTCAGCCATCATGCCGCTGGCACTGTGGATGTCGTACGCCTGCATCGTCTGGCGGACACCGACGCAGACCTCGGGGCGACCGAAGTCCACCATGCGACCCCACCAGGACGATCCAGTTCCGGAGTTCTGGTTGTAGGGTAGGCCGATACTGTCCTGCGTGCCCTGGTCGGTCCAGGCGCTGACGTAGGCGCGCTTGACGCTGTACATCCCGTTTGCCAAGCCGGCCTGCTCGGGACGGCGGTAGTTGGTGTAGCGGGCCCAGCCGGAGTTGCAGGCCTTGGACCACCGCATCTGCAGCATCCCATAGCCGTTGACGTTGATAGCCCGAATGGTCTTGGCGTCGTTGACGCAGGTGGTGTTGGCCGGGTCGAGCCCGACGCAGCCGCTGCCGTAGCAATTCTCGGCGGCACTGGCGTTCGGCGTACCGATCGTGATGGTAGCCGCGACGAGGGCGAGAGCGACGAGTGTTCGTCGTACGAACTTCATGTTCAACCTTCTTCTAGTCGACGGTACTTCGCCAGTGTACCATACAGGTCAAGGAGAGTCATGCATAAACATTACAAAAAGATAGGTGAGGCGAGAAAATGACTGCTCACTTTTTATATAGCTTTACTTTATTCAGTTTGATCAGTAGAACAAAAATAGAACAAAATCTGTAAAATTCATACGGGCATGCTGCTTGGGACATAAATATGCATGCGGATCTTGTCATATTTAACCTAAAATAACTAAGAAGCTACAAGGAAACCGAGTAGAATTGCTGGATAGGAAAGAGTGATAAAAGGGAGAGTGCGATTACAGCAAAAAACAGTGGGACGCAGGGCGGAGAGTGAGTGTAAATTAGTATGTAATCGTTATATAGATTATAGGTCGCACAATATATCGTGTGTGATCTTTTGGAACATTGTCAAGCTTATGTTTTAATATATAACTATTAACAGAGGTGACTACATCTTGCAGTCGACAAAAAAAGGAGATGTAAAATAAACAGCTTTTATCTTGCATAGTCAATTGGATTAGCGGAGGCAGTCATAACCGTACTTGAGATAGTATGAATACATTGAATCAAACACCATAATGCCCATGGGCCTTCTGCGAGCATCTCAAAAAATTGACTATTCGATACAAAAAGGCCTTTGTCTATAACTAGTATTGCATCAACGTTTGGATTTTCTTTTATTTTAGACTCCAAAGTACTTATCTCACTCCATCCTTTGTAGCCCACGGCGAGCACAGGAATCTTCGGAGTCGGAGGATTACCACCCATAGTAATCATCGCTCCGTACCGCCTCTCCAAAGATTTAACGGCGTCCGCAGTTCTCTTAACTTCATTCCATTGATTTGCTATATCTGATTTTACTTCGATAACCGCCGCAACACTTTCTGCCAGATAAAGTCTAGAACTTCCTCCAACCATTGGAAGACTAGGCAAGAAGGGATATTCCACAACAAGATCAACCTGACCACTTTTACTGCCTTTGGTATCGGTTATATCACCCGAGCCAAAGCGATAGGGTGTTGGAACAACCTCTGCGAGAAACTTATTTATGAAATCTTCACGTTCGCCGCCCTTTGTAGCGCTACTTAAACTTGCACCACCCGCATGGAGTGCGACGAGCTGCTGCTGGATACCTAACAGCCTTTGTAAAACATGCTGATTTGCCACTGTACACCCCTCTGATTTTTATTATGATGTATACTTACTATAATAAATCAAATAGGGAAGTAGTACAGTGGAAATTGCCGTAATAGTTGTCGCAGTAGTAATTGTCGTAATGTGTTTTGTAGCGGTCCTGACGAAAAGAGGGGGAGATGATCGCCTTGTAAAATATTCATATGTTGCAAAAACACAGATAATGACAAATGCAGAGAAGATGTTTTACGACAAGTTACTCTTAACACTCGGCAATGATCACTATATAGTTCCACAAGCTCACCTTAGTATGTTCATTAATCATAAAATCAAAGGACAAAACTGGAAAGCTGCATTTAGCATCATTAACGGCAAATCAGTAGATTACCTGATTGTTGAGAAAACGTCACAGCGTCCCGTACTTGCGATTGAACTTGACGACTATACACATGACCGCGCTGAACGCAAAAGGCGCGACAAGATAGTTGAAGAAATTCTCAAAAAAGCCGAGATTCCCTTACAAAGATACCAAAACTACAATCAGTTCATACAGCACCCGCTATTCACACTGCCAGACACTACATCGCAAGAATCTTAATATATAGACAAGACATTAGAAAAGACCCGATCGCTCGGGTCTTCTTGCTATTTCTTCTTTTTGTCTTCAAGTAGGTTCTTAATAGCCTCTACATTCTTACTCATTCTGTAGAATGTGATAAGGAACCAGATGATAAGTGCGATGTTTGCAAGAACGAGGAGTGCACTCGGTAGTCCTGTTCTGTATATAAACTCATTAATTCCTTGGAACATATTCAGTCTCCTTTAGTTGTGTTGGGGGATTGGACAGAATAATATCTGTCCAATCCCCCTCAAGCGCGACTAGCGTACGCAGTACCACTGGACGATGCTCTGGCGGCCGAACGGGTCGCCGTTCCAGAAGGGCAGGTCGAGCACCCGAGCCACGAAGGCTCCGCCGTAGCGGTTCTGGCACCAGCCGTTGACGTCGATCGAACCGGCCGAGCCGACGTTGAAGCTCGCACCCGTGCCGAGGCTGAAGGAGTCGTCGATGCAGAACCCACTGTACGGGTTCCAGAAGTCCGTGTAGCTGGCACGGGAGTGACCCTGCAGCTGGCACGCGCCGTTCAGGTCGGCCGTGTAGACCTCGGCGTAATCGCCGTAGCTGTTGGCCGAGGCCGGGCTGGCGACGGCCGTTCCGATGCCGATGGACATGAGGACGGCGGCGACAGCGCCGATGGTCTTGCGCTTGAAGTTTCGCACGGTTCTCCCCAATGCGAGTCATAGTTCTTTCGAACCTTGTGTGAATTTCACACTTCCTCAATAGTATTAGAGTTGGCGATTTATTACTATAGTATTAATTACATCGCACATATGTATCATGATTTCACAAAGGAACACCCCCGTTCCAATTGCCATCGGGACAACAAGAACGGGGGCTATGCCTGCAACCGCCTGGGGAGAACCAAGAAGCGGGAGGCTTGGTCTATTATACGGCATGTTTGTATAAACTTAAATTTTCAGTGTCTCAAAAACTTCATAGTATTCCGTTTCGTAAGTCTTCTTTGTAAAGAGGGGAAGTTTTGGTATTCTGCTCAGTGCATTTACAGTTTTCACAGGACGAGTTAGGTTTTGAGATGCCCAGTATCTTTTTCTACCCTGAATCAGTGGCATATCTTTTGTAATGTATTTTTTAATGTAGTTTGATACAGCCATCTTGTTATTATCTATCGGAACAGCAGTAGTGAAACCAGACCTATAACCTGTCATATTGTAGACCTTTCGTCCATTTTGCATTTTCTTAGTATCTTTCAAACGTCCATTAAAGTTTGCAAGAAGAGCATGAAAATGCAGTGCTCCATCTTTATGAAACTCTGGAACGATAAGGTACTTCAGGTTAGGGGAGTGGGTACGTTGACGATGAAGCCACATCGACATTACAAACTTACAGTGATTAACATCATATCGATCATGTTTCTTAGGGTCAAAGGTAAAGGTACAGAAATATTCAAAGTTATTACATAAAACTATATCGGCAATTGTAGATTTTGTTCTTCGAACTGAGCGGTGAATTGAGTCGTCATTGATTCCGTCTTTTGGACGTTTTATTTTACGGGTTCCACCCGGTTCCGGCAAAGCGTATGGTGTTTTATAAATGTAGATTCGTATCATATCGGGGTATTCCTTTACTACGTTGTAGATTAGTGGTTGTTGTGCCACCTTTTACCTCCCGAATCACAGAAAAACGCACACAATGTGTCCCTAATATCAAGTAGGGACACATTGCGCGGCCGCAGGCCGGCGCGGTGGTCTGAACCACTCGCGCACGGCTCCACGTCTTCTACGCTTCCAATTTTCTAACTTTTTAAGGCTTTCAAATTACTCTTCGTAATTTGAATTGTTGTATTTACTGAAGCTTCATATTGTTCTACACCCGATACGACTTTTTGGTAGGTATCGAAAGCATTACGGATTTTTCGGGTGTGAAAGAACCAACCCCTCCGCCTCAGATCGCCGACAAGACGACCATTCATATCCTGTTCAACGGTTTCACCGTCATACGCCCACTGTACAGTAAAAATACCGAAGTAGGTCTTGCACTTTATCATATTGTCACACTGCTCTCGCAAGGGCTTTGCAAGACGCATGAACAACTGGCTCGTACCTACAATAGCCTTGCGCTGCTTTCGCTGCTGGCTAATTTCAGTAAATATGTACATCGGAACGTTTTTAGAGTCCAAAGCATTAAGGTATGTATGTATCTCGTCAATAACATATAGAACTCCCTTAAAGCCATTGTTTACCTGCGTTAACACGCACGCCAGCTCATCCATAGAGCTGAACTGAATATACTGCGCTGTGGCGTCTATCTCTCGCATGAACTCGGCCAAGCGCGCCGCTAGGTATGTCGCGGTTTGTCTTTCCGCCGCCCTCGGTGAAAGACCCTCGACCCCCACTAGCTCCGCCTCCGACAATTTGAGCTTCAGCGGCGACAACCAAGCAAGGGAAAGATTCGACACGACAATGCACTGCGGATACCGCTCCTTAATATCCATAGCGTGCTTCACCGCACTTATAGTCTTCCCATCGCCCTGACGGCCGATGTAGACCTGCGTGCCTGTCGGCCAAAAAAATTCCTTATTCTTTCGAAGCTCGATATCGTCCCTGATAGGCTGCATGGACGCTCGATACGTCTTCTGAATGACGTTTGTGTATTTGCTCACCACTCCCTCCAAGGTATTCTGAGACAAACTCTTCTAACTTTAGTATTCTTGCTCCCTGGATTTTTATCGTTTTGAAACACAAATAGATCAAAACTATGATTAAAACCGACAGCAAAAGATCAAGCATTTCGACTTTCACGATCTTTATTTATAAGGTGTAAATGTAGCCAGCCAAGACCCACACCCGTAGCGAGGCCAAGTACGTATTGAAACATCTGCTTCTCCTTACTTAATGTTTAATGGTATTTTTGCCGCCACAAACCTGACCAGATGCCATATCTGGTCAAACAATAGCAACGCTATCGCTAGGGTAACAATGGCGACAAACAAAGTGGAGCCGTATAAATAAACGACTAGTTGAGAAAAATTAGAAACAAGAGTTATCAGATACGAGCCAAAGCCCTGAATAACGTCCGGCATAGGAGGTAGGTTAGGGACTATCCCTAACACAAATTCACTAACAGACTTAATAACAGTGAGAATAAATTGTACTATCATGTGTGAATCAACCTCCTATAATGGCCGTACAGTCCAGATATCAAAGCAAAGACTGTAAATGCTTGAATCATATATCGCGCCGTATTGAATGCGGCAGGGAAGTTCTGCTCAAGAGAGCAGAAGTTAAGTTTAAAATCACCGCCCATAATATTTCCAAATGACCAACCACATATGTTGTTCGTACCATTCAAGCCATCAAAGAACGCACGAACAAAATTCACCGACCATTCAACAGGCCAAATCAAGAAGCCTAGTTTGCCTGTTATGAATGCCCTAAATTCACTAAAGTAATTCTGAAGAAAAGATGCCTTTGGAACAAACAAGGGAATCAATAACTCTTCCCGTAGCCAAATTCCAAAGTTACGCATAATACATCCAAAGCCGCCAATAATGTCTGTACCATAGATTGAACAATCCTCATACAAGTTCTTTGTTAAATCCGGTGGTCCACACACGGTATCTGCACCCGTGGTAGTACATTCACTTGGATATTCAGCATCTGGATCTCCGCTCGTGTCGCCGTAATAACTACTTCCATTTACAGTGACAACAAATGTCATCTTGCCGAATTTATAGGTGTAATCATCAACCTTAATACTATTCGGCAACGTTTCATTATTGTCTTTAAAGCTAAAGGTTACTTCAACTGTATAATCACCATAATCTGTAAACGAGTAGTCAGGAATTGCAAATAACGATTGCGAGTTGAATGCCTGTAATACCTTACCCGATCCATCTTTAATCGTATACTTAATGACTACATCACGATTAGTACCGACCAATCTCGGTAGATCATTAGTCGCCTCAGAACAATCATAAAGA
>DATFHX010000029.1:0-23835 GCA_035247945.1 Saccharimonadales bacterium (SeqCode) | reverse complement strand
AGACAACTCTTTGAGATAAAGAGATAGCCTGCTAAATAGTGGCAGGGAGGAAGGAGCATTATGAGCCAAGAGAAAGTACTTGTTGTCGCTGACTCAATTACTGTAGGAGAATTGGCCGAAGCGCTCAACCTCCCTGTCACTACTTTAGTTGGTGAGCTATTTAAAAATGGTATTGTTGCGACAATTAACCAAAGAATTGATTTTGAGACAGCGACAATTATTGTCGAAGAGCTAGGGCTTGATGTTACGCTCCAGAAGAAGCAATCAAGCAGTACGGTTGAGCGTAAGGCGCATCAGCTGACAGATAAGGCCGTAGATCGTCCGCCAATCGTTGCCGTTATGGGTCACGTTGACCACGGTAAGACAAGTCTTCTCGATGCTATCCTAGGGACAAAAACAACCGAAGGTGAGGCCGGCGGTATTACTCAGCATATTAGTGCATATCAGACAGTTCGCAAGAACCGTCCGATTACACTACTGGATACTCCAGGGCATGAAGCATTTGCGGCACTTCGCCAGCATGGTGCAGCGCTCACGGATGTCGTTATTATCGTTGTCGCCGCCGATGACGGCGTAATGCCCCAAACGGTTGAAGCAATTCGTTTCGCCCAGAGCGCAAATGCTAAGATTGTTGTTGCGATTAATAAGATTGATAAAGAAACGGCTAATCCTCAGCTCGTGAAGACGCAGCTTGCAAGTGAATACAACCTCAACCCAGAGGAATGGGGCGGTGACACCGTCATGGTTGAGGTCAGTGCTAAAACCGGTCAGAACCTCGACAAACTTCTTGATATGGTACTTCTCGTAGCCGATCTTGAGGAGCTTCGTGCAGATATTGATGTTCCTGCCGAAGGACTTGTTATCGAATCTCACATGGAAACAGGTCGTGGATCTGTTGTGAGCCTTCTTGTTGAGCAGGGAACCCTCAAAACAGGTCAGTTTATGGTTGCCGGTACTTCATACGGTAAGGTCCGTACCCTTCTGGATTATGCAGGAAAACCTCTCAAAAGCGCAGGTCCATCTACCCCTGTAACTGTTACTGGTTTCAAAGAGCTTCCTCAGTTTGGCGATATCTTTACAATTGCTAAAACAGAGCGTGATGCACGGCAGATGACAGAACAAGCTCGCATTGAACGTGAGCGTAATGCGGCAAGCACTAATGTTACCGGTGCCGACCTTCTTAAGATGATGAATCAGAAGCATGATTCTCAAGACCTAAATGTGATTGTTAAGGCGGACGTGCAAGGATCACTTACTTCTGTTATGGATAGTCTCCGATTAGTAGATACGGGTGGTGAAATTACCCTTCGTATTGTCGGAAGTGGGGTCGGTAATATCTCTGAAAATGACATTCGCATGGCTGTTGACGGCAACACGATTATTTATGGCTTTAATGTCGAGCTACCCCCAGCCGTAAAACGCCTTGCAATGCGCGATAAGGTCCAAGTACGTATCTTTAAGGTAATCTATGAACTTCTCGATGATGCTCGTCGGTCAATGGAGTCAATGCTCGCACCTGAGGTTGTTGAGACGGAAATTGGTAAACTCACGATTAAGGGAGTATTCCGCACCACTAAGGATGAGATTATTGCTGGCGGTGAGGTTACTGAAGGTAAAGCAGTCGCCAATGTTTTAGCGCGTGTAAAGCGTGGCGATGAACAAATTGCTGAAGTTGAGGTTAGTAGCGTGCAGCGTCAACAGCAAGAGGCGAAAGAGGTCTTTGAAGGTGAAATGTGTGGTCTTTCTCTAAAGATGACAAAGAGACTTCAGATTGAAGAAGGTGATAAACTCGAATTCTTTACCCGTGAACTTGTAAAGCGCTCACTCAAATAGCCCCAAATAATTTTAAGTACAAAAAATCCTACGCTTCTAGCGTAGGTGCATTGTTATCTAGAAAGTGTGATGTTCCCGGCGGGAACGGTAGACGACTGGATGCCGTCGATACCGTTCCCGCGCGGGGATCACATCAGAACTAGATGAGCGAGAGCTTCTGGGCGTAGCTGCCCTTCTGCTTGATCATCTTGCGAACGACCTCGACGGAATCGTCCGTCGGGGCGAAGTTGATCCCGTTGTGCCCGGCGATCCGAGAGATCTCGTCACGCTGCTTCTTCAGGCTGTCCTTCGCCGTCTTGGCGTCGTTCTGGGCCGTGTTGAGGTCGGTGTTCAGCTTCTTCGCGGTCTTGACGATCTCCGCCTTGTAGCTGTCGTTCGTGAACGTCGATACGTAGAGGACGTTGAGCGCAGGGCCGATCTCGCGCAGAACCGTACTGACGGAAGTGTCCACCCTGTCGTTGAGGTTCTTGACGAGCTCCTCGGCGAACAGGTCGAAGTCGGTGCCGCGCGGAGCGGTGCCGGCCTTCGTCGCCAGTCGCTTGATGTAGTCGGCGTCGGTGCCGCCGGTCGGAGAGGTCGTCTTGGCCTTCCTGATCTCCTTCTTCGCGTCGCCGATGGCGGACGCGAGGTCGGAGGAGGCGTATCCGTTGACGAGCTCGGCGAGCTCGGTGGCCTGCCCGTCCAGCCATTCGTAGCTGAGCTGCAGGTCGTTGGAGCTCTTGAGCACGTAGTGCCCACGGCTGTCACGCGTGACGTTCTCGGGGTGGGTCGGGTCACTGACGTTGGTCACGATCTCGACGACCACCTGCTGGAGGCCGCGGTTCTTCATGATGTAGCCGAAGAGACCGAGGAGCTTGTTTGCTTCGGTCTCGTCCCCGCTGAGCGCGAGGAACTTCTTTCCGAGCTCCTCCTCCGAAGAGGGGGTGCTCGGCGTCGGCGCGGCGCTGAGAGCGGCGACAGGGGCCGTGGTGACGGTCGGTGCCGTTGCCGGCAGGCCACCACCGTTCTCCATCTGGTCGACGAGAGCGCTGAACGTCTGGACGGCCTTCAGGGTGCTGAACCCGTTGTCCCCACCGAGGTTGTCGATGAGGATACCGAGCCGCTCCTGAGTGGCGTCCCAGAGCTCGCGCGCGTCGGCCGCTGCCTTGTCGCTGGCCTTGGTGCCGTTGACGTTGGCGACGTGCGTGCCGATGATACCCATGGTGTGTCTCCCTGACTCGGGTCGGGATGTGATTGCAGAGTTGCTTTCACATGTCGGCGCTATCCGGATAAGCGCCGAGTGTTCGGCATACTTTTATAAATATGCTGAACACTCGGTACATACCCAGACGGTAAGGGAAATTGTTCTGATGTGATTTTAAGGTTCTCCTGATTCAGCTTTGACCTCCTCAAGGAACATGTTTATAATAACACCCATTGGATAAATTGTCAATAGCATGGGGAATGATTGCAAGTATGCGATTGATTTGTATTATGTATTGTGATAGTATTAGTTCAAAATCTAACAATACAAAAAACTACAACAAAGAGGCAAATAAATGAGTGAAGTTCCATCGTCATCGCCAGATACAGAGCCGAAGCCGTCATCTTACGTAGAGGGTGCTCCAGATGCTCTACAGATTGATAAAATAGAAGAGTTGCGTAGGGCCGAGGATGAATATGAGCAGAAAATGGTCGATGAGGCTGAGTGGACGGATATAGATGCTCGTATTGAAAAACGAAGGAAGGCAAGGGAAGATTTTCCGAAACTTATCGAAGAGCACCTAAAGGCAAATGGTGTGGCTGAGGACGATCCTATGTTTGGCAACTATGTTGATCTTCTTAGGGACTTCTCTGTAGATAATATCCCAGAGGGTCCGTGGAGTGTCGGTGAGGTTGACGATGATGGGACGAAGCGTCCAGCGCTAAAAGCTGGCGCCTTAGAGAAGATCAGAGAGCGCTATGGCTCTTCTACGCCTGATGTCGCTTCTGATGCTGCAGATAGCGCCACAGATACCCCCGAAGCTGACGATGCAGATAAGGAAACGGATACTCCAGATGGCGATAAAGATAAGGACGATGATACTAAAGTTCTAATCACCCCAGAATCTATTAAAAACACTGTAGATACAGATCCTGCAATTGTCGCAGCGCGTGCGAATGTAGATGCGGCAAAGAGCGATCTGGCGGTACTGACTGCTCAGAAACAGGGACGTCTGTTCAATAGAAAACTATTTGGTAATGAAAAAGCCCAGCAAGCCTATGCAGATGCGCAAGAACGATACGAGGCTGCGGTTCAGAAGTTAACCACTCTTGAATTGGCTGCTGAAAAGACTGCAGGTATGGAGCGAGATGATGAAACTGAACGACTTGACGCAGTATTTAAGCTTATTGGACATTACCAAGGGCTGCAGGAAGAGACGATTGCCGCCCTACAGAATACAAAGGTGGGTAAGTTTGTAACTTGGATGACGAGCGGAGGAACCGTAAAGCGAATTGTTAAAGGCGTGGGTGTCGGACTCTTAGCTGGTGGTGTCGCTGCAGCGGTTACCGGATTAACAGGGGGTGCTGCTGGCACCGTTATTGCAGGTGCTGCAGTTGGCGCATCACGATTTGGACGAGCGTATGCTCGATTTGATAATAAGGCTGGTCGAGGTATGCAAGTTGTAGATGCAGATAGTAAGATGTCAGCTTTTAGCAGAGAAGTTGCCAATGAAGCCAAGGTCGAAGGAATCGACCAGACGACAGCTCAGAGCGCGGATGTTGCAAGTGGATACCTTATGGACCTTCTGGATAAAGAGACGGCCCGTGAACAGGGTAAACGTCGCAAGTCGACTATGAAGGCCTTGGGGTTGGTTGCTATTGGTGGAACGGCTGCGGAAGGTATAAGTTATCTTACGGATCACTTCGGAAGTCCTGGGATTTTTGGGGGTGATCATGATACTAGCGCAGGATCGCATCATGAGGGCGCTGGTTCCAGCAATGGCGATACGCCCGGAGTTGGAGCTCATGAAACGCCACCGGCAACTGGAGGAGAAACCGCACCTGATTGGAATGACGCGAAATGGGCAGATGCTCGTACAATTTCTCCAGGGGAGGGAATGTATCAGACATTCCATGAGATGAATATTCCAGAGAAAGATTGGTCTAGCCTTATGGAAAAGGTCGGTCCTGATCTCCATAATATGCAAGATGTAAATGGAAACCCGCTTGCATATCGCCTGCCTAACGGTGACTGGGGGCTACATATGACTCCTGACGGCAAAATGCCAACAGGCGCGTTGGATGCTATTAATAATGCGCATGAACATATGCAGGGTACAGGATCATCCGCTGAAGCGGCTGCCGATACTGCACCAAGTAGTGCATCACATGTTGACACTGATACAACATCAGGTACTGGAGCTTCTGCAGAGACTACCTCTGTGGATATGAATCCAGCCTCTCCTGAAGATCTTCAACACTCAATTGATCACTCGCAGATTAATGAGCTAATCACGAATAAAGAGACGCTAACGGCCACTGATATCACAGGCAATCAGGAGCTAATGGATCTATCACATGTTGCAACGTATGCTTCACCTGATGTTCTTGGCCGTAGACTGGGCTTATCGGCGGCGGAGTGGAATAATCTCAATTCGTATATTATTGAACAAGTCCGTGGTGATAATCGGCTCTATACTGATGCTTTCTCAGTAGACAACGCCGGATATCTGCACTTTACACAAAATCGCGTTCCAGCAAACACGATGGCTGCGATTCTTTCGCGGATTCCGATGAGTTCACGTTACGGTTTAGCAGCATAACATAAAAAGGAGGGTAAAAATGCAACAAATAGATGATAACTTTCTAGCCGATCTAGGTCTAGGAAATTTAGATAATGATAAGAAGCAAGTGCTCGTGCAGCAGCTAATTGAGACGCTTCAGCTTCGTGTAGGCACACGTTTAAGTGAGGATCTTACGGATGAGCAACTTGATGACTTTGAGCGTACGGTAAGTAACCAAGATGATCCTGCAGCTGGTGAGGAGTGGTTGAAGCGGAATAATCCTAACTATGCCTCTATCGTTAGCGAGGAAGTTGCGAAATTAAAGGACGATCTCCGCTCAAATCTGAGCGCAGTTATGGGCTAAATTCAGTGGCAAGTCAGAGTATACCTGCTATAATGGCTCCATAAAGGAGAAGGTATGTTCCGACTAGATGACTCATTTTTACAAGAACTTGGACTCGATACACTTCCTGCTGAGCAGAAACAGGCTTTTCTAGATCATATTTATAGTCAGCTTGAACAGCGGGTTGGGAATCGACTTTCGGAGGGTCTGACAGATGCCCAGCTCGCTGAATTTGAGTCATTTGTTGATCGCAACCAGGAGAAGGTGCATGCCTGGATTAGCACGTATGCACCTGCGTATGCTACCGACCCTATTTTTAGTGAGGTTAGAGGGAAGGCTACTGAAGGGGCTGATCCTCTTGCGATTCTAGCTGAGTACGCTTCGCTAAAATGGCTTAATTTGAATCGACCTGACTACAAGCAGGTTGTAGCAAGCGTTCTTGAGGAGCTGAAGCAAGAGATTAGGACAAACCGCGACGCAATTCTTGGTTCGCAGTAGTTTTTTAGAGTGAATAGCCGCGTAGGAAGGCGTCTGCGGTCATACTACGTCCACTTGAAGCGATAAGCTCATCTATCGATAATATACCTTCTTTGAACGGTATATCGAGCGATGTTGTAGTGTTGGTACCTACGTGCGCCTTCGTAATGATAATATCGTGATTAGCGATTTTTATCTTGCTCTTCGGAAAGCTTAAGTGTGCACGAACGAGCCTCTCGGCTTCGATGGCGGTTTGCGTTTCTGGATTAAGCCAGCTATCTGATTTCGTAAGGAGCTTACAATAGGTCGCCTTCGCCTCATCTTGAGCTCGTGGCTTTAAGGTGCCGTCTAGGATGAAGGGGAGTGAGTCTATGAGAAGGTTAGTTCCTTGTTTTGATAGGGATTCGTATAAATCAAACTTTGTTTCAGTACCCTGGAGGGGTATTTTTGATTGTGCATAGACAGGGCCTTCATCCATTCCAGCGGTAAGTTCCATAATGGAGACACCAGCCTCACTATCTCCATTCGCGATTGCGGATTCAATAGGGGTTGGTCCGCGATACCTTGGGAGGAGGGAGGGGTGAATATTGATAATTCCTTTAGGGAAGAGATCGATGATGCGCTGAGGAATGATGCGTCCGTAGGCGACTAGAATGGCTGCTTCCGCATTAAAGCTAGCGAGTGTATCGATTATTTCAGCTGGTTTATTGGGGAGAAGCACGGGAATGTTATGCTCTTTTGCAATCTCTGCCACTTCGAGTGGACGGTTAGAGCGAGATTGGCCGTCGGTGTGGTGCGAGATAACAGCGGCAATATGATAGCCATTAGCAATAAGGGCCCGTAGCACTGGTGCGTCTGTTGATTTCAGACCGCTTACGAGACGTTCGTTACCAAAGAATAGCAGAGTCTTTGATGTCTTTGTCATAATCTAGGGGTTGAAGCTCGCCTTTTTCATCGAGCGTGTAGAATGCTTTCTTGTCATCACGAATGTGGTCAATAAAAAGAATTCCGTTTGTATGGTCAATTTCGTGCTGGATAACACGGGCAAGGAAGCCTTCTGCTTTAAATCGGACTTCATTACCATCGATATCCTTTGCTTTTACACGAATTTTTGAGTGTCGAGGAACTTTACCATAGACCTTATTAACACTGAGACAACCCTCGTAATCGTGGATAATTTCACCTTCATATTTAACGATTTCCGGGTTGATAAGAGCGGTAAATTCGCGAACTGACTTATCATCAAAGTCGCTTCGTACAATGACCACCCGATCGAGGTGATCAATCTGAACGGCTGCAAGAGCGGCACTAATCTCATGTGGACGAGAATCTTCCCAGTCGATGGACGCACTTGTCATATCCTGAACAAGCTGGCGCGTATCGTCCGTTATTACGTGGACGCGTTCTGATTTTTGCCGCAGATGTGCATTTGGGAGGGTTATAATATCTTCTTTTTTCATTATCTTTTACCAGTATAACAGATATGACAACGGTATTATAGTAGGCTAATCGGATCCAGCTCGTACTGCCAGTTTGTTGGTGGAAGATGGGACAGGGCGTTGATAAGATCAGCTCTAATTGGCGACTTGAGGATAATCTGCCATCGATATGATCCATGCTGTCTCTCGTAAAATGCAGGGGCTGGGCCGAGCAGTTCAACAGTTTCTGGGCACTCTTTTCGTAAAACTGAAACGAGTTTCTGGGCATTTTTAACCGCTGCAGCCTCGGTTTTGTACGTTGTTGTTAGTTTGAGGAGATGCGTAAAAGGTGGAAAATTCTCTCTTTTACGCTCGTTAAGGGTGGCTTCCAGGAAGCTTTCGTAGTCTTGTTTTACGCCATCTTCGATTGCTGGGTGAGTTGGCTGGTATGTTTGTACAATCACGGATGTTTGATGATTTGATCGGCCGACGCGACCAATAACTTGGGCGAGAAGTTGAAACGTGCGCTCACTTGCACCGTAGTCAGGGAGGCTAAGTCCTGCATCTGCCTGTAGTACGCCAACGACTCGTAGTTTAGGAAGGTCGAGTCCTTTCGCAATAACCTGTGTACCTACGATGATATCAATCGATCCGTTATAGAGCTCGTTATAACGTTGCTCCACTGTTTCGCTATCTGAAGTGTCGCCGTCGAAGCGAGCGACTACCTTATTTGGAAAGAGTCTTTGGATTTCAGACTCAATGAGCTTTGTACCTATACCTTTATGGACAATATCGACTGCGCGACAAACAGGGCAGGAGGTGGGGATATTCTCAGTGTGACCGCAAATGTGGCAACGCAAATGGTGCTTGTCACCGTGGAGCGTCATAGGCGTGAAGCATCGTGGGCATGTCGCAGACCATGCGCAGTTTTCGCATAGAGTTGTTGTCGTTGTGCCTCGGCGGTTATGAAAAACAAGGACTTGGTTGCCTGATGCAAGAACCTCTTCTGCCTGATCTAAAAATGTGTTCGAAAGAAAACGGTGACGCTTGAAGCCCTCGCGTTTTGTCATATCAACGACATGAACTGATGGAGGTTGAGCATCTTGTCTTGCTTTGTGGTTCATCGAAACGATAGGGCGCTTCGCCTGTTCTGCAAGATAGTAGTCGGCGACGGAGGGGGTGGCGCTTCCCAGAACAAGCTTTGCTCTATGCTGGCTCGCGAGAACGCTTGCTGTTCGTAGCGCAGAATAGCGAGGGGACTGCTCCTGTTTAAAGCTTGGCTCGTGTGCCTCATCGATTAGGATCACACCTATCTTTTTGAGTGGAAGAAAGAGCGCAGACCGTGGTCCAATGGCGATACGAGGCTGATCACTCATAAGGACCTCAGTCCATGTTTGATGACGAAAGGATTCGGTCTGTTTCGAGTGGGAGAGCAGGATGTTGTCGAAATGGTGTGAGAATTCGTCAACTAGTTGCGACGTGAGAGAAATCTCTGGTACCAGCATGATGACGGATTCACCACGACCTAGTGCTCGTTTTGCGAGTTCAATGTATACATGTGTCTTGCCAGATCCAGTAATGCCATGGAGTAATGAAGTTCCAGGTGTGGAGGACTCGATTGTATCAACGGCTTCTTGCTGCTCATTATTGAGCACAAAATTTGTTCTCTCCCGTACTGTTTCCCTACCTTTCTTGGGGGTGGTTCTACGATTTTTTGTGAGCCCACGTGGAAGGATAGTCTGAAGTACGGTGGCTAGGTGGGTGTTGTAATAGGATGACATCCATACTGCAGCGTTAATGAGTTGGACAGGAAGTGGGCGAGCATCCAGAACTTCGGCGATGGTTTTTGTGTCATAGGAAGGTTTGGCGACCTTCTTTATGACAAGACCCACTAAAGATTTCTTTCCTACTTCTATACGTACGAGTTGACCCACACTTAGAGCATGGGTTGAACTGTAGGTAAAAGAATTGCTCGACGCGCGAACAATCTGATTTGGAGCCACCTCGTAGTAGTGCATATCTTACAGTATACTGCTAAACTGGATATATGTATTTTGAGAATAGGGCACAGGCAGGACAGCTTCTTGCCAATATGCTTGTGGAGCGGTATCGGTATGAAAACTGTGCAGTCGTTGCTCTCAGCGATGGGGCAGTCCAGGTAGGGGAGCAGATTGCGAGCGCGCTTCACTGTATTCTGACAATGCTTCTCATAGAAGATATTGCAGTACCTGGCGAAAGTATGAATTTTGGTGGCGTATCCCAAAATGGCAATTTTACATACAACGGAATGTTTAGTGCCGGGGAGATTGAAGAGTACTCTTCTGAGTTTCATGGATATCTGGAAGAAAAGAAGCGAGAGGCTTTTCAAAAGATGAATCGACTACTCGGAGATGGTGGTATCATAGATAATGACATGTTGCGCGACCATGTGGTAATACTTGTTGCAGATGGTCTTGATAGCGGCGTGTCGCTTGACGTCGCAGTCGATTTTCTTAAGCCGATTCGTATTAAGAAACTCGTTGTTGCAACGCCTATAGCGACTATTGTGGCCGTCGATAAAATGCACATGCTGGCTGATGAACTACACGTCCTTGACGTGAAAGAAAACTTCATGGGGATCAATCATTATTATGAGCAAAATGACATTCCATCCCATGAAGAAACGATCGCGAAGATCAATCAAATCGTTCTGAATTGGCGTTAGAAAAGTTGAAAATTTCTCTGGAAAAGTGTAGAATAAAAAGCAACGAATGAGCAGAGTTAAACAAGGGGAGATATGCTAGACGTTTTCATTACATCTCGCGTACGACGAAAAATAGTCGTTGTGTATGCGAAATATCCTGACTTCCACACCCACGTGCGAGGGCTTGCTAAATTGATTAAGGAAGATCCGGGTAACATCCAGCGTGAGCTTAAGCGTCTTGAAAAGGTTGGATTCCTTACTAGTGAAAAGCAGGGAAATACAAAGATCTATTCAACCAACAAGCAGTTCCCAATCTTTAAAGAGCTACAGAGTATTGTGATTAAATCACAGCAGCAGGCAAGTCGTCCTAAGCGTCCTACTGCTGATATTTAATGACACTTTTTGATCAAATTCTTGCATCGAGGGGGCTAGAGGGCGCGGCGCGCGAGCGCTTTTTGTCGCCTCAATATGATGATAGGCATGATCCATTTCTATTGCCTGATATGGCGGCGGCTGTGGATCGGCTTGTAGAGGCACGGAGCCGTCAGGAGTCGATTACGATCTATGGCGACTATGATATCGACGGATTAACGGCTACAACAGTACTTCTTGATGCGTTTGAATCATTTGGATTTAAGAATGTTACTTCATTCATTCCAAACCGTTTTGTCGAAGGGTACGGTCTGACAGTTGATGCCGTTGAGAAGATTGCAGCAACGGGCGCCACATTAATTGTTACGGTTGACTGTGGAAGCCTTAGTGAGAAAGAAATTATTCGCGCGGGTGACCTTGGTGTTGATGTAATCGTGACCGATCACCATAATGTCGCTCCTGTGCAGCCTCCTGCGATCGCAGTGATTAATCCGAAGCGACCAGACCATTCGTATCCGTTTATTGACCTTGCGGGCGTGGGTGTCGCTTTTAAACTCGTGCAGGCATTGCAGACACGTCTTGATGGACTCGATATAGGGCAGGAGAAGTGGCTCCTTGATCTTGTTGCGCTTGGAACGGTATGTGATGTGGTCACGTTAGTTGATGAAAATCGAGCCAATGTCTATTGGGGCCTTAAAGTGCTCTCTAAGACTCGGAGAGCAGGTCTAAAAGCACTCATGGCTGTGGCGGGAGTAGATCCGGCTACGATCAATGCACGGCACCTAGGGTTTGGTTTGGGGCCGCGAATGAATGCAGCAGGAAGATTGGAGACAGCTCAGTATGCTCTCGATATGCTGCGAGCGACTGATTCGATGGAAGCGCTTGAAAAAGCGCAACAGCTCGATCAGTTAAATATGGCAAGAAGAGCTGATCAGGATGTGATTTTTAAGGCTGCAATCCAGCAAGCCGAACTATATGCCAATGACCCAGTGCTTGTAGTGAGTCACCCTGATTGGAATCATGGAATTATTGGAATCGTAGCTGCCAAGCTACTTGAGAAATATAAGAAGCCCACCTATGTACTGCAGGAGATGGGGGTAGAAAGCAAAGGATCGGCTCGTAGTTACGGGGACTTTAGTGCGGCTGATGCAATTAGGGCTAGTGATGATCTTATAATTAAGGGCGGGGGTCACAAGCTGGCTGCCGGTGTCACACTCCTTACGGAAAATATTCCTCTCTTTCGCGCTAGAGTGAATGAGTTTTATCGTTCAAAAAAGTTATTCAATCAAGCAAGCCTACTTCTTCCGAAGGAGGATGTTGTTGTGAGGGTACTCGGAGACGTTAACGAGGAGCTACTCGACCAACTTGCGGCTCTAGAACCTTTTGGCAATGGAAACGCAGAACCGGTTCTTCGGAGCGATGCACTTCTGGTGCTTAATGTACGCCGGATGGGGGCGGATGCTCAGCACATTAAAATTGAACTTTCTCAAGCGGGGACTGGTTTGGCTATGCAGTTTCTTGCCTTTAATGCACCCGAGCACTTTTTCGTCAATCCGGGAGACCGGGTCTCGGTATGGTATCAACCAACCCTAAACGAGTGGCAGGGTCGTCGGTCTATCGAGGGTCGACTCCTGCACTTAGAGTTAGTGTAGTACTTGTCTTTGCGGCATATCCCTGTTATAATGACTCTTGATATGGTATTAGTAACACGTAAAGATGAACGAGAAGCAAACGAAAACATCATTCGTCGCTTCAACCGCCGCCTTTTGCAGAGTGGAAAGCTTGCAAAGGCTAAAGCCTCTATGCGCGTCTCACGCCAGCTAAGCAAGACTGAGCGTCGTGAAAAAGCGATTATTCGCAAAGAGCGTAAGGCTGACAAGTTAGCTAAAGCCCGTTTGGGGATTCGCTAGCTAATGGCGCTTAAGCAGCGCATTACATACGATTTAAAGGCCGCTCTTTTGGGCGGCGATCGTTTTGTTGCGGATGTATTACGTGGTCTAAAGGCGGTCATCTTGAACGAAGAGGTTGCTAAAGGTCTTCGCGATGAGGGCATCGACGATGCAGCTATCGAGCAACTGATTGCAAAAGAAGTGAAAAAGCGCGGCGAAAGTGCGACTCTCTATCGACAAGGTGGACGACCGGAACTTGCTGAGACCGAAGAGAAAGAATCTGAGATTCTAAAAAAATATCTTCCTAAACAGCTCACAGAAGAAGAGCTCCGTGAGATTGTTGCAAAAAAGGTGACTGATCTAGGCGTTAGTGGGACTACTGCTATGGGACAGGTTATTGGTGCGGTAAAACAGGAAGTTGGAACGTCTGCCGACGGCGCTACACTTGCTAGAATTGTTAAAGAAATCCTAGGTTAAACAAAAAGGAGAAGACATGATCATATTTTTTGGTCCTGCCGGCGCCGGAAAAAGTGTCCAAGGGCAGCTGTTAGCTGCGCGTAATGGCTGGAGATGGATTAGTGCGGGTCAACTACTGCGCGACACGCACGATATCGAATTACTGAAGGAAATGCAGACGGGCAAGCTCGTCTCCCCTGAGAAGATTAACCACCTTATGGGCGACGCGCTTCGGCGCGCCAAAAAAATTGACCGAGTCATTCTTGATGGATTTCCTCGCCAACTTTCGCAGGCAAAATGGCTCGTCGAAAGCCAGCCTGACCACCAGCGCTCAATTGCACTTGTTATTGTATTGGAAGTGCCTCGTAGCGAGCTTCTTAAGCGAATTGAAGTTCGGGGACGAGTTGATGACACACCTGAGGCTGTTGATGAGCGATTGAAAATCTATAGGACTGAGATCTATCCAATTCTTACCTACCTTACCGAACAGGGGGTGAATATCGCGCATATCGATGGAACTGGATCAGTCGGTCAGATTCACGACCGTATTATGGATGAGCTAGAAGCATGCAATCTCGCATAAAGACACCTGCACAAATTCAGGCCATGCGTGAAGGTGGCAAAATTCTTGCTACCATTTATCAGGATCTTCGCGGTTATGTTACTGCGGGAATGTCGGAGCTGGAGATTGACGCGTTTGTTGCACAGGAAGTGAAGCGTCATGGCGCTATTGCAACATATAAAACACCTGAAGTGAATTTTCCTAATACCATCTGTATCAGTACGAATGATGAAATTGTCCATGGGATACCAACAGAATATGTACTTGAAAAGGGTGATATCGTTAGTTTTGATCTTGTCATAACCTACAAAGGGATGAAGACGGATAGTGCGTTTACGATGATCGTCGACGAAGCACCGACTGGTGTTAAGAAGCATCTTCTGAATGTCACGGAGCGCAGCCTATACGCTGGAATTGATGCGATTAAAGGCGCTACCTACACAGGGGACATTGGTGCGGCCGTAGAGAAAGTACTCCGCGATGGAAGACTTGGTATTATTCGTGAACTCGTTGGACATGGCGTTGGTGAAGAGATGCATATGCCACCTGATGTTCCGAATTACGGGCGAAAAGGGACGGGTGTTCTTTTAAAGCCTGGAGATACGATCGCAATTGAGCCAATGGCGACACTTGGTAAAGAGCGAATTAAGACGGATCGTGATGGCTGGACGATTCGTACTGCAGACGGAAGTCTTGCTGCTCATTTTGAGCATACAGTACTTGTTACTGAAGATGGTGTAGAAATCCTTACGACCTTATAATGCCATCAGATGCCTTACTCGGCTTGCAATAGCTTCGGAGGGCTCGATTACCTGAATTGAAGATCCTGCGGCTTGGAGAATAAGGTCCTTGATCCAATGATAGTGCGTGCAGCCAAGTACGATAACATCTGCTCCTTGCTTGTGAATATTCTGAACAGTTGATCGTATCTGATCAATGTTAATTTGATCATGTTCGATCATGTAGGCCCAATTGCTGCAGTCTGGCTCGATAATAGTGAGATGCTGACCATGCGTTTTGATAAGACTTTTGTAGCGATCCGAAGCAAGCGTTGCGGGTGTGGCGCAGGCTGCAATGACGTGGGATTTCGTAAGCTCTGACGCCGTCTTGATCATTGGCTCGATGCCAATGAATTTTTGATTTGGATAGCGAGAACGGAGAGTGGTAATTGCGAGCGCTGTGGCGGTGTTGCAGGCAAGAATGATGATGCTACACTTCTCCTGGAGAAGCGGCTGGATGGCAGTATCTGTAAGTCGAATAACATCTTTTGATGATTTATCACCATAGGGAACATTGGCTTTATCGTTAACGGTAATAATCGTCGCTTTAGGGAATGCGCTCTCGAGAGATTTGGCTACAGCTTCGCCGCCAATGCCACTGTCAAATACGCCAATTTTCATAGTTTTAGTATAGCATTTTCACGCACTCGTACCCTGTACAAACGGTCACATAAGCGCTATAATCGGTTTTATGCAAGAAACTTCTCGGTATGCTGTCGGCATTGATATTGGAACAACAACAATTCGCTGTGTAGTTGGACATATTGACACGACAACTGGTACCCCAACGATTGTTGGGGTGGGCCAAGCACCGAATAGCGGCATGCGAAAAGGCGTTGTCGCGCACTTAACAGGCCCTGCCCAAGCGATTGACGATGCGCTTGGCGAAGCTGAGCGGATGAGCGGATATCAGGTGAATGCTGCATCAGTAAGTATCAACGGTTCTCATATTCTCAGCACGAAAGCGGACGGTATGATTGCCGTCGGTGCAGCTGATCATGAGATCACGAGCGAAGACCTTGCTCGCATTGAAGAGGTCGCCACTGTTGGAAAAGTTCCTGCGAATCGCGAGATTTTGGAAGTGGTTCCGCACAGCTATCGCCTTGATGGTCAGGATAACATTAAGGATCCACTCGGAATGACGGGAACGCGTCTTGAGATTAACGCAAATATTGTGTCTGCACTCGCACCACATGTTGCAAATCTTCATAAGGCGGCTGAGATGGCGAAGGTGGAAACACATGCCGTAACCCCTTCAGTACTCGCAGCGGCGCGTGCTGTTTTAAGTGAGCAACAGCTCGAGAATGGCGTTGCTGTCGTTGACCTAGGTGGAGCAACGACGAGCGTTGCTATCTTTGAAGAAGGCGATCTTCAGTACCTCGCAGTTATTCCATTCGGTGGTGTGACCATAACAAATGATCTTGCTATTGGTCTTAAGACAGACCCTGAGATTGCCGAGAAGGTAAAGCTTGCGCACGCTTCTGCGGTTGCAAGAGCTGATGCAGAAGATGTCAGTATCAAGCATGAGAAAGAACTTCACCGCTTCAACACAGGAGATATTGATGAAATTGTTGAGGCACGCCTTGATGAAATTTTCGATGCGATCACAAAAGAGCTAAAGCGCGCCGGTAAGGCGGGCCAACTTCCAAGTGGGGTTGTATTGACCGGTGGGACTGCGAAGCTAAAGGGAATTGCTGAATATACGAAAGAAAAGTTGGGGCTTGCAGCTCGTATCGGTAAGTCATCTGGATACGGCGGAGTTGTGGAACATGTGGACGAGCCGCAGTTTGCGTCTGCAATTGGTCTCATGCTTATTGATTCTGATGGTGGCGGCCGTGTACAACATGCGCAGAAGCTATCGAGTGGCGCGGCAGTGAAGCAGGCAACAGGATTTATTTCGAAGTTTATGGGTCGATTTAAGGCGTAGCTTCGCGTACGTGCGATGAAGATGTTATACTAGGAAAGAATAGAATATCGGGGAGAGTGCATTCCATGCCTGAAGTGAAACCAAGTGAAATACAAACATTTGCCAGTATAAAAGTCGTTGGAGTCGGCGGTGCTGGTGGATCTGCTGTTAATCGAATGAAGGACGCCGGTCTAGCGGGTGTTCAGTTTATCGCAATGAATACCGATGCGCAGGCACTTCATAATAGTAAAGCAGACGTGAAGATCCATCTTGGGCACAGTACAACCGGTGGTCTTGGTGCGGGAGCTGATCCGTCTGTTGGTGAAGCTGCAGCAGACGAGTCTCGGCAGGAGATCCGTGAAGCACTTGAAGGTGCGGATATGGTATTTGTTACTATCGGTGCAGGTGGCGGTACAGGTAGTGGAGCTGGATATGTCGTTGCAGAAGAAGCGCGAGCACTGGGCATTCTTGTTGTGGGAGTTGCAACAAAACCATTTAGCTTCGAAGGCGAAAAGCGTCGTCAAAACGCGGAGTGGGCAATTAATCAACTTGGCCGTACTGTCGATACACTTATTACAATTCCAAACGATCGTCTTTTGCAGACGATTGATCGCCGTACGCCACTCCTTGAAACATTCAAGATCGCAGATGATGTGCTTCGCCAGGGTGTGCAAGGAATCTCTGAACTTATTACAGAGCACGGTCTCATTAACCTCGACTTTGCTGACGTTAAGGCTATTATGAGCAACGCGGGTTCTGCGCTTATGGGTATTGGGCGTGCAAGTGGCGATGACCGCGCAGCACAAGCCGCTCAGCAGGCTATCGAGTCTCCACTTATTGAGGTATCGATCGACGGTGCGAAGGGTGTTCTCTTCAATGTTACTGGTGGATACGATATGAGTATGAGTGAGATCCAGGAAGCTGCTGAGATTATTACGAGTGCTGTTTCACCTGATGCTAACATTATCTTCGGTGCTACATTGAAGCCGGAGCTTGAAGATGAGCTTATCATTACGGTCATCGCGACTGGCTTTGATAGCGAGTTTTTCCACGAACAGGCTGCGCAAATGGAAGCGCCTGCCGCACTTTCCCAGCCAGCAAAGGCTGCAGATGAGACGGATACTGACGAGGCTGTAAAATCGATTGATATGGATCTTGACCAGTCAGATGCCGCTGCGGTATTTGCTGATGATACCCACCGTGATATCTGGAATACTCCTACTGACGAGGATGACGACGAGGCTGATACTCCTGCATTCTTACGACGCCGAAAGAAAAACAAACCGAGCGAGGACTAGGACTCGGTATGACCTCAAAACACCGCTTAAAGATTGGCGATAGCCGCGTTATCGAGTCGCGCGAGTCTGCTGATGGCGCTACTATCCGTCGTAGACGGGAAACGCTTGATGGCAAGCATCGGTTTACGACGTATGAGCGTATAGAGCGTCCAAACTTAGCGGTGATTAAGAAGGATGGTTCAAGAGAGCTATTCGACCGAGAAAAGCTCTCGATTGCAATTAAGCGCTCAGTAGGTAAGTTTTTTGCCTCAGAAGTTGAGGTCGAGAACATCATTGATAGCGTCGAAGAAGCGCTTTATGAACTCAGTGAGAATGAAGTGACGTCGCACAAGATTGGTGATATGGTACTCGATGCACTCGCGAGTCGAAATGAAGTTGCATATGTGCGTTTTGCAAGTGTCTACCACGAATTCAAGACACTTGATGAATTTGAAGAAATTCTTAAGCAACGTAGGAAATAATGATATGCGCGTAGTAGTGATTTTCAAAGATGAAAGTGAACACGCGCGTGAAGTCTACGATTATATGCGTGACTTTGAGCGTCAGACGGGTCATACACTTGAAACGCTCGATCCTGATTCTAAAGAGGGTATAGATTTCTGTAGTGTGTATGACATAGTTGAATATCCTACGCTCGTTGCGATCGCAGATGACGGCACACTCCAAAATACATGGAGGGGAACGCCGTTACCAACAATAAGTGAGGTGAGTTATTATGTCTAAGCAAGAGAAAGAGACAACGGTAAGTAAGTCAAGCCGATGGATTTTCGGTACTATGTTAGCGTTTGGTATTGTCGGACTTCTTGTAAGTTTTATCCTTGCGAATGAAGAAATCCATCTTATGAAGAACCCGGGTGCTGTACTTTCTTGCTCCATTAATATTGTATTGAACTGTTCAACGGTGATGCAGTCATGGCAGGCGAGCGCGTTTGGGTTTCCTAATATGTTTATTGGTCTTATGGGGTATCCCGTCGTTATTACGACTGCCGTTGTGGCGCTCGCTGGACTTGCAGGGAAGCTTCCTCGCTGGTATTGGCGGGCTGCGACAGTCTGTTATGGGTTGGGAGCACTCTTTGCGTACTGGCTTTTCTTCAATAGCGTGTACGTAATTCAGGTACTTTGTCCATGGTGTCTTGTTATAACATTCTCGACGACGATCCTCCTTTCAACGATCTTGCACTATTCACTGCGAGAAAATATCTTCGCGTTTAAAGACAATGTAAACAATCACGTCCAATCATTCTTAAAAAAGGATTACGGAAAGTTTGCCACAGCTGCTTGGATAATCCTTCTTATTGCACTTGTCATTATCAAGTTTGGCGACAGTCTTTTCGCATAATCTTTTATGTCAGAAATAATTCCCTTCGCTCCAGAGAATGAAACAACTGCTGAACGTGTATTTTGGGATAAAGTTATTAGGGCAGTAGCGCTCATTTCCGAAGCATCTGAGATACTCGTAGAGCAAGGGGAAGACTTTGGCGAAGTTGATTTTGCAGAAACGATTGAATCATTAAAAGATGAGACAGAAGAGGACGCGCTGATGCTTCTCTTTAATTATGTTGTTATGTTATCTGCAGGGGAGAAGCAGCCTGTTGAACTAGACGAGGTTAATGACTTTCTGGCTGAGACGGGCTTGGTTGAAATAGATTAGGCTATAGTATACACTAAAGAAAACGTCTCTATTAAGAGTGAGCGGCTATCAACCGCGAATGTTCTGGGAAGAAAAGCTCTAGAGCTCAGTAGAACCCGGCGTGTGGCGCTGCGTTATAGCGAACAAAAAAGTGCTAAGAAGAATCTCTTTTTAGAAACTGGATGGTACCGTCCGTTATCGGATTCCAGTGTCTAGAAAGGGATTTTTTGTTTTTTAAAGGAGAAGGATATGAAATTCCAATCAGGATCACGCCGACGTGCGAGTGAGTACGAAAAAGATATCGTACAGCAATGGAAGGCGAATAAAACATTTGAACGATCGGTTGAAATGCGACCGATTGAAGACTCATACGTATTTTATGATGGCCCTCCGTTCATCTCTGGTGTACCACATTATGGAACGCTTCTGAGCTCAATCACGAAAGATGCCGTACCTCGCTATCAGACGATGAAGGGGAAGCGTGTGGAGCGTGTTTGGGGATGGGACTGTCATGGACTCCCGGCGGAGACCTATACTGAGAAGAAACTCGGCATTAAAGGTAAACAAGAAGTTCTCGATTACGGCCTTGAGAAATATATTACCGCCGTCCGCGATAATATGAATCAAACAAGTGCTGCGTGGGAAGATACTATCGATCGTATTGGGCGTTGGGTTGATTTTAAGGGCGCCTACAAAACCATGGACAAAAACTACATGGAGAGCGTTTGGTGGGCCTTTAAAACCCTCTACGAGAAGGGGAGTATCTACGAGGGTGAGAAGGTTCTCATGTACTGTACACAGGACGCAACCCCCCTTTCTAAGGCCGAAGTCACAATGGATAGCGGTGCCTACCAAGACGTCACCGATCCATCTGTCTTTGTAAAGTTTAAACTCGTTGGTGAAGACGCATACCTTCTCGCATGGACAACGACACCTTGGACACTTCCAGCTAACACGGCAGTAGCGGTTAATAAAGACTTTACCTACATAGAGGTTGAACTAGACGATGAGCACCTCATTCTTGCTAAGGATCTTCTCGACAAGGTGTTGACGGATGAAAAGCACCAGCCGCTTCACTATACGGTTGTTCGTGAACTTTCTGGAAGTGAGCTTGTTGGCAAGAAGTATGAGCCACTTCTTGGAGTTGATCGTGGTGAAAATGCCCACCAGGTGTGGCATGCGGACTACGTAAGTGACGAAGACGGCTCGGGACTTGTTCACATTGCTCCAGCCTATGGTGAAGAGGACTTTGAACTTGCTAAGGAGAATAATATCCCAGTTGTTCATGCCATTGATGCTACTGGACACTTTACGGAAGGCGAGTGGAAGGGTGAATATGTTTGGGATACGAACAAGACGATCGCCAAAGCGCTTCACGAGCAAGGTGTTGTCTGGAAGATTGAATATGTTCGTCACAGCTACCCACATTGTCACCGTTGTGGTACGAAACTCATGTACCGTGCACACCCAAGCTGGTTTATGAATATCGCTGACCAGCGCGAGAAAATGCTTGTCGAGAATACGGAGCATCTTAATTGGTATCCTGGACACTTTAAGCATGGTCGTTTTGAAAAGACGGTTCAAAGTGCGCCAGATTGGAACTTGTCTCGAGATCGCTTCTGGGCGACTCCTATGCCCGTGTGGAAGGGTGTTGATAGTAAAGGTAAGACACTCGTTAAAGTTGTCGGTAGCTTTGACGAACTTGAGCAGCTTTCGGGTATGCGCCTTGAAGACTACCATCGACCTTGGATCGATGACGTAACTTTTGTACTTGATGGCGTAAAATATGAGCGCATCGATAAGGTTATGGACAGCTGGTTTGAAGCAGGAAGCATGCCATTTGCGCAGTTCCACTATCCGTTCGAGAATGTGAAGAAATTTGAAGATAATTTCCCAGGTGACTTTATCGTTGAGTACGTTGGACAAGTGCGTGCATGGTTCTACTACCTTCACGCAATTAGTGTCGGCCTCTTTGGGCAGAGTGCATTTAAGAACGTTGTTGTCACCGGAACGCTTGCCGGTAATGACGGCCGAAAGATGAGTAAGTCCTACGGAAACTTTACCGATCCGAATGAGCTCATGGACACCTACAGCGCAGACTCACTTCGCTTCTTGCTCCTGCAGGCACCGGTACTTAACGGAGAGGATTTCGCCCTTATCGACAAGGATGTCGGAGACGTTGCTCGTAAGCTCAGTATGGTTTGGAATATGTATGACTTCTTTACAATGTACGCAGAAGTAGACGGGTGGGAGTTTAAGGGAGAGGTGAGTGATCCTACGGAACAACTCGAGAACCCCCTTGACCAATGGATCGTAAGCCGCGTACATCAGCTCAACAAGGAGGTGGAGTCTCACATGGATACTTATGATATCCCGGGTGCCTTGAAGCCAATTCTGCCATTTATCGAAGACGCAAGTAACTGGTATGTACGTCGTTCTCGTCGTCGTTTCTGGAAGTCGGGTAATACTGACGATAAGAATAACGCCTACCGAACACTTCACTATGTTCTGGTACACCTCTCGCAGATTATGGCACCATTCACGCCATTCCTCTCCGAAGAACTTTACCAGAAGCTTACGGGTGAGGAGAGTGTGCATCTTGTTGACTGGCCAGTTGCAGGTCATGTAAATGAGCTTGTAGTACGCGAAATGGAGACGGTTCGTGAATACGTGAATGTCGGCCTTAGTATTCGTGCAAAAGAGCGTGTTAAGGTTCGCCAGCCGCTTGCCAAGGTGGCCGTCCCAACGAAGGGTGAGTTTGTTAACTTCGAGGACATTCTAACTGATGAGTTGAATGTAAAGTCAGTCGTATTTGGTGAGGATGTTGCCCTCGATCTTACAATTACTCCAGAATTAAAGCGGGAGGGTATGGTTCGAGAAGTGATCCGCCATGTACAAAACGCACGTAAGAATGCCGGGCTTAATGTGGACGATAGAATCAAGTTGTCTCTTCATTCCGAGGATTCAGAGCTTGGGGATGCAATTAAAGAGGGTGCTTCTACCATTACATCCGAAACGCTTGCTGAAGCGCTTACTACTGAAGACTATGATTATTCGGATACGGTAAAAGTTGAAGGAATGGCGTTAGTTATCTCACTCCAGAAAAGCTAACTCTCTAAGTAACAACTATTAGAAACACCCGGACGAATGTCCGGGTGTTTCATCTACGTTATGTGAGCGTAGTCAGCATTCTATCGCTGTAGTGCAGTGCTCTTTCGTCCGTTTCGGCGTCCGAAGTAGAGGGCACTTCCACTCAGTCCAAGCAGTAGTGTTCCTAGCCCAGCGAGGAGGAGTATATCATCCCCCGTCGCCGCCAAATTCACCGCCACCTTCGCCGTACAACTTGGGTCAGATGAGTGTTGCATACAGTTACTAATCACCTCTGGATCCACAATACTGTTTACAATAAACCCATTGCCACTCCCGGCTGCCTTGACCTTCACGGAGTAGGTCAGGGTCAGGGTTTCTCCCGCTGGAATGTTCCCCTTCCAGGTCAGGGTTGGCTGCTGGTAGTCAACAGCGCCCATATTGTACTTTGGATCATTGTTGTAGTCAGCGTCGTCCAGGACGTCGGAGAAGTCGTCGGTAATGACGTAGTCATTCACCGGCCCACTCCCTACGTTCTTTGCGGTAATTGTGTAGGTGAGATTCTTGCCTGGGGCAATTGGGTCAGTTGGCGCAGTCTTCTGGAGGACAATCTTTCCAACTGGTGTCTGCTTAATGTACATAGGGGGTTTGTCGAGACAGCCAGAGGCACAGTCATCTTCAATCTTTACGGTGTTCTCAATCTCTCCCTTGACGTCGTACCCTGGATCTACCGTTACGGTAAAGGCAAGGGTGCCGCTGGTACCTGCAGGCAGGTCACCAATCTGGACGGTACACTTCTCAGTCGCAGGAGTCGTGGTGCTGTCAGTGGTACACGTCCAGCGGCTGTCCGACTTGTCCGCCACAAAGGTGGTGTGGGCAGGGACGGTTTCGGTTACAACCACACCATGCGCGTCAGATGGGTTCGTGTTGGCGCCTTCTGGGAGGTTCGAGTAGGTCACGGTGTATTCGAGGTTCTTCCCGGCATACGCAGACGCTGTCTTGGTATCCTTTACCACCTTGAGGTTTGGTGGAGGCGTCATTGGGGTTTTAATCTCGTTACATGGAGCGCCGGTTGCAGCCAGGGTGAGTGGGGCGCTTGGGGCTGTCGGCTTGGTACATGGTGCACAGGTTGGCTCGCCAGCCGCAAGGGTAGCCGTGCTACATGGTGCAGGTGGGTTGTCGGCACCAACGAGCTTGTTGCCAAGCACCAGGTTCCCGGTGAGCTGCTTGTTTACCTTTACGGAGTACGTCACGGTTGCCATTTCACCTGGGTTCAGGGTTGGGGCCGTGTAGGTAATCTCCGGTTTGGTGTACTGGGTTGTTCCAGGACCACTTGTTACGTGTGCATCCTCGTTG
>DATFHX010000028.1:0-50256 GCA_035247945.1 Saccharimonadales bacterium (SeqCode) | reverse complement strand
GAACCGTAGGGTCCTTGACGGGTCTAAAATGCCCGTAGGTGGGAAGCTGGATGTTGTGAGCGCCCACAAGGGCACTTCCACCAGGAATATGTGGATCGAAGGTGCTGTAGAGGGAGTAGACATGGCTGTTTACGGTCTCTTCTTTTGAGAGGAGCGTGAGCAGTGGTGATGTGGGAATAAATATACGAAGTGACGCAAACGGAAGTGCGTAGGCGTACCGGGAGCCGTTAAAGGGTGTGTTGAGACTTACCATGCCAAGGAGTTGCTCTTTCTCTTTACTAAAGCTCAAGAGATATTTACCAATAAGCCCGCCTTTACTGTGGGCAACAATAACGCACCGTTTCAGGTTATTACTGGCTACGTATTGTTCTACGATTGATGCTGCTTGTTCAACAGTGCCAGCGTTATATCCAAGCCCTTCAATAACATGGACTGAGTAGTGCGCTGCAAGGAGTGCGTCTGCGATGGGACGCATAAACTCCCAGCGTTCATAGATACCTGGAAGAAGAATGATCTGCGTATGAGCAGGATTCCAAGAAGGTTGGAGATATGTCTCGATGCTACCTTTTCGAAATGGTGCACGAAGTTGCCAAAACCCAATATAGAGGTAGTCGAGAATCCAGTAGTACCAATAGATAAAGGGGCGGATTATTGCTTTAAGAAATGATCGCATAGCTCGTATACTTCCCTGTCATTTGAAAATTGGACATTATGTGGAGCGCCTTTGACACTGTGAACTTCCGTGCTATTCTCTGTGATGGTTGCAAGATACCGAATCCATTTTTCTGGAGCTATGCCGTCTCGTGAGCCTCTAATGATGCACGTTGGAATAGTAACGCGGCGAAGGGTGTCCTCAATATGATCCTCAATCATGGCACGGGATGTGATAAGGTATGCAGGAAGACCCATGTGGAAATAGTCATGGAGCACAATGGCATTCATCTTAGTTGATTCTCTGAATGTATCGATAAGGAGTCTTCCTGCTTGGGATAAAAGAGTACGCTCCCATTTGTTGACCGTTGGTCCAATAAGGATGAGTTTAGCGCATCCCTCTGGATACTGAGCGGCAACGTGCGCCGCTGTTTGACAACCCATAGATTGACCTATGATGGCGGCGTCTTTTAGTCCGAGTTTTTTCATGTACGCGATCGCCACCTGGGCTTGTTCGGTTGGACTAAGAGGATGCTGTGGCTTGGGAGTAGTTCCATATCCTGGCATATCGAGAAGGTGGACTTCATAGTGATTCGCCATACGTTCCGCTAAAGGAATAAAGTAATTACTTGAAACGCCGATACCGTGAATAAAGAGGATTGCCTGACCCTTCGAGGCTGATCGGCGGACATCGATGAAGTTGTTTCCTATCTTATGACGCGTTTTATGAAACATCTTTCTCTATTTTATACTATGCGCGTATGAGGGTGTCTCGATAGATGATAACTAAAGTTTAATGAGCCCCTCCCCACTTGCGTAGGGAGGGGCTTTGAGCTACGCGAACGCCTGCGTCAGGGCTTTGAACGTTTTCTGCAACTGGATCGCAGACGACGCACCCATCCATCTGTTACCGATCCACCACGCAGGGAGGCGGTTGTTCGCTACCCACGTGTTGATACGAACCAGCACCTCAGCGTCACGCTCGCCGCTGCACGACCAGAGAAGCCAGCTGATAGTGCCCTCACGAAGAGCACTTGCGCCCGGATCACGACGTGGCTGGCTCCGCGCAGCCTTCTTGCGCACATCTTGCATGCACACGAAGACCGGTCGAGCATGCGTGTTTGTGGAAACGGTAGCCGTTCGATGTGGCAGAATGCGCGAGCGCAGATACCGCAGCGCGTCATCCAGGTTGTCGATCGGAGCCGAACGGCGCTCCAGGGTGATGACTTGTTCGGTGAACCGTATGCCGAGCTCGCCCTTTTCGGCAAGCTCGAATACGGCGGCAGCAAGTGCTGCCTCGTCCAGCTGGTTGCTGCCAGCTGCTTCGGCAAGGATCGAACCCATGGGTCCTCCCTCGGTTGTGGTTTGTGGCCGTCTTTTAGTATAGCCGTCTTTACTTTTTACGCATAGGACCGTCAGGCTCAGTCGTCTTGTGGTTAGTACTCTCGAATGTAAGATGTGACAGCTTCTCTAAAACGATACTCCTGTCCATGTTCCAATGCTTTGCGTAGAGATGGTCATTCGACTGGATAATGTGCTTGTTCCAGTCGAGCCTCAGAGAGGCCGCCGTTTTCTTCACGGCGTCTTCGCTCTTTCCTTCAATCTCTAGATAATTTGGAAGCTGCGGCCAAGTCTCAAGCTCAATCAACGTACCATCTGGCATTTGCCACGTTTCGCGCTTATTCTCCTGGTAGCCTGTTTGCTTCAAACCGGCCTGCAGAAGGATATGGCGGGTGGTTTCAAAATCACCGACTGTAGTTTCGTATTCTTTTTGTGAGTCTATCTTACCATTTGCAGCATGCTGTTTGGCGCTCATCGTGATTTTATTGCCTTCATCGCGAATGCGGACATACGTACAGGTCATACCTGGATTTGCTTCTGTGGCGAACACACAGCGACGCATCAACCGTTCAGGTGTCTTTATCGACGCTCCTGCATCTTGGAGCCTCTGCTGTATATCCTTCAGGTTAATAGGAAAAAACTTTACTTCATATTCAATAGGAGCCTCATTCATGTATCCTATGGTAGCACCTATGGTAATTAACCGATTCAATTATTGACATATTTTTCATTTCTGATATAAATATATACGCACTACTTACGTGTAGTACCTTAATAGAGTGAGAATGAATGTGGCGCTATGGGAATGAGTTCATTTCCTTCCTGTAACGCCCCTTTCATTGTCAGCTACCAGAAAGTAGAAATAGATCCGGGGGTATCGGAATCGACGAAAGGTATGGGATGCTTCCCTACAACCCGCTGTACATGGTCACCGGCTCAGGCTTCACGCTTGCGCTGGCCATCCTGTCGGCGCTCGGTTGCCTCGCGCTCGGCTACATCGACATGGAGATCGAGCGGGCTGGGCGCATGGCGCTCTTCGCCGTCCCGCTCTTCCTGATGTACGCCAGTGGTCGGCTTTACAGCGCCGAGGTCAACAACCGTTCCCTTACGCTCTACGAAGTCACGCCGTGGACGGGGTCGCGCGAGCCCTACATGGCGTATCTCGACTGGCAGAGTCCGGGTGAGATCGTCATCGTGGGGATCGTCGTCCTGACCCTCCTGGCGTTCTACGCGGGATACGTCCAGCTGGACTGCCTCAGGGTTCTTCCCGCGGCGGCGTTGCTCCTGATGGGCACTACCCTGGCGACCGTGTTCACGGCCATTCTGGCGTCGCTCGGCAACATCAGCATCGGTCTCCAGCGAAACCTCGTGTCGGTGGAGCGAGCGTTCTGTGACGTGCTGCTCGTGGGTCTCGGACTCTACGCGGCGGCGCTGCTGTTCCTGGCTTCCACGTACGTGTACCGGAAGCTGCGTCCAGTGCGTCCGCCAGTCGTGCTCCCGCCGCAGCGCCAGGCGCTCGAAGGGTAGCTGACCATCTCCTGACGGGAGTGGCCGCTATGCCACTCCCGTCTCGGGATCTCACTCTGTTAAGGATCACCAACCTCCTGGGGGGGGTTATTTTTATTGGCCACAAGTCGATTGTAGGTTTGATGCTTGCGCTGCACTACCATAATGAGATACGGTGGTAGTATCCCGACATTGGAGGTGGGTAGTGCGAGTAGAGGAAGCATACGGTGACCAAGTGCGGCGGTATGCCGTAGCCGGTATCACTTCAAGGGCATACGACAAGCTGATAAGTAGGCTCGAGGAGCTGATCCAAAAAGAAGAGTCACCCGTCGCGGGTCAGATCGGCCGATGGCTGGGTGGTGACCGGGCTGCGCTTGCCATCACGGTCAAGCCAGGATGCACTGTGGAGCAGGTAGACCAGGCTATATACGATGCGCTGGGCCTATAGATGTTTGGGAGGAGGCCGGTGCTTATGTACCAGCCTCTTTTCCTAGGGGTTGACAGTATTTAATTTTTTCCGAAAAGCTGAATTATTATATCCTTTCTATCTTCTCCGGTGAGGATAGAGATATTGTGGACGGCGAGCTGCTTTTTGAGTAGTGGACTCGTGAGAGAAGCTTCGAATAGAGCGAGTATGCCATCTTCTGGGTCGTCACGAGCGATGCGGTTAATGGAATATTTATTGCAACCAGTGCACTGATGCACAAGCATGAGCTCGCCTTGCTTGAGATATCCTTCATGTTTAAATGTGAGCGCTATAGGTTTCATCCCAGCTTTACACGTTGCTTTCCTGTCACCTTTTCGCTCATCGACATGACGTGACCAGAGGCAGAAATTGCAATGGTTACGATTTGATGTACCGATATGTTCGTTGGTAGGGACCCACCATTTACAGTGTGTACAGCGGAAGCCACCATTATTTCGTTCTTGTTTTCTTGCCCGCTGACGGTGTTTGTCGAGTTGTTTTTGTTGCCATTTAAAAGAGCTGCGTTCATTACGCTTCATAAAGACCTTGCTACACAAAAACCAGCCTGATCACGGCTGGCTGCTGGTTAGCAAAGCTATTTTAGTTTTGTGATTGAAGTAGTAATGAAAGTGAAGCCAGCCGAAGAGGGCCCTTGGTTAGGGCTGGTGACATCACAATGGTTGAGTAATTACTACTATGCAACATATGAGTAGATTATATAATGATAACGATATTTTTCAAAGTTTGTGGGTAGCTGCGTTACGAATATCCAACAAAATTATCTATGCGAATATTGAATCGATTTACTCCTGCGTCAAGGAGCATGGTGCGCATGGCATTTACCATCTCCCCTGTGCCAGAGAGGTAATATGTTGGCACGGTGGGGTCTTCGAGATACTTGGCTATGAGCGACATACTTATTGGTTCACGCTCACCCGTCCAAGATGGATGTGCATCGTTTGTCATTGTGGGAATGAAGGTAATGTTTTCATGTCTGGCTGCGAGGTTGGTGAAAAGATCAAAAAACGGTGCATCTTCTTTGGTGTAGTTAGATGAGAAGAGTGTTATAGGGTTTGGTGCCTTGTCATGTACCGCCTGGAGTAACATGCTCCGTGCAAACGTACAGCCAATACCACCGGCGATAAGGACTGCTGGAGTGGTTGGATTTTGTGGAAGCGCAAAACTTCCAAAGGGACCGTCAAGTTGGACGGGGCTCCCCTCTTTAAGCGCTTGGAGTGTTCGTTTAAAGGCAGTATCTCGCAGTCTCGTTGTAATCATGAGAGAGTCTTCGTAGGGTGCGCTGGCGAAAGAAAAGGTTCGTTTATTGCCCTCAGCATCTGTTTCTGGTGGATTTATAAGGGTATAGTCGGCGTATTGCCCAGCCTTATAGGTAAAACCGTCAGGCTTACTAAAGTAAAACGCCATAGTATCTTTTGCGACGAGTTCTTTCTTGATGAGTGTTACGGTGTAGGACATAAACCCCCTGCTTACCTTTTATCTATTTATGCTGTTTTTTCTAGGCGTTCGGATTCATCTTTAACACTTTGAGAAAAGCGCGTAATGAAGTCGAGGATGGTGACGAGTTCATCTTTACTGTAGCTAGAGAGCATGTCCCATAAGGTTTTTTGTAGGTTGACGACCATAGCACCGGCATTCTTTTGCCAGACTTCCTGATTGATCTCAATGAGAACGCCGCGTCGATCTGCGGGATTTGGCTTTCGTTTGATGTATCCAATCGCTTCGAGACGATCGAGCATAATTGTGGTAGATCCTGTCGTAAGGCCGGTGTATCTAGTGAGTTCCGTTGGGGTGGACACGCCAAGAATTCCAAGAATGCTCATACACTGCGAATCGGTAATATTCAGCCCAACCTTACGACCAACGGTATTACGAAAGAGAATTGCATGCATGCCATTTTCTGCAGCTGTGGCGATTACTTTTTTCTGGAGTTCATCTTTATTCATGTTGACAATACCTTTAATATCAAGTATCTTTAGTATATAGTAAACGTTATAAAAATGCAAGTGAAAGGAACTATCAAAAATGCCACTCGCGAAAAAACTTTCAATGTTTTCTATTACCGTGAAGGATATGCCAAAAATGACAAACTTCTACGCAGATCTTCTTGGTCTTGAGGTTACACAGGATTACCGTCAGGATGAAAAGAACTGGTGGATTACCCTCGCACTTCCTGAAGGTGGTGTTTCCATTACGCTTGGTCTTGCTGAGGAGTCAATGCGACCAGACTCGCTGGCTATTTACTTTGCAACCGCAGACGCAAAGAAGGCGTACGATGAGCTAAAAGAAAAAGGTGCCGATGTGAGCACTGTCCAAGATGACCTCTATGGGCCTGGTTCAGGTGTGAAGTTTGTTACCCTTGCGGACCCAGAAGGTAACCGGGTACTCTTAGTAGAAGAATAGATTGATGGTTGACGGTAGGAAGTAAGGATAAGCATGCAGGAATATATTGAAATACGGGGTGCCCGAGAAAATAATCTTAAAAATATTTCTATTAAGATTCCGAAACGAAAGATAACTATCTTTACGGGTGTTTCGGGCTCGGGGAAATCGAGTCTTGTGTTTGATACGATTGCAGCAGAATCGCAGCGGCTCCTCAATGAAAATTTCAGTATGTTCGTCCGCAACTTCCTACCGAAGATTAGCCAGCCAGAGGCGGATGAGATAAAGAATCTCAGCATGGCAGTGATTGTGGACCAGAAGCCACTTGGCGGTGGGTCACACTCTACCGTTGGTACGGTCACCGATATCGCTTCCCTTCTCCGCCTTATGTTTTCTCGGTTTGGACAGCCCCATATTGGCTACGCCAATATGTTCTCGTTTAACGATGCTATGGGAATGTGCCATAACTGTAATGGTCTTGGACAAATGCTCAGTCTTGATATGGAGGCAGCCTTTGACATGAATAAGTCGATTAACGAAGGTGCGATTCGCCTCTATGAAGTACAGAAGGATTGGTCACTTAAGACAATTCAGGCATCGGGACTTTTTGATAATGATAAGAAGTTAAAAGACTTTACTCCGGCTGAGCTCCATGAACTCTACCATATGAAGCCAGTAAAGGTGGATGTTGCCGGGGTTAATCTTACACTTGAAGGTGTAGTTGATAAGTTTACACGTAAGTATATTCTGACTGATATTAAGACTATGTCTGAACGGACCCAGAAAATAATGGGTCAGTTTCTTGTCATGGGTCCCTGTGAAATGTGTCATGGTGCCAGGCTGAACCGCGCTGCCCTCTCTTCTAAAATTGAAGGGTACAATATTGCCGACCTGAACAGAATGCAGGTGGATAAGCTTATTACGGTGATTGAAAAACTGAATACTACCGAGAGTCATTCGATTATTAAAACGCTGCATGAGCGGCTCAATAATTTGGTTGAGATTGGTCTTGGGTATCTGAGTCTTGATCGGATGACAGATACACTTTCTGGTGGTGAGTCGCAGCGTGTGAAAATGGTAAAGCATCTTAATGGGAGTTTAGTTGATTCTCTTTATATCTTTGATGAACCAAGCGTAGGTCTCCATCCACGGGATGTCCACCGTTTGAATGATCTCCTCCGAAAACTTCGCGATCAAGGCAATACCGTTCTTGTGGTGGAGCATGACCCGGATGTTATTGAGGCGGCGGATCATATTGTCGATATGGGGCCAGTGGCTGGTGCTGGGGGTGGACAGGTGATGTTTGAAGGAACATACGCCGAGCTCCTGAAGTCTGATACGCTTACGGGAAAGCATCTTAAGGATCAGGCGCCGATTAAGACGAAGGTGCGAACGCCAAACGGTAAACTCCCTATTGTTGATGCGCACATTAATAACCTGCAGCACGTTTCAGTAGATATTCCGACCGAAGTCTTTACGGTGATTACTGGCGTTGCTGGATCGGGAAAGAGCTCACTTATTAATCAGGTATTTTTGAAACAGCATCCGGACGCGATTGTTGTTGACCAATCCCCTGTCGGCGCGAATAGCAGATCTAACCCTGCAACCTATATAGGTATTATGGATGATATCCGAAAGGCATTCTCGAAAGCGAATAGTGTCGATGCGGGACTCTTTAGCTTTAACTCGAAGGGCGCCTGTGATATCTGTAAGGGCGCGGGTGTACTTACGCAGAACCTTGGCTTTCTCGACGATGCAAAGACGCTCTGTCCGGTTTGTAACGGCAAACGCTTTAAAGAAGAGGTACTCACCTACAAGTTTAACGGCAAGTCTATTACCGACGTGCTCGAACTGACTATGGCGGAGGCGAATGAATTCTTTGATCTTCCGGATATCTCTAAGAAGCTGCAAGCCCTCAATGATGTTGGCCTTGAATACCTTACGCTTGGTCAGCCACTAAGTACGCTTTCTGGTGGTGAATGTCAGCGCATTAAGCTTGCGAGCGAACTTCATAAAAAAGGCAGTGTCTATGTCCTGGATGAGCCGACTACGGGGCTACATGTTTCAGATATTACGAGGATCCACAATCTTATTAACCGTCTCGTTGATGATGGTAATACGGTCATTACGATTGAACATAACCTCGATATAATTCGCCAGGCTGACTGGATTATTGACCTAGGTCCCGATGGTGGCGATAAGGGTGGGCAGATTATGTTTGAAGGTACGCCGGAGAAGCTCAAGGAGGCTTCGCAGGCGCTGATTAGTAAATACATATAGTCACCCTTGCCGTATGCAGTATGAAAGATTGGCCCTTCAGTGGGGGCCAATTTTATTTTTATGAGCATCATCTGAACTTGACTAACTCTTGTTATATGTTGTTGAGTACGTTACACTACCCTACGTGCATTCTACATTACTAGGCGGTCTTTTGACCGCGAGTGTTGTTTTCGCGGTGTGGAGCTACCTTGATCTCCTTTGGGACATCAAGAGTAAGGACAAGATGCAACCAATCGCGACGAGGATCGCAGTGGCAGGAGCAATGCTTCTAAGCTGCGTCAGTGTCGTGGTCGGTAAGGGGTCTCTGGGCGATGCATTCCTGACGGGTGTCTACGCTATTCTGGCGCTCGTCGCGGTGTGGCTCACGTGGGGCCGTAGGCAGGGTGCGGAAATCTCCCTGCTCGATACCAACTGCATGGCGATTTCACTGACTGGTGCGGTACTGTTCGCTGTAACGGGCCAGTCGTCTATGGGAATTACCTGCGCCATTCTCGCTGACATCGCTGCGTACACGCCGACCGTACGTGAGAGCTGGAAGCGACCGGCAACCCAGCCGGTTCGAACCTATGTGATCGGGCTTGTCGCCGCAGCTTTCGCGCTTGCTGCAAGCATGACGCAGAGCGGTGGAGAATGGAAGATCACGATGTGGTTCACGATCTATCTGCTTCTGATCGACGCTGGACTGCCCGTGATCATCGTGTCTCGGAAACGAATCGCCGCACGTAAAGCTACACGCAAGAAAGAAGCGGCGGCTTTGTAAGAATGTCCATCTGGGTGGCGCCGAGTAAGGCGCCACCCCTTCCCTTTTCTTAGTTTATAGTCTTGAACAAGAATGTCGTCCTTAACAGGACGACATTCTTTATTTATATGCTAAATTTCTTAAACTATGCGGCGTCGTAGTAAGAAGAGGCTTCCGAGTGCAATCACAAGGCTAGCAGATGCGAGCATGGCAGTAAGTGATTCACCGGTTGCTGGGAGTGTTGAATTTGGTGTTGGTGTTACACTGACTGGATTACCGAACCCGAAGTCTGCATACTGTATGTCGTTCACTGCGTTTGTGAGCGTGGCGCAGAATGGCTGGTTTTGGGCGTTATTATCTGTATCGGCGGTACCAACGGTGTTGGTGTATGGTGTAAGTACTCCATTGGTATCTGTTGTGACAACCGTGTATTTTGCACCGGGACCATTTACTGCGTTTCCGTCATCTGTCGGAAGGAGTGTGAACTGGTAGTTGCCATTAGCGTCTGTGGTGGTCGTGAGGAGTGGTGCGCCTGTGGGTGCATCGCATGAGGCAGTATTGTTCTGGTAGATCGCAACAGTGACATTTGAAATGCCGTGGTCCCCCGCTGCCGGATCGTAGATGCCATCTCTATTGGCGTCGTAGAATAGGAGACTTCCGAGCGTCCCTATTCCATTTATGGGATTACCAGAACATGGTGTAAGGAAGAGATCATCAACCTGCGTACCCCATGTTGTTGGCGTGGTATTGTCGGCTGCAGTCATAGCGTTCTGGTCAAGCCATGGACCAAAGAGGAATGCTGAAGCTCCAGCGAGTGGCGCAGTACAGGTTGCTTGGTTCATGAAGGTACTAAAGCCTGCAGACCACGCTGGGTGCACTGAGCTTGGATCGAGACTATAGTTACCGAACTCCGATTCCCAGACTGCGTGCTTACTCGTATCCCAGGTTTCGCAGCCACCAGAGTTAGTCGTCCACTCTGATTGGTCAAAGCCAGCGCTCGGGTTGGTATACTCACGTGCATAGTCGTGTTTGGTGAAGATAATCTGGTGAGTGCCATTCATACCGGGTTGTGCAGCGTCAAACTGTTCGAGGCTTGTAAAGTCGCTATCGTCGTAGCAGTGCGCCCATACGCGTGGATCGATCAGGAGGATGCCTGTATAGCCGTTGCTTCGGAAGTTTGCAATAGTATCTTTCATACCCGCAACCCAGTCAACGTCAGATACATTCCCTGTTGGTTCGTTGAAGGGTTCGTAGAGGGTCATTGGATCATTTGGGAAAAGGTTCATGACATCATTCATCATTTGGAAGGCTTGGCTATGCTGCGCTGGCCAGTTTGTGTCGCTGTATGGACCATCGTGTCCATCCCACCAAACGGGCATGAAGTACATCCCTGCACCGACAACAAGATCGTGCCATTCTTTGATGCGGTTAAGATATTCCGCCTTTGTCATGTAGGTTTCGTTATTATAGTCGGATGCCTGGAGGCGGAATCGCACATGGTTAGCGCCCCATGACTTCACTTGGTTCACGATATTCACGCGGTCAGCGTACTCGGTGTTGCCAAAGCCACTCATCGTAATAGTTTCAATTCCCCAGACGTTAATTCCCTGCATGATGATGTGGCCTCCATTTGGCCCCATGTGAATCTCACGTCCTACGAGTGTAGGACGGGTGTCCGTGGAAATTGCCGAGGCGCTTTGCGGCGACAAAAAAGCCGACAGTGTTGATGACACTGCGACGAAAAGCGCTGCAAAAAAGTAGTATGCGTTTTTTAGTTTATTTTTTGTTTTCACCATCCTTCACCCCTGTCTCTATACTTATAGTACTTATGTCTAGTGTATCATAAGTACTATAAGCTTTCTTAACTATGATGTCTATTTTACTACTCTATCTTGGTTATGTTTATTGTAGGATGGATATTAGTGTTTAGCGGAAAAGCTATAGTCTCTCGATTTTAAGAAATCGCTGTCTAACTATATACACATATTATGTGTTGAATGATACAATGACGCTTATGGATACATATAAGAATTATATGCATGGGTTTACGATTGTTGAGCTATTAATTGTAATCGTGGTAGTTGCTATTTTAGCGGCAGTCACTGTGGGGGCATATCAAGGGACACAGGGGCGCGCAAAAGACGCACAGCGTGCGCAAGACCTGAAGGCGATCTCGAAAGCGCTTGAATTATACAAAGTGCAAACGGGTAGCTATCCCGCACCGAGCACCGGATCTAATACGACCAATAGTTGGGAGGTGAGTTCAAAATCACCAGCGCAGTTTCTATCAATTCTAGTAACATCTGGAGTTCTTAAAGGTAAGGTTCCTGTGGATCCAGTAAATACGGTTGACGGGATGGAATATAAATATTACAGATATAGTTCAACAAATACGAGTAATGGGTGTACTCAATCTCGAGGAGATTATTATGTTCTTCTTGCTACAAAAGCAGAATCCACAAGCGGTCAATTATCTTCCTCTCCGGGCTTCTCTTGCTCTGGGCGAAACTGGAGTATTGAGGGCGGTTGGGTTACTGGTGGGTTTACTAATGGCTAGAGGTTAGTGTTCGTTGGATTAAAAGAGGCTTCGTTATGAAGCCTCTTTTATGTGTGACCATTATGCTTATGTAGATCAACATACTCTTTACATTATGTAAAAAGTATGTTAGTGTACTAGATATAAATTGTGATCAGGAAGCCGACCGTCCGTGCAGGAAATCAATCTCTATCAACTGTTTCAATATTACGCAAAAAAATGGATAGTCATTGCTGTATTTACGGCCATCGGACTTGCAGGCGGACTAATCTATGTCTTCTATCTACAGACTCCACTTTATAAAAGTGATGCAACACTTATATTAATCGATCCATCGAAGACGGCAAGTTCAGCAAAAGATCCAACTCGTATTAATAACTACATTACGCTATTCAAATCACGGCGCGTACTCCAACCTGTTATTGATAAGCTATCACTTGACAAAGACTACGATGAACTCGTTAAATCGGTAACAGCGACAAGTGATAAAGATACAGAAGTTATCAAAGTTTCCGTAGCATCGGAAAAAGCTGATACGAGCATGCTTATCGCTGACGAAGCTGTTGCTTCCTTTAAAAAAGAATCTTCTCTTCTTTATGATACGGATAATATTCAAGTCGTAGACAAAGCAAATCGTCCCGACAAACCGTATAATGTTCATCCTCTTATGCAGACTGCCATCGCAACTGCAGCAGGCTTAGTGACGTCACTCGTATCACTGTTTATAACATACGACTATGGTCGCTCTAAAGCTGCTCGAGAAAAGGCCGGAGTAAAGAAGGTGACAACTTCAAAGAAAACAATTTCGACCAAGAGGGCGACTACTGTCGCACAAAAAGAGCAAGAGGCAAAACTCTCGCCTGCCGATGTAGCTGGGGTTGTAAATGCACTAATCGGAACCGAGATCAAGCCTAAGCGAAAGAGACAACCTGCACGAAAAACGAAAAGTACCACAAAGCGTAAGTAAGAAAATAGGAATCGATATATGTATCAGAACTACATCAAACGACTGCTTGACATTACCTTATCATCACTACTTCTCCTAATCACCCTCCCCCTCTCACTTGTTCTGGCACTTCTTATAAAACGAGAGAGTCACGGCCCTATCTTCTTCACTCAGAGCCGCACGGGCCTTGGCGGGCGTGATTTTAAGATGCGTAAGTTTCGCAGTATGAGCCATGATAATGATGTGCGTGACCTAACTCGGCAAGATCAAGTGACGAAGATCGGCGCAATCATGCGAAGCCTTTCACTCGACGAACTTCCTCAACTTCTCAATATCCTCGAGGGTGATATGTCCTTTATTGGTCCACGTCCTTGGATTCCTGAATATTATGAGCATATGACGGAAATACAGCGACACCGTAATGATGTACGTCCTGGTATTACAGGCCTAGCCCAGGCGTACGGACGCAATAGCTTAACGATTCACGAAAAGATTGCCTATGATTTAGAATACGTAAAGGACATTTCTTTTCGAGAAGATCTAAAGATCATTCTCATTACCATTCGTACGCTTTTTAAAACAGCAGTCGATGAAGATACTCTACAGATTGGTAAAAGTGGAATTCGAAATGAGATTGATATATTAAAAGCTCAGCACAAGGATTCAAAAGATAGAAAACAGTGGAAGGTTGCCTTTAGGGATGGCGAATAAGAGTAATCTCGTCAGTATTGTTGTACCAGTATATAACGCTGGTACCTTCTTGGAGGATACTATACAAACAGTCCAGGCACAGACCTATTCACATTGGGAGCTACTTCTCGTTGATGATGGTTCAAGTGATAATAGTGTTGCAATTATTGAGAAATTTTTGAACGATGAGCGTATTAAGCTCATTAAGATGGAGCGGAACGGTGGAGCTGCACTTGCGCGCAATAGGGGTGTGGATGTAGCGAGTGGCCGCTTTTTAGCGTATCTCGATGCAGATGATATATGGAAAAAGGATAAACTCGAAAAGCAGATCGCATTCATGCAGGAGAATGAAAGTGCTTTTTCATTTACAGGTTATGAGTTTGCAGATGCGAATGGAACTCCAAATGGTAAAAAAGTTTTTGTTCCTACTAAGATGTCTTATCGAGAAGCACTTAAAAATACGACAATATGGACTTCGACCGTTATGTTTGATCTCGTGCGCATTGATCGTGAACTTGTGAAAATGCCCGATATAAAGAGTGAGGACACAGCTACTTGGTGGAACATAATGCGACGAGGAATTGATGCCTATGGAATTAACGAGATCTTATCCTACTACCGACGCACATCGGGAACGCTTTCTTCGAATAAGCTAGTTGCTATACAACGTATCTGGGTTCTCTACCGTAGGCACCAGAAATTAAACTTCTTCTATGCACTCTATTGTTTCTGCGGATATGCAGTAAATGCAACCCTAAGGAGAGTGTAGTGTCACTCGTCGAAAAGTTCATTAGAAGTATCAAGTATATTATGTGGCAAGATCTTTTTGCGCCATTCGTATTTTTGGTCGTGTTCTTACCGGCAGAACTTTACAAGGCTTCCTTGCGAATTAGAGGAAGAGAGTTATGGGTTATTGCAGAGGGTAAAAATGATGCACGGGATAATGGACTTGTTCTCTTTGAATATATTCGTACGCACCATCCTGAAGTAAATGTGTATTATGCTATCAATAAGAAGAGTGATTCATATCAGAAAGTGGCCCCCTTTGGAAATATAGTTCAGTATCAGAGTCTAAAGCATTGGATTTACTACATTGCTGCAAGTAAAAATATAAGTATTCATAAATCTGCGAGTCCCAATACCCTACTCTTTTATGTGCTTCATCGCCTAGGGATTATAAATGGCCATAGAGTCTTTCTACAGCACGGCGTAACAATGAATGACGTCAAATATCTTCATTATAGCGAGACTCGATTTGAGTTGTTTGTGTGCGGTGCAGCACCCGAATATGAATATGTGAAGACACATTTTGGGTTCAATGAAGATCAGGTTGCCTATCTTGGTTTTCCGCGCTTTGATAAGCTATTCGCCGCACAAAACACTATCAATGCTAGGCAAATAGTAATAATGCCTACATGGAGGAGTTGGCTTGGTCGCGAGACGAATGCATTGAGCGGATCGCAGTCAATCGAAGAGACTCAATATTTTAAGGCTTACCAATCTTTGATTAATAATAAAAAGTTCATTTCGTTTATAGAAAAGAATAAGTTAGACGTTTACTTTTTTCAGCATGCAAATATGGAGAAATACGCGGATAGCTTCACAACAAGTTCTTCGCGCATAAAGATCGTTACGGCAGAGACGGCTAATATTCAAACACTCCTTGCTCAATCTGGATTAATGATTACGGACTATTCAAGTGTTTCGATTGATTTTGCATTCATGCGCAAGCCAGTACTTTACTTTCAGTTTGACGAAGAGGCATTCCGTAAGCACCATCTCGCTGAAGGATACTTTTCGTACAGAAAAGATGGTTTTGGACCTGTGGTCGTCGAAGAAGGGCAGCTACTTGAGAAGGTATATGAATACTTTAATCGAAGACTTGTCGTCGAAGATCAGTACCTAAAGCGATCGAGTGCATTTTTCCGTCTTCGGGATGGAAATAACTCAAGAAGAATTTTCGATAAAATTATGAGCTTGGAACGGAGGGCTGAGTGATGGTAGCAATTATTCTCGTACTATTTCTTGTTTTTCCGCTTCTGAGTCTGCCACTTGTTTTTATGGGTTATCTCTATGATCAAAAAAGGATTGCAGTTTACTCTATTCTTCTTGGAGTTATTATGGGGTTGTTCGCATATTATTTGCAGCCCCCTACCGACTTCGATCTCTATCGTCATCATCAGCTGATCGATGAGATGACAACGTATAGCGGTGCATACTTCTTCTCGACGCTGTCGAGTACGGCAGAACCCATTCAATCATTAGTGAATTATGCGGTTTCAATGACTCATAACCACGATTTGCTGCAGTTCAGTGTCGTTGCTGTCGGTTATTCTATACTCTTTTATATTCTCGGCGATTTTGCTCGTCGAAACCAAATCAAAAGGTCTAGTTTTTTACTAGTGCTTCTATTTACACTGACATCGTTTACTTGTGTTAATTATTTTAGTGGAGTCTGGAATTATATTGCGATGCTTGTATTTGCGCTTGGATTTTATCTGGATACGCAGCGCAAAAAGTCGAAATGGATTACCTTCCCTCTATACTTTATTACCCCACTTATTCACTCGGGTATGTTCTTTCCAGTCGTTCTTATTGCGGTCTTCAAGCTTTTTGGCAGTAAACTGAATGTACGATCGATTAGTACCGTTCTAGCTGTGTTTGTAGCACCCTCGGTTCTTCTCCCTCTTATTAATAGCTTGGTGACAATACCAATTTTTGCACAGCTCGAACCAATGTATGCTGCATATTTCCAAAACGGCACGCAGTTTCTGAATTTATACGGTGGCAATGTTATGACAATGGAGCTACTTAAGTCGGCACTGTATATAGGCATTGGAGTATTTCTTATGAAGTCGGTTGTTGGTGATTCGATGACTCGTCTGCGTGATTTCACACTACTTCTCGCCCTATCAACATTAATCCTCGTCATTAATGGTGTTGTATTCCTACGTTTTGTCTTGCTCGTGCAATTTATTGCTGCACCTATGCTAATGGTATATCTACAAGGAAAAAAGAATATAGTATATTACTGTATTGTTATATATATGATCGTTTTGTCGGGAGTGTTCTTGAAATATCAATATATGACACTTCATGGATTAACGTTTGCACCCCTTGGCGTAAATACTTTATTGGATAATATCGGACAAATATTTGTTAAGTAGGTTTTAAGATGACACGATTAAAGGTAATGCATGTAAATTACACGATGAACATTGGCGGTATCGAATCGTTCATTATGAATAGTATTCGTGCCGATACTTCGAATCGCAATGAGGTTACGATTCTCACATATCGCGACCAACACTTTGATTATGAAGCTGAATTGATATCGAGAGGCGTGAATATACTTCGCATCTCAGATCCAACCCACGTGTCCATGGCTCGTCATCTAAGTGAGCTTGTAAGGGTGATGCGAACCGTACAAGTGGACGTAGTGCATGCACACACTTATTTTGATTCAGCATTTGTACTGCTAGCCGCAATGCTAGCTGGAGTTCCAACACGAATTACCCACTCCCACACAGCACTTGCGGCATCGGAGAAGCGGTTTTATAAAAGAATGAAATGGATGCTTGCTCGATTTCTTTTCAGAATTGCGGCATCGAGGAGGATTGCTTGTAGTAACGAAGCTGGACGTGCTCTTTTTGGAAGACAGCCATTTGTAGTAGTGCCCAACGGCATTGATTTACATAAGTTCCAGTACTCCTTGCAAGATAGAGAGTTGCTCAGGCGTGAACTCGACATAGAAGAGAGTGTATTTGTTGTTGGTCACGTTGGGCGTTTCGACATTCCTAAAAATCATCTTTTTCTTATCGAAATCTTCAAAATGATAAGTGTGAAGGATCCTCACGCTCGTCTCATCTTGGTTGGAAGTGGTAAACTCGAACGTCAAATTCGCGCTAAGATTGAGGAATGTGGCATCCTTGATAAGGTGGTGTTGCTTGGCGATAGAAATGACGTTTCTCGTTTACTGAGTGTGTTTGATTACTTTGTTTTTCCTTCTATATATGAAGGACTTCCAGTTTCGCTAATTGAAGTACAGGCAAATGGACTGCCCGCTCTTGTAAGTGATGCCGTTTCGCCAGAAGCGAAGGTGTCCGAGTGTGTCGAGTTTCTTCCACTAAGTGCTGGGGCAAAGGTGTGGGCGGATAGTATTAGGGTAAAAACATCTCGCATTGATACATCGAAGAGTAAGGATCTGCAAGCGTATGATATTAGGGCGACTGTAAAAGAGCTACAAACTATTTACGAGAATATCTCATAATTATGCGAGCAAAAGCATCGTTTAAGAACGTAGTGGCATCGACAATCCTAAATGTTGTCACCATTCTTGCCGGATTAGTTGCCCAAGCAATTTTTGTATCACATCTAGGTGTTACCTATCTTGGAGTTAACAGCTTGTTTACTAACCTTATATCTGTACTTGGGGTGGTTGAAGTAGGCCTTGGTTCTGCGATCATCTTTAGTCTCTATAAGCCTCTTGCCGAAAGAGATGTCGAGAGAATCAAGTCGCTGATGGCTTTTTACAAGAGTGGGTACCGTATTATTGCGTTCATTGTTCTTGTCCTCGGTCTCATAATGATGCCATTTTTAAAGAGTATAGTTGGCGATGCGTCAATTGATGTGAGTTTACAGCTTATCTTCGGGCTATTTCTTGCCGATGTAATAGTTTCCTATCTTTTCTCATATAAGCGTTCGATTCTTATTGCGGATCAGAAGCAATATATCTTTAGTGGTATACATGTGGGCTATACTATTCTACTAAATACGCTACAGGTTCTTATTCTCATACTCACTGGTAACTATATTCTCTATCTTGTTATTAAGGTTATTATGCGATTTATTGAAAATGTCGCTATCAATATAATCATTGATAGGCGTTATCCGCTTGTTGTACAGAATAAGGTGGTGCCGTTAGAGAAATCTATTAAGCAAGATATCTTGCGCAAAGTGAAGGGGCTTTTCTTCCATAAAATCGGCGCTTTTGTTGTGAACGGAACCGACAACATTGTCATTTCAGTATTCTTTGGGATTAAGGTAGTCGGTTTATATAGTAATTACTTCCTAATTATTAATGCAGTCAATGTGCTCATCACTCAGGCGTTCTCGGCAATTACTGCAAATGTCGGCAATCTGCTTGTATTAAAAAATGAGAAGCAGACATTTGCTGCTTATAAAAAAGTTCGTTTTGCGAACTTTTGGTTAAGCAGTCTTGTTAGTATTGGTGTATTAGTTTGTCTTGAAAGTTTTATATCACTTTGGGTGGGCTCGGAGTATTTATTGCCTTTTGGGGTTCTTTTAGCACTTGTAGCTAATCTATACCTCACACTTATGAGGGCATCAGTGCAGAGCTTTAAGGATGCTGCTGGGATTTTTCATGAGGATCGATATATACCAATTGTCGAGTCACTGGTTAACGTACTTGCGTCATTAGCATTACTGCACTTTTTTGGTCTTGCGGGGGTCTTTATGGGGACAATCTGTAGTAGTCTGGTGATTCACTTATTCAGTTACCCTCATTTTGTCTATATGAAACTATTTGGTGAGAATCGTAGAAGTTACTATATGGAGTTCTTTAAACACCTAATTGTAGTTAGTTTTGCTGGGGCTCTTACTTTAGGGATTACGCGTATGTTCTATATAGATAATGTATGGATGCGACTCATTATCGATATTCTTGCTACTTTGATCGTGCCAAACACACTTCTCTATGTCATGTATCGTCGCACTGGAGAGCTGAAGTATTTCATGAAGCTCGCTGTTAAAATTATACATAAGGTAAAACATCGTGCGTAGATGGTTTTCGTTTGTACTTCTTTTTATATGGATGGGAGTTATCTTCTTATTTTCGAGCGAAGGCCATGATGCTTCAAGTTCTCGGAGTGATGCTGTGATCCATCTTATTCCGCATGCGTCGCATTGGTCTCATGAATTTATGACATTTGTAGCGCGTAAATTGGCACATTCATTTAATTATTTTGTTCTTGGCATTCTAATGCTCAATGTGGTTCGTGATTTCATTCCACGAGCTCGGCGGGCAGTGATTTTGAGTGGTTTATTCGTTATGCTCTATGCGGTGTCAGATGAAATTCATCAGATATTTGTACCGGGTCGTGGTCCGCTTGTTACGGATGTCCTTATTGATTCAGTTGCGGGTGCCTTAGGTATTATTCTCTTCTATGGAGTACTGAAGCTTGTCGCGACTCGCCGTATGGCGAAAGAGCTAGCCTCTTCTTAATATACAAAACGAACTTTTAATGGTATGATATCTCCGAATCCCCTTTCGACGAGATAGGGTGGGCACATTTTCGTGCCAACGGCCTACTGAGCCTCACCAGTGATCTGCAGGAGTTTCCATGGGTCATCGGTTCATGCATGCGATGCGGACCGGTCGATGCTTCACGTCCAACGAGCCGCCGCAGTTCACTGTGGCGGGAGAGGAAGCTAAGGACATCGTTGTCCGCGGCTTCGAGCGCGCGACACCTGGCGCGCTGTTCATCGCTCCGATTCAGGCGCTTACATCGCGTGGCCCGCTGGCGTTTGATGTGGCGTTCACGTCGCGTCGCTCGAAGGGTGGACGAGTTGTCTTTGGTGGGCTGTTCGCCAACGGCAACAAGCTCAGCAAGACCACGATCGAGCTTCTGGATGAGGCGCGTGACGAGTCGCAGCTTCAGGGTGGCATGATGTCCTACATGGACATCGGACTTGGCGCGGACATTGAGGTCACGGCGCGTATGGCGACGAGCGACCTCTTTCGGTTCGGGCCTACGGAGAACGGGAGCTTCACGACAACTGTCACTCTTACTGCTCAGCGAGCCCGTGCGAAGGTGGAGTTTGCGCCTACGGCTCAAGCTGGGTCGGCGGATGGTTTGACGCTCACTGGGATCTTTGCCAATGGCAATACGCTCGGGAGGGCGACGCTCATGCCGATCGGTATGGGAAATGGTCGGTTCATTACGAGGCCCTGTGCATAGGTCTCACCATCCCCACTTCGACCTATGGTCGAAGTGGGGCGTTTTTATATGCCTCCCTTTTAAGTGTACAAGTATAGTTTTCAATGGTATAATATGATAAATTCCTTGTCGATATGAGACAAGGTGGGTGTTCACACCAACGGCCACTGAGCCTCACCAGTATTCTGCAGGAGGAGTAACGTGAGCAGTCAGCTCATCGTCGCTGTGTCCACTGGCGCGCAGTTCGTCAAGTTCAACGCGTCGACCGAATTCGTCGTCGCCGGCCTGGGGGACTTCACCGACATCATCCGCGGCTTCGAAGCGTCACAAGAGCCGCACTTCGTGGCGAGCGGCGTCGAGACCACGGAAGGTGTGGTCTCGCTCCAGATGGCGCTCACCCGTCGTAACGGCACCGCTGAGAGCCCCGTCTTCGATGGATTTTTCGCCAACGGCAACGAGCTCGGTCGTCTTCGACTCACGCTCGTGAAGGCTGCCACGTGTGGGGCGGCCGTCCATCGGGTGAGTCGGGGAACCTACGGTCACATCATCCCCGGGGCGGACCTCCAGGTCGAGAGCCACGAGAGCGTCAACGACCTGATCCGCGGCATGGCACGGTCGAAGTCGGGGACGCGCTTCGTCACGAAGGTCACGGTCACATCTCGCTACGGAAAGGCGACCACGCAGTTCGTCCCCATCTATCGCTCCACCAGCGAGGGCGGGATGCGCTTCGAGGGGTTCTACGCCAACGGCAACCAGCTCGGTGCTGCGTACCTCACGATCACCAGTGCCGGAGCTCGGTTCGAGACCAAGGAGCGCGTCGACATCTGGGCGTAACCCGTACTTGCAGTACCCCCGCTTCGGCTTTGGCCGAGGCGGGGCGTTTTATTTTGTTGAAGTTTTCTTCGCTCGCTTTTTGACCTTTGTCTTTTGCTTTTCGAGTTTCTTGTCGCTTCCGTCCTCGGCTGCTAGGAGATCTTCTTCGACAATGCCGAGTTTCTGCATGATGGCATCTTGTTTAATGTTCATGGCCATAGTATCCCGGTTCTGGGTATTTTGGATTATGAAGACCATAAGGAAAGTAATGATAGTTGTCCCTGTATTAATGACGAGCTGCCACGTATCTGAAAAACCTAGAAATGGACCGCTAATACCCCATGCAAGGAGGATACCAAGGGCTACGACAAATACCCACGCATGACCGAGAGCAAGCGATACCTTGGTTGTGAATCTGCTAAATATATCTCTGCCTTTGTTCATATAATCCTCACTGTCTCATTAATGATTCATTTCTTTTATGCAATTTTTAGAGCGAAGTGGGAGGGTTGCCCCTCCCACGCTACGCTACTCGATTTTCACGCTAGTCATTTTGGTGACTATGTTCACCACCGCGTCGTTTTGCTTCGGTTGGCTGTGCTTTTGCACCCTTTTTACCAAGTGCGGACATATCCTGTTTGGCACTACTTGCCTTGCCGCCCTTACTTGCGATTTCACGCTGTTTATCTTCGTTCATAGTTGCAAATCCACGATTTGTTGTATTGTTCTTGTCTGCCATATTCCCTCCTTGTTTAGGTTTGGCACTTTCTACTGTAAGGGGAGCGCTAAAATCGTGCCGTAAGGAGTTTCGCTCTAGGACTCGAGAATACAGTATCCTCTTTTGTGAGGTATCTTACAGTACTTAGATGGTGCTGCATTCGGGAGCTGTGTTTTCGTATGCTATTTTTTATCTTCAAACCATTCCTTTATGGCGGTGACGAATGGTTTGATGTCACCTGGCTTACGGCTTGTGATGAGGTTTTTATCGACAATCACCGGTTGGTCAATCCACTCACCACCGGCGTTGACGATGTCGTCTTGGAGCGTGTAGTAGCTTGTGAGGCGCCTCTCTTCGACGACATCTGATGAAACGAGTAGCCAAGGCGCATGACAAATAGCAGCGATGAGTTTCTCCTCATCCATAAAGGAGTTGACCCACTCTCTGGCAGTGGGGATCATCCTGAGCGTGTCTGCATTTATAACACCACCTGGTAGGAGGAGGATATCGTAGGCGGTTGGCTCTGTGTCTTCGAGGAGTGTGTCTGCTTGGAATACATCCCCTGGTTTTGCGTGGTTCATTCCATGAAGTATCTTGTCTCTTGCAGCAATTACAGTGACATCCGCACCCTCCTCTTCGAGAAGGCGTTTTGGCATTTCAAATTCTACTTGCTCGAAATAATTATCGACGAGCATAGCTATCTTCTTATCTATGATACTCATTCGGGTCCCCCTTCGCGGAAACACTATACGCTGTTTTTAAACGGCGTGCTGTAAGGGATTCGATAGATTCATGTAAGCATGGTCATATATAGTAGAAGTATGAAGCGTGCAGAAAATTCATTCCCTTCCCTATTGCAAGGAGCGCTGCAAAAAGCACGGGTACGACATGTACCAGGCGGACAGATCATCCTTTATGCCGATGATATACCTAAGGAGGTATTCATCTTAAAGAGTGGAATTGTAAAACTATATGATATTGATGATCAGGGCAATGAGAAACTTCTTCATCTAGTAAAAGCACCGGCAGTTGTTCCATTTGCCTTCTTTTCGGGTACGGAGGTGCCACTGAAGTGGTTCTATACGACACTTACGGACTGCGATATGTACGTGCTGGGGATTGATGAGCTACACACCATGATGCACACTGATGCGGCACTTGCAGAACTCCTTATGAATCGTTTTTCAGCCGATGTACATGAACTGCTCGTACGGCTCAGTAGTCTCGGTAAAACGAATGCAAGAGATAAGGTGCTCGCGGCGCTCCGGTTTCTGTTGACCGTCCATGCAATCGAACGGCGGAGTGGGTGGTGGCGCGTTACCTTTCCAGTGAGCCACCAACTCATCGGTGATCTATGTGGCATTACGCGGGAGACAACTGCAATTGCAATGAAAGAACTGCAGAACGAAACGATTGTGCGAAACCCGCGTGTGACGATTCTTGAAATTAATAAAAAGAACCTACTCGGGATATAAATCATATACTCTTTACAATCCGTTCATTGTATGGTGAAATGATATATGACTCATTGTTGCTTATAGGGAGAGCTATGACGGAGCGATTGCATCACATGATCCTGTGCACTGCAAAAGAGTACGAGGCGGCCATGCGGATCCTCGACACTCCAGTCGTACTCGAATTTCCGAAGAAGGGAGTTCTCCGACGTACGGAGAAGGTCACAGTGAAGCTTTCGGGCTACGTCGGTCACAGCCTGGGGCACGGCGACTTCGAGGGACGCCAGAGCATCTGGCTCATCGAAAGGGACGAGAGGTATACTCTCGCCTGGCGACGAATCAAGGAGGTCCTGAAGGACCTCGGACTCCACTTTACCGACGATGGTGTCGAAGAGGCGAAATTTCTCGGTCGAGCCTGATCGTCCTGAAGCCTCCGAGCGCGCATTGCGCTCGGAGGTGTTTTTCTTAACTTAATCTTATGTAATTGTAATTAAGTCAATAATGGTATATAATATGCATAAATGCGGAATATAACGTTTGACAAAGTGTTCACCGCGAAGTGGATGCACCGTGTGTTTGCTCTATCGCTTGTTGTTAGTTATCTTCTCGCTGTCTATGGTATTTTTCGGACGAACCTCATTCCCGGTAAGTACCTCCTCCCTGCGCTGCTTATCCCTGGACTTGTGTCAGCGGTGCTTATTTACTTCCAGCTATTTAAATCATTCTCCCGTATAAAAGGAATTATCCTAGCGGTTCTGTCCGTCCTTGTTATCGCGGGCAACCTGTATCTCTTCTCACTTGGTGCGGCAACGACCAAGTTCTTTGATTCTATTCAGAGCGATGGCTATACCTATGAGGAATATAGTGTTGTTGCGCTCAAGGACGTACACGTTAAGCTGAGTAGTGGTGAGCATACAACTGGCATTATTACGACAGATACAAATAATGACCAAGTGAAAGCTGAAATGGAAGAGCGCACCAAGACAACCTACGCCCCCGTTGACGACCTTACGAGTTTGGGACTTTCTCTTGCGAACCGGCAGACCGACACGTCGGTGTTAAAGAGTGCGTATCTCCAGCTTGTCAGCGAGAATAATCCTGCGATGTATCAGAATATTGAAGTGCTGGCGACATTTACTGTTAAGGTGAAAAATGCGATTGTGCCGACTGTAAAAGACACCTCGAAGCCATTTGTTTTGTATGTGAGTGGTATTGATACCTACGGAGCGATCGGGACAGTGGCACGTAGTGACGTTAATATTCTTCTTGTTATGAACCCAGAGACCCACCGTATTCTGCTTGTAAATACGCCTCGCGATTACTACGTACAGCTTCATGGTACAACAGGACTTCGAGATAAGCTCACGCATGCAGGTATCTACGGAATTGATACTTCCGTGCAGACACTACAAGATCTCTACGGCATCCCTATTGATTACTACCTCCGCGTTAACTTTGCGACACTTACGAATGTTGTCGATACACTTGGAGGTGTCTCGGTATATTCAGATAATGACTTTACTGCCGAAGGAACACATTTCTCGGTCGGCTATAACCAGCTCGATGGAAAAGAAGCGCTCACCTTCTCCCGGGCACGCCACCAGTTTGCAGAAGGAGACCGAACGCGTGGGCAGAACCAACAGCGTGTGATTGAAGCAATTATTACGAAACTCAGTACACCAGAAACACTCGTGAATTACCGCAATATCATGGCGGCACTTGCCGGAACGTTCCAGACGAATGCTGGCAGTGGCACGATTACGTCGATCATGAATAAACAACTTGACGACCTTTCGAAGTGGATGGTTGAATCGACATCTGTCGACGGAACCGGTACGACAGCTCCGACGTATAGTATGGGTGCGACCCCGCTTTACGTGATGGAACCTGACCAAAAAACGGTTGATGCGGCAAAGCAAAAGATCCACAGCTATCTTAGTGAATAAATGAAAAACACGCCGGTTCCCACACCTGGGCGGTGTGAGAACCGGCGCTGACCTACCGTTGATCAGGGGGTGATCTCGTTGTAGATCTTCGGCTTCATCGGCAGGAAGCCGCCGCCCTTGCGGACGGGCTTCAGGACGACGCCGCCGAGGTTCATGTTCAACTCCCGCGGACGTTGCAGATCGCTCGGCTGGATGGTGCTGCCATCACTGGCCGTGTAGTCCCGACTGACGATGTCGCCCGTCTTCTTGGAGATGGTGATGTGGACGGTGATCCTGCCGAGCTGGGTATTGGTCCAGCCCTCCAGGACGTACTTGTCCGCGTAGGTCCCCACCGTCCAGCGCCCACTCTTGTCGAGCAGCCAGTGGTCGATGGCGCCGTCCGCAGCGCCCTGCACCATCCCCTTCGCGACGTCCTGAGCCTTACCCTTGGCCTTGTCGAACAATCCCACGATGTGCTCCTTAAGCACTCGATGAAACCTGTCATAGGTACTATATCACCTAAGAATGTAATCGTCAAATTATGCCGACATCTACAGGGGCGAGAGTATTGATTTTATCTTTAATTCATGGTATTATAGTCATGCCCTAGATTCTTTGGAGGTGGGGGTAATGACGGCACTTCGCCGAGCGGTCCTGCCATATGATGGCGGACTGGACAGAACAATGCGCGCGGAAGTCCGCGGTGGCAAAGGGATGTCCCTGGCGGAGATGACAGCTCTTGGGCTGCGTATTCCGCCGGGATTTACCATCGCTACCGGGGTTTCCAGGGCGTATCGGCAGCACGGTCGGCTGCCGGGGCGTGTCCTTACGCAGGTCGAGCGCGAACTTCGCAAGCTCGAATCTGCCACAGGAAGGCGTCTTGGTGGTGACCGTGACCCGCTTCTCTTGTCAGTTCGGTCTGGCGCTGAAGTTTCGATGCCCGGCATGATGGACACGCTCCTGAATGTTGGTCTCAATACTGAAGCCTATATCGCACTGACGGAGGGAGACGAGCGATTCGCGGATGAGCTCGATCGGCGTCTTTCCACGCAGTGGAAGGCATTGATCGGCGGCTCTGTTCCCGAAGACCCTTTCCAGCAGATCATGCAGTCGATTGAGGCAGTGCTTCGGTCGTGGGAAAGTGAACGGGCGCGGAGCTACCGCGAGCGTAACGGCATCTCGCATGAGATGGGTACAGCGGTTACTGTGCAGCAGATGGTCTTTGGCAACATGGACCAGCGATCCTGCACGGGTGTTGTCTTCAGTGCTGATCCTAGCAGTGGAGACGAGACGCTGTGCGGTGAGTTCTTGGTGCAGGCGCAGGGCGAAGATGTCGTGTCAGGGGCTAACCTGACGCGGCCGATCATCGAGCTGCGCCGGTGGGATGAGGGTGTGATGACGGAGCTGCAAGCGGTGCTTGCGAAACTTGAATCACACTTTCAGCACCCTGTGGACGTTGAGTTCACTGTGGAGAGCGGCGTTCTGTATGTGCTTCAGGCACGCGCCGTGAAGTTCTCGCCTACTGCCCGGATTGTGCGAGCAGTCCGATCGGTTGAGGCGACCACTCCCGCACGCCGCCGCGCGGCGGCGAAGGCGGAAGTACTCCTCACGGTGCCGCCGTCACTGGTTGACAAGGCACTGCAACCGAAGGTGGCTGAAACCACCGTTCCTCCCCTGTCGTATGGACTCTCTGTCTCTGGTGGCGCTGTCACTGGGATCGTGGTTCGTGACACGGAGGAGGCGGAGCGGCTGGCGGCAGCCGGCGAATCGGTCATTCTGGTACGTCCGACGACGTCGCCCGAGGATGTTCCTGCAATGCAGGTCTCGGCGGCAATCGTAACGGAGTCTGGTGGACCGGTCTGCCATGCTGCAATCATCGCCCGTGAGTTGGCGATCCCTGCTGTAGTGGGGGTGTCGTACATCTCACGACTCGCCAGTGGCCGTACGGTTACTGTCGATGGGGCAAGTGGATGTGTCTATCCAGGTACACTCCCGCTCGTGGTTCCCCCGCCGTCGCGTGAAGTACGTCTCATGCGTACGTGGCTGCAAGGAACCTATGAGCCCCGTGTGGGCACGGAATGGGTGTCGGCTCGTAAGGAAGCGTCCGCGCTTCTGGCCGATTTCTACCTCACCGAGCTCATGATGCGTCTCTCGCGAAGCTCATCGCTGGAAATCAAGGCGACGACGCTGCGAAACGAGACGCACCGTAAGGTGGCCGAGGGCGTGGCGATGTACCTGTTGCTGGCGACAGCGGCAGAATCTCGTCATGTGTGGGCGATGGCCCAGTCGGTGACTGTCAAGGAGCGTGCCCTATGTGTCGATAGGCACTTTGGCACGGTGAAGGCGCACGGGTTGGGAGGTGACGGGCGTAAGCACGTCATGGACCGTGTCTGGTCGTTCGCACGATACCAGGTATCGAGTGCGCTCGCTCGGGTCGTGGGTCATGTCGCCTTCCTCTTCGAGTATGCCCGGTGGCATGACTCGTATGGAGGCGCTCCCTGGTGGAAGATCACCGAGTGTCTCCTCGGATTCCTGGAAGGGCGCCTGTCTCCGACGAAGTTTGTCGACCAGACGTTCGATTTGCGTCATCATGGTGGTGCATTGTTCGACAAGCATCCCATGATCCGTGAGTCGTACGATCTACGTGGCCTCCTCGATTTGAAGCGTGACAGCGTTTCGATCGAGACGTTCTATGTCGCAGTTCGGCAGTACGCGTCTAGGGAGGTACGAGGTATGTACCAGGCCGGTGTAAAGGCTGACCTATGGAAATAGGAGGGCTCGTGAATAACGCTCCGATACTGGGGCGAAGGGTTACGATCGGCGAACATACTGTGTACGCTGGAAGCAGCCAACTGTCGCCGTTCGTTCTCAGGCGGGCCAATCAGCTCATTACGTTGACTGGTCGGCCCGCAGATAACTGGGGTGACGATCGGCCGTATATCGTCTACCCGATCCGCGATTTTGGCGTTCCGGATCCCCAGGTGTTTCGGAACTGGCTTCACCAGGTTATCTGCCCCGCACTTGAAAAAGGTACCGTTTTTGCGGTACACTGCGGTGCGGGCCTTGGGCGAACGGGGTTGTTCCTCGCTTCTCTGCTCGTGTTTCATGAGCACGGTGTCGAGGACCCGATCGCCGAAATTCGGCGACGGTACCACCCTGGTGCCGTCGAGACCCAGACGCAGGCCGCCTTCGTGTTCACTCTTGGTGGACGCGAGGTACCTGCGAAGTACAGGAGGGTTCCTCGTGGACGAGGACGATAACTGGACATGCATGGCCGGTACCGAGGGTACTGGTGAGTATGTCGTCATCGGGCGTATCCCGCTTGGTGGAAAGATCGAAGCGCGTATCGGGATTCGGTCGCTCGGTGGCGGTCGCTGCCGACTGCGTATCGAACCCGGGAGCGTTCAGTCTGCGGAAGCGTTGGCGCCGCTCTTCCCCGAGTGGCTGCTGTTCAAGCAGCCGGGAGACGGTGGGCAGCTTCGCTTCTCGCATGAGTTCGGGAGCAATCTCGGTGTCGTAATGGTCGAAGCGGCGATTCGTTCGCTCGAAGTGATCAGCGATACCAAGCTCGAACGCAATAAGACGCGCCAGGCGTACACCTGGCGAGGGATGTTCAGGCGATAGTCTGAACTCCATAGTAGCTACCTATCTGAAGTGGCCAAGGGGTCGAAGGCGCCGGTGGAATGCCGGAGACGCGGGTTCGAATCCCGCTTTCGGAGAAAGTAGTAGTGGATGCGCGGCGAATAGCTCAGCTGGATAGAGCGCTCATATTTACGTGAGAGGTCGCAGGTTCGAGCCCTGCTCCGCCTTGGTCGTAGGAGACCAAACGCATTACGCTGACTGGTCAACGCAGTCGAGAGCCTCAGGGTTTGTATTGCCGTTTCGTAGGATAGCAAAAACTATAATAATAACGGCAACAGTTGACCTGCGTCGTCAGGATAACCGACCTTCATGGAGACGAGTGCGATCTTGTCGAAGTGTCGTATTGCTCACGGAGCATTTAGCTCTGGAGTGACACGCATTTAGCGTGCCTTATGGTGGTAGCGTGCTATCACAAAAAGCGGTGTTGGCACCCGCTTGCGTATCGTGACGCCGATCCCCTTGACGTATGTGGCGTCATGAGGGGTGTGCCAGGGAGTCGGTTTAGTGCCTAGGCTGTGGTCGTGTCAAACGCTGCAGCGACAACGCTTCCGATTATCCACAAAAGCGCACTGAAATGTGCGCAACTAAAAGCCCCCTCTGTTATTTAACAGAGGGGGCAATTAACTTTTCATGGGTGGGTACTCTGTGGTATAACTACTTCTAGTGTTTAGTGATACGCAGGCAATTCGCGCATACTTTTTTAAACTCGGACTTGCATCTGAGATTGCTGATATTTATCTGGCCCTGCATGCGTACGGTCCGCAGACCATCTCTGATCTCGCACGGCATTCTGGCGTCGAACGAACGCGTATCTACCGTCTTATGGATGACATGACGGCAAGTAATCTTATTGAGGTGGAAGTAGAATATAAGAAAAGTATCTTTCGTGCTGCTCCTATTGAAAATCTCCAGATCCTGATTAGTAAAAAAGAACAAGAGCTTCATGATCTTCAGACTGATCTTCCAAAGGTTCAGCAGTATATTTCTGGCGTCGCTGAGACGACACACTCTACGCGGATTCAACATTACCGCGGTGTTGAAGGATTAAAGCAGATGTATTGGAATCAGACGAAAGGCACGACCGAGAATCTGGCTATTCTTTACGAAAATATGCAGATTCGAACAGGTGTTTCCTTTTTTGAACGGTGGGCGCATCGTTGTAACGAAAATGGTATCAAATTCCGAGGTATCATTAACGACAGCTTCATTAAATCGCAGCAGGAATGGTATGGGCGTCATTCGAATGAACGCCTCGCATCGTGGTCATCTCGTTATTTACCGGATAGTGTCTTTACGATTACGCACTCGGTTGTTATTTATGACGATGTAACTGCCTATTACAACTGGAAAGACGGTGAGATCTTTGGAGTGGAGATGTATAATCAGCAGATTGCCGATTCGCAGCGTCAGTTCTTTGAAATGCTGTGGCTCCAAGCAACACAGGTGGATGATCTAAAAGGGATTAGTCCTCCGCCTCAGATCTAAAGGTTCTATGGTCTGCGGATAAGAAAAATAGGCTGTCCGAGAGTGTTTCTCGAACAGCCTATAGCGACACTTGTGGCACAAGCGGCGTCTAGAGCGAAAGCCCGCGCTGTACCCAGTACGTTTCGCAGTCCTGTGATACGCAGATCACTTCGCCCTTGGGCGATGAGAACTGGTACCACTTAAGACGAGTATCTTCATGCCGAGCCATGCCGAAGGCGACCGCCAGGTCCCAGGGCTCCCACTGTGGTTCATAGGCGCGCACCTCGGTGGCTGCTTCGACTCGATTCAAGGCATCGGCTTTGGGGATGACTTCCGCGTCATCACCAGGCATCTCGCCCCAGGCAATTTGAATGATGGTGCCCATTTCGGCTCCGTTTCTACTCTGTCTTTAATATATTATAAAATATTTTCATATGGCGTTCAATAGTCTCCAATAAACTGGAGGTGAGATATAGCACGTTGTTTGGGTGACCTAATGCATTTGATCGAGTTTATTAATGACAGTGAGAAGCTTCTTTGGAGTGATTTCTGCCTTTATGAGGTAGGCGTCAGCACTGTTCTGCATGGCCATACGAGACTCGTCGTCCTGTTCGAAGTTGGTCATAACGACGATGCGGGCATTTGGAACCAGATCTTCTCCGCCGCGAAGCGCTTGGAGTATCTCGGTCCCTCGTCGTTCCGGGAGCATAATATCGAGAAGAATAAGATCGTAGGGCTTATTCTGGGCTGCAACGAGTCCGTCATTGCCGTCAACAACCCAGTCGACGTCGTAGCCGGCTTTTTTGAGGCTACGGACGTACATTTCCCCGATAAAACGGTCGTCTTCGATGCATAAGATTGTTTTAATTGCCATAGTTACCCCCTGTACATAGCATGGTTCTTTATCCAGCCGGTTTCGTCGTGTTCGATTAAGCCTTCATTGCTGTTATTATTTGCCTGCAGTTTGTCAGCGACAGTGGTGTAGATAGGAAGACTGAACTCAAAGGTTGACCCTTCACCTTCCGTTGATCGGACACTTATATGACCACCGTGCGATTCGACAATAGCTTTGCAGATATAAAGGCCTATACCTGTGCCTGCAACCGTCTCCCGCGAGCGGTGTGACCGGTAGAACTTGTGGAAGAGATTGCTTACCACACTTCCTGGCATGCCAATGCCATGGTCAGTGACCGAAATGGTCACGAAGTCGCCGTCAACGCGGGCGGTAATAGTTACTATACCACCTTCGTTACTATATTTAATAGCATTGTCGATAAGATTGGAGAAGACTTCACTGACACTGGCACGGTCTGCAGCGATTGTTGGAAGGTCGTCAGGAAACGTAACAGAGAGAATACGGTTCTGGCTGGCGGCCCGGAGGTTCATATCGTCCTCGATTGAGCTGTAGATGTCCCCTACTCTGCTTTCGCGCAGGTGCATTTTTAAATGACGACGATCGTAGCGGGATGCATTAAGAATATTATTAACGTAACTACCGAGTCGGTTGGCGGAGACAACGAGCCGCTTCATGAGTTCGATTTGGTCATTTTCGAGCTTCCCATCGAGCTCATCGCTGAGGACGTCAAGATAGCCACGAATGACCGTGATTGGGCCACGAAGTTCGTGCGCGGCGAAGGCGATAAAGTCTAGATCTTCGTCTTCTGGAAGATAGAGACCTGTTCGGTCGAGGAGCGTAATAACGACTTCGGCGATACTTCCTTTATGATATGATGCGGTCATGTCGTAGAGCTTACGACCTTCTTCTCCTACAGCCTTATTGGCGACACGTTGCCAGGTACGCTCGGCATGGACTGCAGACTCCTCGCATTCTTTAAGCCAAGCATAGAGGTCGTGATCGTCTTCAAAGAGAAGGTCGAGGACGGTTTTGTTCTCTGTATCGATATGTGTCGGTGCTTTTGCGTTGGCGAAGATTACTTGGTGTGCATGGTTAAGAACGACAAATCCGGCATTGGAATTATTGAGTGCTTCAGTAAGGTCGGCGGTAAGCTGTGCAAGTTCTGGATTTGCCTTCTCGCCTGGAGCGGCGGCAAGACTATAGATGAGTTCAAGAAGTGGCTTAAGGCCGTCACGTTCGAATCGTCGTACGTTTGGATTTGGTGGAGTGACTGAAGTAGGCTCACCGGATACATGGACAAGCGCGTTCGTAATCTCTTTGAGCGGCGAAAGGAGAATGCGAAAGAGGATCAGATTGGTGATGAGGATAATGCCAAAGAAAATAATTCCATTTACCCAAAGGGGTACTGTAATGGCGTAGAACTCGAATGCCATAAATACGCAGCAGATAAGGAGTGCGGCGATAACCTGAAAGAGGAAGACAAGGCCTGCCGCACGGGCGCCGTAGCGGGGCCAGTAATCACGAATCATGCGCGGGTGTTTTACTGCCATTGTATTGATCCTCCTTGATTTGGCGCTGCGGTTATCCAGGTCTGTCCTCGGTTGAGAAGTATCTCTTTGCCGTCTTTATCGGCGAACTTCAGCTGGGATTTTCTGTCGGCTTTGCTCCAGGTAGCTTCTGTGGCGGTGCCATTCTGGAAGATGACTGCCCTTCCGCTTCCTGTTGTCGTGATGCTCTCTCGGTAGCCATCTTCTTCGACGAGGTTCATATCGACCATCATTCCGATGACGACAGAGGGAGTGATTTGTCCATCTTCCCGGTCCATGTGCGGCTCGCCCGCGAGGAATCGTTTATAGGTATTGGAGCTTGGATCGTACGTGTAGGAGGTATTGTAGAGTGGTCCGCTAATATTTATTGTTACCTGTGAGGCATCTGGCTTTTCAACGGGCTTCCCATCGGTACGAGGGAATCCCTGGAAACTCGATTCAGTGTATCCCTTTGCCTTATTAAGCGCATCAAGTTTATCGAAACTGGTGTAGACATTATGCGGCGCATACCGATCGGTGGCTCTCCAGTAGGAGCCTTCATTGAAAAATTGGTCGATATCTCGGTAGCTGCCGTTTCGTATTTCGGCGAGCGCAGCGGCACTTCCGCCGACATGTGCGACCGATGCATTATATGGAGCCAGCCAGTCGACATAGTACATGCGAAGACTGCGGACGGGCCCAATCAGCTGCGGTTTATCCTGCTGGTGAAGCGTCAGGAATCTTGTAATGCCACCCTCGGCAATTGCTTCATAGACGACGCCGGCCTGCTTGATACCAGATTGCGGCCTGGCGTCAGGACTATTCTCGATCATAATTGCCGTTACGGCTTGTTTTGTTGCAGCCTCGTCCTTTACCTGCTCACCTGTGAGCGGTGAGTAATATTTTTGAGGTGGCACTACTTTTTTCTTCGCGGCACTTACAGGTTGGTTGCTTGGGAGTGGTCTCGTAAGAAGATACGCGGCAACGCCACCTGCGACAATGACTAAAAAGGCGCCAATAATACAGATTGTGCGTGTTCGATGCGCCTTAATCCAGTCGCGGACACGTCCAAAAAAAGATGATGAAGTGTTGGTTTTAAGCATCATGCTTACGTTTTAGTATAGCATGATGCTCCCTGCTCGGTATTAGTTGCTTGCAGCGGTTGCGATCGCGTGTTCGATGCGACTCAGCGAGGCCTCTTTGCCAAGAGCGGCAAGGGTCTCGTTGAGTGCTGGACTAAATGGAGCCCATGATACGGATAGCCGAATAAGGCTAAAGAGAATACCTGGCTTCTCGCCTGTTGTCTCAAGCAGCTGATTGAGCGTTTCCTGGAGACTGTCTGGGTCGAATTCACTTCCCTTTAATGCATCGGATGCTTTTTCGAGTAGTGTTGTCATATCCTGACGAGTCAGTTTCTTTAATTGCTTATTGTCTGCAACCATTTGCCAGTTCGGCTCAGGCGTTACGAAGAAGTAGTCGGTAAGCGTTGGAAGATCTTCGAACGTCTTAAGACGGTCTTGTACGAGTGCGAGCACTTGCTTCTTGTAGATCTCACTCACTTCTTTTGCAGATTCTGGCCAGAAATTAGCAACACGCGTGTAAAGATCTTCAAGACTTAGTTTTCGGATCCACTGCCCATTCATCCAGAGAAGACGCTGCTCGTCGAAGCGAGCCCCGCTACGCTGTACGCGGTCGAGAGTAAACTTTCCGATGAGCTCTTCCTTTGAGAAGATCTCTTGTTCAGTCCCATCGTTCCAACCAAGGCTTGCAATGAAGTTAAGAAGTGCTTCTGGTGTGATGCCGCCTCGGATATAATCGAGGACGTCTTTTGCGCCGTCGCGTTTTCCAAGTTTCTTGCCACCGGTGGCTGCAAGGATGTGTGGCATGGTAGCAAAGACAGGTGGGGTGACGCCAAGCGCTTCATAGAGATTGAAGTAGTTTGGTTGGCTTGAGATAAACTCTTGGCCGCGAATGACGTGCGTTATCTTCATTTCTGCGTCGTCAACGATGTGTGCGAAGTTATAGGTTGGATACCCATCTGACTTAATAAGAATAATGTCATCTACAACTTCAGGGCCTGTCGATAGGTCGCCCATAACCTCGTCGTGCCATGAGTATGCTTTTGGCTCGCTCTTTAGACGAAGCGGTGTTGAACCGTCCCAGACGGGTGGATTTTCTGGGCGATGGTCGCGGTAGAGGAATGGACGTTTCTCTGCTTTGGCCTTGTCGCGAAATGCCTGAAGCTCTTCTGGTGTATAGGGGTCTGCATAGGCACGGCCGGCATCGATAAGTTTTTGTGCCCACTGCTTGTAGGTGTCAAGACGCTCGCTTTGTTTATAAGGTGCGTAGGGTCCACCTACGCTAAAGCCTTCGTCTGGAGTAATACCAAGGACGTGGAGGCACTCGAGAAGGTGCTCTGCGCTGCCTTCTACTTCGCGCTTCTTATCCGTGTCTTCGAGGCGAAGAATGAATTGTCCCTCGAAATGACGAGCGACTAGATAAGCAAAGAGGCCGGTGCGAATGTTGCCAACGTGGAGGAAGCCAGTTGGACTTGGTGCGAAGCGGGTACGTACAGTGGTCATATGAGTATAGTATAGCACAATGTACGAGCTTTATCTTTTGTGTAATATCATTGACTTTTTTACAATAAAATGGTAATATTTATAGCGATCGCCCCTCTTGGGACGATCGTTCTTTTACAGTTCATTCTCACAGAAAGATAGATCAATGCGACTTCCTTTCTACAAGAAGGCTGCTCACCCTCGATTCGAACTCGCTCCTGGTCGGTCTACGCACATGATGGAAATCATCGATTTCCTTAAGTGGGTCATCAATCAGGATAAGCTTGAGATCGCGACGTACTTTGAGGAGATGGACCAAGAGCCCTTCTTTCTTGTTGCGGCCACTGGCCTCGGCAAGACAGTTGGCGTTCCGATTCATATGCTGATTCGTCAGATTCAGCGCCTCGGACGTCGACCGAATCCCCAGCCGCGGGTTTGGATTGTTGAGCCTCGTATTCCGATTGCTATCGGGCAGGCGGACTTCATGAACAGTCTTTGGCGGAAGTATTCCGTCAAGAATGGGAAGAAGTCCGTACCTCCGTTGTTTGGCTGCGTCTCGTCTACATCGGGAAGTGTCAATCCGGATGCTCTGGTGCAGTTCGTTACTACGGGCATCTTTGAGCTCATGGCTAAAGATGGCCGACTCACATCCGACCGCGACCGTGTCATCGTCGATGAGGCGCATGTCACGATCGAACAGAACAGTGGCGTGGAACTCGCGATCGCACTCGCAAAGCAAGCAGGTGTTGTCGTCGACTATATGTCGGCAACTGTAGATACACGCGGCCTCCAGGAATCTCTGGGTGTCGCCCGAATCATCAACGCCGACAAGCGCCGATTCACGGTCTGGAAGCATAACCTGCTGACGACGGCTGAGAAGGCCCTGCCCGATCTGATCGCGCATACGCTCGTCCATCCGGACACTGCAAGCAAGTACTACCCTCAGCTCCATGAATTTGGTGAGGCGGAGGAAATTTGCGCTGCAGTGACGGAAGACGGTCGTTCGCATGGCATGCTGGTCGTTGTTAACTCCTTTGCGGGAGCATACAGCGATACGCAGCGCCTCGCGCGTATTATTCGAGAAGCGCATCCGGATCTCCCTGTGCTGCAGTTGGCAAGCGAAGTCATTCGCAATCCTAAGCGCATGCGGAATTACGAGGAGTCGCTTCGAAGGATCGAAGCTGCACAGCAGAACTATGTCATCTTGGCGACGAGTGTGGTTGAGATGGGGATTACCTTCCCTACACTCGATTACGTCCTCACGATGGATAGCGCCTATGAGCAGGAGGCTATCGGAGATGTCACATTTCCTGTCGTTTCTCCTATCGGCGTCAACTCACTTCTGCAGAGGATTGGCCGTGTCGGACGAAAGCGTCCTGGTATTGCCTACATCTCCTGCGAGGTGGGTGCCGAATTTGCCGAGCTTGAAGATGAGGAGCTTAATAAGGCGAAATCACTCGCCTATGGGCCGATCACCTTCCCGCTCTCGGGCGCATCCCTCATGCCACTCGCCTACTATGGCTACAAGCAGGGGTGGAGCGATCTCTCCGAACGAGTTGCCGAGCTTCATTTGCCGTCTGCCATCCACCTGGATGAAGGGCGCATGGAGCATTTGCGTGAGCAGACAGTAGTTCTTGAAGAGCTTGGCATCATCGAAGGCTCTACGCTAACGCCTTTGGGCGAAAGTATGGAGCGGTGGATGGGTCAAGTAAATCTTGGCTACGCGATGGAGTTGCAGCGGTGTCTCGACGATGAAACGGTGTCTATTGCAGACATTGTTTTCTGGCTCGTGGTTACTGCACTTAGCAACACTCCGATCGTGACACTGCGAGCGCCGCACGACTTCTTTGTCGATCGTAACGGCGCCCATATTGAGCTGTCTCACGCGCTTGATGTCTGGTCGCATGCATGGCTCGACCACGAGGACGCATCAGTGTTCATGATGTTCTCACGGATAGCTGAACTGCACCCGAAAGTACTCTTTGGCTCTGTCAACGAGTATGCGCTTCGGATGTTCAATCGCCACTGTGGCAACGTCGGAGTGGATGGGCGTAAACTCATGAAGGCAGCGCAGGCTATTCAGGATGTGTGGAAGCTTTTTTGCCGTATCAACGGCGAGCATCCACGCATGAAAGCGTTGTTCGGTGCGGCTGCTCATCTCAATTTTGGCAGCCTGCCGTGGCAGATGTTCCACCAGACCTTCCCTCATGGGGATAGCTGGCGGGCGCTCTATAGACTGGTTGGCCTTTCGTCGATCAGCATGTGCTTCAATGAGGATCTCAACGCATTCGAGTGGCGGGATGTGGTGCATGGACACCAAGGGGTGATTTCGCAAGATGACACCCCTGTCCCGCTCGAGGATGGCGACGGCTATGTGGCGGTCGTGACCCCGAGTCGAAAGACAAAGGGTGACGCACTGCAGTGGCGTCTGAGTCATCTCGGTAGGTAGAGTTATTCGTGGTGAGGCGGCGACATCTCGCCGCCTCACTCTAGAAAAGGATTTCACATGAGTGAGCGGATACAGCATCCTTACGCGTGTGTTAATAAGGGATGTGTTAATGGCTTTGGATCCATCTTTTTTGGTGCACCACCTGAGTGGTTCGCCAGTAGAGGGATCTCGGAGCCGAAGAATTGTCCGGACTGTCGTGATTGGCGACGATCCACGCAAGACAGTAGCCACCGTTGCGCCGACTGCGGATTCGCCATTCCACAGTCGGCGAATGCAAAGAAGGCATTCCATCGCCACGAAGGACCTTACGTGTCACCGAAGAAGTGTCGTAAGTGTCTGGAAGGTAACCCCCCAGAAGCCGAAGCGATTCAGCCTCCCGCAAGGAAGGTTGTTTACAAGAGTCATCCCCGTACTTCGCTTGATATCAGGCCTTACGATGAGATGAGCGAGGATCGCAAGGAGCACTATGGAAAGCATATTCCAGATCACCCCGCTTCGATGGTTGGACAGCCTCGCGGCGATAGTGTAGTTTCGGTTACGACACTCGTCGGACCGGGCGCGTCGTCCGTGGAGATGTTCTACGCAGGCAAGGAGATAGCTGAACGAACCGATGGAGGCGTGTATCAGTACATGCTCCCCAACGGGAAGATCGTAAAAGCCACGATTGTCGATGGTGATCATATCGAGGCAAGCTTCTTTAGGCGCCGCAGTGACGGTAAGTACGAGTTCCTCACGAGCTACGATGAGGTGCCTGTCGACAATCTTGTCGTTTGGTTCAAGCGACACTAGGTAGTAGAATAGCTACAAGAAAGGTTCCATTGTGTCACAAAAAGAATATCCACTCAATGCCTGGCGCCAAACTCCGGAAGGGAGCTTTGGAACGCCTCTCTACGATCAGGTAGATAAGCTCGAAGAGGCGATGCAGGCTGTAGATGACGGTTTGGCTGTCGTTGAAGCCTGGGAAGCCTGGCTAACGGTTCCAGATAAGCCTGAACCGGATGTTTTCGCCGGCATGGCCGCATATGGCACTATCCTGCTTCAGGTAGAAAACTGGGACGAATTCCCCATTCTCCCTGAGCCCGGGGGCGAAGACAACTGGCGCGAATGGAACCTGGGTGCGAATCTGCACGAGTTCTATAGTCGTACAGTTGCGGGAGTGGCTGGCGGACTCTTGGAGCTCGCCGGACGAGACCCTGAAACCTCGATTCGCATGTTGCAATATCGGCTCCAAGAGAAAGAGGGGCGGGTCAGAGAGCTCATCGATAAACCGATCGAGTGGTTTACTCCTGCGGACCTTACAGAAGAGCAGCGCGATGAGGGTGAAGATTTCGAAGATAATGCACGGCTCGAAGAGCTCTTCGGACTCATCGACCAGCTTGAGGGATTCCAGCATGGATTTCCTCTGCTTCGGACAATCGCCCTGACGAGCAATAGCCCAGATCTGGGTCTTCCAAACAAGCCGCTCTATGAGCAGATGCTCAAGATCGACTTGAATCAGCTCTTCGGTTTGCTTCACGAAGTGACCAGCAAGCGCCGGTTGCAGCCCATCGTGAGGTATCTATCCGACCACGGCTTTTCTGTCGGGCTTCGAGCTGCGCCAGACGCGTTCTGGTGGCGACACTGGAAGAGCTCCAAGGTAAAGCATCGCGGATAGATGTGAGAAAAGAATGTAAAAGAATCGCCCGCTTTCGTATACTGAGAGCGGGCTTTTCCATTTTGAAATTAGGGAATTATTGCAATAGGTGAGAGGATGTATTATTGTTTAATCTGTCCGATCAACGCCCGACCGAGCTGGAGGAAGCAATGTCGGAAAAGCCGCCACCGAGGCGCCGTCCTAACGCCACGAAACGTGGAGAGGCGGAGCAGAAGATTCTGGAGGCCACTCGTCGCCTGTTTGATGTGCGACTGTACCATGAAGTTTCTCGGGAAGACATCGCCCGCGAAGCGGGTGTCTATCCCGGAACGGTCCACAAGAATTTCGCGACAAAGCAAGCAGTCGTGGTTGCCGCGTACGCACCGTCTCTTCTCGATCTGCTGAGGATTGTGGAGGGTGATGCCAAAATCTCCAGGAATAACGACCGAGCGATCAGGTGGTTCGTTCACCAGCTCGTCGAGTATCTGCAGCCCCGGCCGGCACTGGCATATGCACTTCTTCCGCTCGCCCGTGATCAACGGACGTCGAAGAACGAGCCGGTGCAGAGCGTGAGCCTGAAGGTGCTGACTGACTTCCTGGCTGCGCTCTTGGAGCAACGAGGTCAAGCGAAGGACGAGACCGTGCAGGCTGCAGAGCTTTGTCTCTCCGGCCTCCTGACCTGGATTGCACAGCATCCTCGTCGTCCTGTCGAGATGATCGAAAAGATCGCGCTGTCGCAGCTCCTCTGATCCCCGCACTACCAACGAAGAAAACACCCTCGTTTCCGTTGGCTGGTCGCGGGGTGTTTTCTTGTTGTATTGATTACATGCTTGTTGCAATACGACGAATCTGATCGCTTGAGAGCGGTGCATCGCCGTTAATCGTGTAGAGGACGCCGCCGTTTACCCAGGCTGCGTTGCTGCCGTAGGTGTAGATAGTGAGACCGCGCTCGCTGTAGGTGATGTAGTTATCGCCTGCTTTTTCTTTTACGTAATTATCAAGAACGGCACTGGAGTCCCAGCTGCTCTTCTTTTGAGACAGCGAATAGCTTTGAGGTCCGCTATTTGATGCGAATTTCATGCTAACTTCACCCTGTGTGTACCCTACTGCTCCTGCGAGACCATATCCATCTGGCTTGTAGCTTGGGTACGTTGCATTGACGCCTGCTTGTGCTGCTGCAACGCGTACGGAGAGGTTTGGCATGTTGAGATAGGTAAAGTAGCCACCGAGCAGAAGAAGTGCAATAGTAACTGATCCAACGCTCATAAAACGAGTGAACTTACGAGGTTGTTGCTTAACCTGCTTGTGTCCTTCGCTGTGCTTAGGGGCATTCTGAAGTGCTTCAGTCATGGCCTCTCGCTTGATCATCTGTGCGGGCTTTGGCGCTGCTGTTGGAGCTTTTCTGGCGGCTTCACGCGCCATCTCCTGCTGCGCCTTTACTACCGCCGGGTGAGGGGTATTTGTTGGAGGAATGACAGGTACTGGCTCAAGGGCGACTTGGCGAGGGGTAATGTCTGCTGGGTGTGAGGCAAATTTACTAATTGCAGGGCTTTTTGCAACAGGACGACGAACCTGTTGCATAGATGGTGTTATTTTAGGGGCGCTTGATTTAACCACGCGGCGGCTGAGTGTGCGTGATTTTTGAGGTTGAGCGTGGACTGCATGAGAGTGGGTGGGTGCCTTTTTGACATCAGGTGATGTGACTGGCGCCTTTGTCGTAACGACAGGACTGATGGGCATTCCTGTTCGTACGTCATAGATAGTGCCATTAATGATGACTGTCTTTTGGCTCATGCGCTTCCCTATTCTCGACCTTAGTTAGTATTACGTATGCGGCAACGTCGATGAATGTGCTTATTCTTTGCCGTAGCTACTTTTAATAGTAGGTAAAACTCCGCAATTATGCAATAGGATTTGCTATACTGTACCTAGATATGTACCGCCAGCCTTCTAAGCGAAAAGTGCTTCTCCAGCGCATCGTCGTATACAGCCTTATGACCGTAACGGTCATCGGACTTGTTGTGGTACTTGTGTATGTAATGCTGGGCTATCAGTTTAATGCAGACGACGGCAAGATTGAGCAAGGAGGGTTGGTCCAGTTCGACTCTCGACCTTCTGGTGCGGATATTTCACTCGATGGAAATGCTTTTGGAACGCGGACTGCAGCGAAAACGACAATGTCATCTGGACAACATTATGTTGTTATGACAAAAGATGGATATAGGCAGTGGCAGAAATCGATTAATGTCGTTCCTGGCTCGGTGCTGTGGCTAAACTATGCACGCCTCGTGCCAAGCGAACTAACACCTCAGCCGGTTGTTGATTTTAGCTCCGTGACAAGTTCGGCAGTGTCTCCCGACAGTAAGTTTATGGCAGTTATTGAGGATGGTGGTCAGGGAAAACTAAAGCTCTCAGATCTCTCTCGTGATGATGCGAAAACGACGGAGGTCACCTTCCCTGCCGGTGTTGCGACCACACCTGCAGAAGGAAAGGGTCAACATTTTGAAATTACGAGTTGGGATCCAGATAGTCGGTATGTACTTGTAAAGCATACCTATAATGATGACCAGTTCGAATGGTTGGTCATTGATACGCAGGACGTCCCTCGCTCCAAAAACCTAACGACACTTCTTGATGTCCAGGCATCTGTCGTGCGGTTTAGTAACGGCGATAGTCAGATTCTGTACGCACAGATTAATGGGGATGTGCGCAAAGTGAATCTGCGCGACGCCACGCTTTCTCGCCCGCTGATTACAAATGTTGCAACCTTTGACCTCTATAGCGACAACATTGTGACCTATTCGAGTAACGTGGACAGCGCGACGAATAAGCGAAGTGTTGGCTATTACATCGACGGCGCTGATGCACCGCATGTCGTTCGGACGATCGATGATACAACTTCCCTGCTTCAGTTTACGGTTGGGCGTTACTACAGTGAAACCTACGAAGCGATTGCGCTTGGTGATACGATTGAAGTACTTAAGGGCGATCTTCCTCGTGATCCACAGGCAAAGCTTGATCTGAAGGCTGAAGCAACCTTCCAAATTCCTGGCGGCGCGCAGTATCTGAATGACAATACAGACGGACGTTTTATCGTGGCACAGAATGGTGCAACGTATGCAACCTATGACTTGGAGCTCAATAAGAAGTCTATTACGACACTGAAGGGTTCCTCTGACGTTACAAGGCAGCTTCACTGGCTCGATGGATATCATGTGTGGAGCGACCGAGATGGGCAGCTTCGTATGTATGAGTTTGATGGTGAGAATGAACAAGATATTATGCCTGTCCTTACAAACCAAAGTGCTTCACTAAGCCCGAGTGGTAAGTACATGTACGGAATTACGAAGTCGGATAATGGCACCTATCATCTCACACGTGTGCAGATGCTGCTCTAGATATAAGAGCGTGATACTTCCTGAATGACAGTTGCTTACTTGTTGAATTGAGGAAACAACGCATAGGCATTTGTAGCTACCATTCGCTTCTCATCTTCGGATAGACCGCTTTTGTCTAGAAGTCGTTGACTAATTTGGTTGACGACTTCTGGAGCATATGAAAAATCGGTACCGAAAACAATATGGGTCAATCCCGTAAAAGATTTGACCGCCTGGATAGTGGGAGCGCTCGAGGAGACAGCTGTGTCAAAATAAAAGCTCTTAAGTGCTTTTTTGACATGTGCGGTACGTTCGCTCACTATGTCCATCGGTAGAACTCGTCCTACTACGGTAGATACCCTGTCGATCTTCTCCTGGGCACTGGCCGAAATATTTGGATTATAGTGACGAACATTGACGACGCCAAGGGTAATGCGCTCGAGTAGATACGGTATCGTGCCTCCCATGTGCGCGAAAATGAATCGAATATTCGGATAGCGTTCGGGAATTCTATTGACGATCATATTTGTGATGGCACGCGATGTATCGAAAACAAATTCTAGCATAAACTCAGGAAAGCTGAGTGCAGCTTTTGCGCTATTCTCTGGTGTTTTGCCTGGATGTACAAAAACGACTGTGTTTCGTTTATTGAGCTCCGCCATAACAGTGTCGAATTTTGTGTCTCCAAGGTATGTTCCTTCAAAGTTACTGAGTAGCATGACGCCGTCCAGTTGCAGCTCATCCAGGGCATAGCGAAGTTCTTGCTTTGCACTTTCTATATATGGCAAAGGCAATGTAGCAAAGGCTCCATAGCGGCCTGGATGCTCTTTACGAAGGTCGGCATAGTATTCATTTGCAGCTCGTGCGATACGACGTGCATTGGCTTCATGTTTGAATGTATCCCCAACATCTGAAAGACTCACGATTGCTGTCTTAATCTGAGCGCGGTCCATAAAAGCGAGATCTTCTTTAGGATCAAAAGATGGGATTTTTATCCCGCCCATTTTTGTATTACCTAATTCTGCAAAGATTTCCGCTACGGTGCTGGGAATGACGTGGTGATGTATATCGATTTTGTATGGGGACTTCATAACGCTAGTGTATATGATTTCAAATATATTTGAAATATAAAGATTCATTTCCATTTGAAATTTCAATAATAACTAGGTATAGTAAATACTATGCTAGTTAAGAAACTCACAAGAAATCAGCTCATGTTCATTCGGACATTCGCTGAACTGAACGCTACTTCTGCCATCCCTCAAAGTACACTTTATGTGTTGGCGTATCTTACTATCTGTACTGACCCGGAACAGCCGTCTGTTGCTATTATGCAGGCACTTGATCTGTCAGCTGGCAGCGTCAGTATGGCTCTTAATATGCTTATTGCTGCAGGATTCGTCGACCGCATTAAAAGAAAGGGCGAACGTCAGCCGTATTATCGGATTAACTCAGAGGGATGGCGTAAGGGTGTGCAGCAGCGCATTGATGCTATTCATAATCTACGAATGTTCGCTGATCGTGCACGCAAGGTGGCGCCTTTGAATGAGCGAGTAGCGGCCATGCAAGAGACCTATGCACTGTTCGATGAAAAGCTTCGCAATCTGTTCCCGTAAATTGCGTATTTATAACATTAATAAAAAGCTAACAGTAAGGAATACTATGAACCAGTCCGCTAGCGTCATGCTCTCACCAACGGAGCAGACCGCTTTTATTACTCTAAAAGCTCACGCCGCCGATGCAAAATCCAAACATCCTATTCTCAATGACCAGCAGTCACTTGCAATCATGAAGTCAGTCTCTTTTGATTTTTCAAAAATTCAGGGTTCTAAGAAAATGGAGATGAAGGAGCAATTTGCAACGGTCATCCGAGGCAAATTATTAGATCAATGGGTGGTCCAATTTGTCGCCAACTATCCAGATGCTGTCATTATTGATCTAGGCTGTGGATTGGATAATCGCTCAGAGCGACACACTCTCCCCAAAAACGTGGATTGGTTTAATGTTGACCTTGAGGGTATCATAACGCTTCGCGACGACTTCTACCCTGGCTCGGATAAGACGCACAATATTGCAGTAGCGGCGGGCGATCTTTCTTGGCTCTCTCAGATTCCTTCTGGCCGCCCTGCCCTCTTTATTGCTGATGGATTCATGCCGTTTGTGGAAACTGCTTACTATGTAAAACTGTTAAATGCGCTTCCTACCGTCTGTCCCCGGGGTGAGTTTATTATGAACGGCTATACAAAACTCGCCGCCAAGGCACTTCCTCACGTACGAGGCATAAAGGACCTTGGAGTAAAAACATATCCCGGCTTTGATGATCCTCGCCAAGTCGAGAGATGGACTCCGGCGCTTCATTTTAAGGATCAACGACGTCTTGTCGACTCGCAGTACGTGGATTATATGCCTCTAGGGTACCGTCTACAGTGTAAGATAACTCGCTTACCGCTCCTTAACAAACTGGATATTGGGGTGCTTCGCTATACATTTTAGATGTGCCACTAATATCGCCGCCTATTACTCGTATACGGGCTAATAGCTATATGGAAACCTCTCGTGTCTAGCTATAGCGCGCGGGTTTCCATTTGTAATAAGTATTTATGCTAGCTTTTGCTCAAGTCGTGTTATGCGAGCATCGTGTTCGTTGAGTGTTTCACCAATGGCGTTTTGTATTTCGTTGAAGCGTACTTCGAGATCATCGAAACGCTTGTCGATCATATCGAATCGAGGGTTGACTTCCTCTCTAACGATGCTGCGCACTTCATTTTTAGTGGCAGTCCAGCTGTTGCCTGTGAGATCTTAGCGTCGATAAATTGTTTCAGATCTTCGAATAGTTCTTCGTTTGTCATAGTTAGTGTCTATTATGCGCACATCTTTATGTAAGATCAAGGTGCAATCGAAAAATGGGTTTAGTGAATGGAGCGCTAGCCTTGACCAAGAATACGTTCGACAAAGGTAGGTGAGTTTCCTGGCATTGGCGTTGAATCAGAACCGGTTGAGGCTGGTGCTGGCTTAGCGCTGGATGGGCTTGGACTTACCTGCTCTGCAGTAACAAGAAGGCGATTTGTCGCAGTCCCAAGCGGCGTACAGGTAATAAGTGTGAGGACGGGCTTATCGGTTTTATAGACAAGCTTAGCAACATCGGTTGGTTTTACGACTTCCTTCTTTGTAATCGTGTAGGTATAGCGTGTGCCTTCGTAGTTAATAAAGACGGAATCTCCAGCATTCATTTGGTCAAGTCGTGCGAAGATAAATTTATAGTCACCGCTATCGAAAACATCATTACTTGAGTGACCCGAGAGGACCGTGTTTCCTATTTGACCAGGCTTGCTATTTGCTCCTGGAATACCAAAGTAGGCCACGCCCTTTGTCATGGCATCGAGCTGTGAGGCACTGTCCGGCGTGGTGTCCCAAATGACGGGAACGTCTACATTAATCTTTGGAATAATGAGCTTAGGGTCTGGGCTGACAGCGACATTGGTACTTGGATCGATGATAATATTCGCGGGATCTACATTTCCTGGGCTTATGTAGGCCTGGACGTTCGAAAAGATAACGCGGTTATACTGCAAGAAGAGGAAGACGGCCATAACACAGAGTGCGGCAGTAATGGGGACGAAGTGACGGCTCCCCCTGGCTTTTTTGGCGGCGCCCCGAACCTTGCCGAGAAGTTGAGATCTAAGATCATAAAGAGCCTCGTCTTTAGAGAGTGTTTTGTCTGCCGCTGGAATATCCCCTTCTATGACAGGAGGCTCGGTTTTTGGGGCTGAAGCCACTTCAGCAATACGTGCTTCCATATGCTGCTGGGCACGCTGCATTTGCCCAACGTAGTAGTGCTCGTAGTACTTTTGGTAGTACTGCTGCCACGCGGTGTGATACTGCTTCCACTGATCGGCTTGAATCGAATGTGCTGTTTGTGAATGAGTGCGCTCATAAGGATTCTTGTCCTCATCTGTAGCCGCTTGCTGGGATGGAGTATTTGTGTGTTCCGAGGCTTGTGCGACTGGCGTAGTTTGTGGCGTGGGTGTAGACGTGTGCCCACTATAGATGTGGTCAAGTTGTGTGCGCGCAATATTTGCGGCTGCTACATGTGTGTTCGCTTGACGCTCGTGAGATGGTGGAGTATAGACAGCAGACCGCTGTGGTACCAGCGGCGTGGACGGGCGTCTATTTTGTGCGTCGTCGGGTCTCATATATAGATTCCTGTTCCAGTCTATTGTACAATATATCGCTTATAACTACTATTCGAGGGAGGGCTGCGTATCTCTGTCTAATGATGAAAATGAACAGTCCCCGCCGCACGGCGAGGACCTTATTCACATTGCACTGCGCCACCGAATGATGCGGATTGTCAGACCGAACGTATTGCGCACGCTATGGGCTACAGCCGCGGCGGCGGTGCCATCTTTTCGTTGGAGCTCCCAGAGGCTGAGTCCACCGAGGAACTGTGGGAGAGGAAATCCATAGGGTCCACGGTGGCCTGCTGCGAACACCAATGAGGTGATGAGTCCTGTAGACCACTGTGTTCCGGTCTTTCCTCGTGCGTCGAGCTTCCGTGAAGGATAGCGTCGAAATGCGAGTTCTTCTCCAATCGGTGCGACGAGTGAACTGTGAACAGTGGCGAGACAGGGGTGGTTCAACACCAGATCCTTGTATCGAGGATCGGCCTGTCTGCCGTGACGCAGAGAGATGCCAACTTTGTCGCCAAGGGCGCCGATTGCTTCACTGACGACGTAGTCGCCCATCCCGCGTAGTGCTGCGTGAAGCAGTGGATGTTCCTGGCGAAAGTGGTGGAGAGATACTACCATTACTACCAACCTCTCGATGCGAGCCTCACGGAGAGGCTAACTATGTTTTACCATAAAGTGTTATATTTGTCATCTCTGACTTCCCTGATCTGATGTGGTATAATTATAGACGTCTAACACCTTGCCGCGATGGTGGAATTGGTAGACACGCTAGACTCAAAATCTGGTGAGCATTACGCTCGTGCCGGTTCAAGTCCGGCTCGCGGTACCAAAAGTAAATGCCCGTCTTTTGACGGGCATTTACTTTTGGTGTAGTCATCTAAAAATATGCTCCTGGATACCTCTTGGGGTATCCAGGAGTGATGTCAGCTTCGCCGTGTGATCCGATCGGCGAGCTGCTGTGTCGGATGGGCATATGGCCCCGCAATGGTGATCCAACCTGTGCGAGACGCTTCAATGAAGCTGTCGGCGGGGTCGTGCTTGAGCTCAGGCCCAGCCGCACCGCGAATGGCGAAGCAGATATGCCAGGTACCGACACCAACCCACTGCTTGGCGATTTGCGCTGCCGATGCGATGGAGTGGATCGCCAGGTGGCATATTTCGGGTATGTCGGACAGATCGATACTTTTGAGATCCGGGATGAGCTGCCAATCCATCTCGGGAGGATTGGGTGTTGGAATGGTCGGCTTCATGGCTGGTGCCTTCCCTGTATGATGGCGAGTGACGATTAATATAATAGCATAGGCACGCTACATGCTCATTACTATGCAGCAGCGTTTTGGCCGAAATCGTTTCGATGGCGGACGTGGTGGTCTATCTTCTCAAGAAGACGAGTCTGGAGACCGCCGAGGTAGGCGTAATCGTCGAAGCTTGCAGTCCCATTTTGATGTCGTATGAGGGTACGAGCAGTATAAAGTCCGCCGCGACGTGAGTTCCCCATTTCGTTTGGGGTGATAATAATGCCGCCGTAATCTGGAAGATCGGCGTCGCCATTGCGTTCGAAGTCGCTCTTTACTTGAATGTTGACCTGCTCATATTCACCTGTTGCAACTGTATGGTGAATAAGGTCAGTTTTATGAACGCGGTCACTTACCGTTGGAGCAGTGAGCGTTAAATGTTCGGTGCTGCGGTCATGATTAAGAACGCCGGCAAGGGCGAATTCGTGGATGACTCCGCGGAGCCCTTCCCTTTCTACTTCAGATGCATCTGGGTTATCGTGCTCATCAAGGGCTGAGTTTAGGAGACGCATGCTTGTCTCATAGGTTGTGTCCGTAAGTGCTTGACGTTCGAGTGCGTTGCCGTTTTTCCCATAACGGTCGAAAATGATTGGGGTGAGGATAAGCTGTTCGAGGAACTCGTGGTGCGCGAGGAGACGGTAGTAGTCATTCCAGTAGATTTCGCCATTGAAGCCACTTTCGCGGAGCGTCCCCATAATGGTTGTTCGGAGTTTTGTGATGTCATCTGCAACATCCAAATCCTTTTCGGTGAGGATTTTTTGCTGAATCTCTGCAATGGCCTTATCTGTAATAATGCCTGTTTTTACGACTTCATTTTTGTTACGCGTTGCCCATCCAAAAAGCTCTCCTGAGGAGCGTTTCGCATACGGGGATGGGTTTGGTGAAGACATTAAAATAAATTATACAATATTTACTGTATAAGGTAAAGACGTAGCGTTTCGCCGTTATGAGACACTGGCGGTTGCGGCAGCGAGGAGTTTTCCTGGATTCCAGAGCCAGTAGCTGGCTGCCTTGGTAGCAACGGTACCTCGCCAGATGGCCATAGGATTTTGCCACTCTGTCGTGGTTACGTCACCGCCGTGGGCGACAACAAGATATTCTTTGTGAAGGACCATAATGCCGACTGGGTAGGTTATGGTGAACTTATGGAGTGCCTCGACGAGACTCGCCAGGTGCATGCTGAATGTTAACATCTTTGGATAGTAGACGCCTTGGAAGATTTTTTGGAGCTGTGCGAACGAGACGACGAGAAGCGTGTCTGGGCGTTCTACGATGAGCTTAGTGCTGTTTTTAATGAGGTCGACCGCATCTCTTGTTATTGTGAGCTGGCCGGTATAATCTTGAAGAAAATGTTCATATGCGATTGCCGTTTCGCTGTTACGTCCGGCATCGCCGACGAGGAGAATTTCCTGTGCCCAGCCACCAAGTGTTTGCATTTCAATGAGAGCATCTTTAGCGAGACTTCCCGATGGAGTGGTGGCTCCAAAAATAGCATCCGTAATGGCGGATGGGATAGTGCGCCGCAGGACATCCGGCAGAAGTACGCGGATTTCCCCCACTCCGGTTGCGAGGGCGGTACTGTAACTTTCGGCAACGCCAGCAAAGCCGAGTTTGTTACCGCCTATGATGCCGAGACGACCCGCCTGGGAGCGCTGTTCAGGCTTACTCCATTCAATGTCTGGATAGAGCGACTTGCCGGGCTCCTGTTTGTGCCAGTATGGATGTAGCTCCATTGGAGTTTCTTCTAGAGACCTGTCTTTTTGTATTTAAGCTTATTCTCTGTCCACGCTTTATGGTGTGCTTCTCCAGTCAGGCCTTTGAACTGATCTGCTGGGTATT
>DATFHX010000027.1:0-41612 GCA_035247945.1 Saccharimonadales bacterium (SeqCode) | reverse complement strand
CCATGCACCCGCACCGGTAATCTTAAATCCGGACTTGTTGTTAAGCCATTCAATGGCTGCGGGAGTGCCTTTAAAATCATAGCGTGAAGCGAGTTCACGCTCTACTGCGGCAAAGACGTTATTCATTTCTGCCTTGTCGTAATCGGAAACAATATCAAATGAGAAAGTGGCCATATATCTATTATACTAGAGCTATGCAGACAATGCTCCATAGATTTGATGATTATTTTACGGATAAAATTCAGGCATGGCCAACATGGTTACATCCTCTTATGCGCGCCGCATCGTTTGTTGGATATCCGGCCGTAACGCTCGGCGCAATTGCGGGATCCTTTTTCGTGGTTGGGTGGGTTGTTGGTAATGCTCAATATGTTATTGCGGCAGGTATCATTGCGATTACTCATGCAATCTCTTCCATCTTGAAGAAACTTGTGGGACGTCAGCGGCCCGCAACCTACATCACGAAGCGTTGGCATATGAAAACGCATAGTTTTCCGAGTGGTCATGCATGTGGATCCGTAGTTGCCTACGGAGCAATCGCAGTTATTGTAGGCGCTCCAGCTATTGCAGCTTTTGTAGTCGTACTCGTCTCCCTTATTGGAATATCAAGAATATATCTTGGAGCACACTATCCGAGTGATGTTGTTGCAGGGTGGCTGATCGGTATTCTTGGTCTTATGTGGTTAGCGGCTTGGGTGTAGTGCGTTTAGAAAAAGGAAAGCCCTCCTGCGCATGGCCTGCGCAGGAGGGGTGATTCAGCGGGTGACGTGAGTTCGGATCTGAAGGCTCAGCCCCTCACCCACCACGGTAGAGGTGACGGTGGAGCGGACCGATTCGGGAACGACGGCCCGACCCTCGTCGAACTTCTCGACGAGCCCCACGTTGATGAGGTGCATCTTGGATTCGGGGTTGGTGATGACGAAGTCGGGGTCCCGGCAGACGCGCACCAGATCCCAGAGCGCTAGCTCGCCGGAGACGTTCCGGAATTCCTGACGGAGCTTCGTAAGGACAGCGGCGTCGACCCTTTGCGACGCGGCTTCACTCTTACTCACGAGCAACCTTTCCACGCTTAGTATGGCTGAAGACACTTAATAATACCACTTTACTATGCTTTCATCAACTCTAGGACTCTATATAAAAAGAAGACCCTTCCGCAGCTGGCTACTGCGGAAGGGGTGGATCACGACTCGATGGGGTCTGTGAAGCCCAGGTTCAAGCCTTCTCCGGTCGTCCCTGCGATCGTGATCGAACGGATGGCATCATGGATGACCGCCAGGCCGTCCTCGTCGAACCTCTCGACGAGCTCCTTGTTGATGAGGATTTCCCTGGAGCTTGCATTGGTGATGACGAAGTCACGCTCGCGACACGCTCGCACGAAATCCGATACGGCGAGAATGCCCAGAAGTGTCTTGAATACGTGCTGCAGCGTTTCCATGACGACGATAACGGCAGCCTCGTCGACTTCAACTCCGCTACCGCGAAGTTTTACCATATTACCCATAGCAGGTCTCCAATGGTCTCGATTACCTCACGCAATATGTCATATTATGTGGAAGAAGTCAAGGAATGATATAATACGACCATGAAAGTTAAGATTGAGATCGATACAAAAACCTTTATTCGTTTCTGGCTGGTGGTCATTGCATTTACGTTCGTGATTCTCGCAATTTATAGTGCTCGAGATGCCTTAATTCTTATTGCGACTGCACTCTTCCTCGCACTTGCACTTAACGCACCGGTAAGCTACTTAGCGAAGTATCTTCCTCATAAGAGTCGTGTCGGTGGAACCGCGATTGCCTTCCTGATAGTGATCGCGTTTCTCTTCGTCATCCTATTCCTTGTAGTTCCGCCGATTGTGCAACAGACGATGAAGTTCTTCGATACGATCCCTTCACTTGTTAATGAAGCGACAACACAAACGCATGGGCTCGATGGACTTATTTCCAAGTACCAGCTTCAGCCGCAAATAGATAGTGCGGTAAATTCAATTAAAGAAGGATTTGCTGGTTGGGCGGCAGGAATTGGCCAGAACGTGCTTTCTGGCGTTGGCTCGGTAGCTTCTACGGTCGGCTCATCGTTCCTTGTGATTGTACTTTCGTTCCTTATGCTCATTGAAGGCCCAATGTGGCTCAAGCGCCTTTGGGGTGTCTACAATGACGAGGAACGAATGGAAGCGCACCGTGCGCTTATTCACCGTATGTATACGGTCGTTACTGGATATGTCACGGGTCAACTTACAGTCTCAACCATCGGTTCGCTTGCAACTGGTATCGCAGTGTTCCTGCTTAGTCTCGCCTTTCCTGAGGTATCTGCAAACCTCGCCCTTCCTGCGGTAGCGATTGCATTTATCCTATCGCTCATCCCAATGTTTGGAGCGACAATTGGTGGCGTTATCATTACCTTGCTTCTTGTTGCTAATAATCTTACTGCTGGAGTGATCTTTGGCATCTACTTTATCGTGTACCAGCAGATTGAGAACAACTTTATCTCACCAACGATTCAGTCGAAGCGCGTTGAACTTTCTCCGCTTGCTGTACTTGTTTCGGTTACCGTAGGAATTTACGTGTTTGGACTTGCCGGGGGTATTATCTCAATCCCAATCGCTGGTTGTATAAAAGTGCTTCTCGAAGATTATCTTACAAGAGCTAGGCGTAACCGCGAAAAGAGTGAACGACCTATGGCGAAGCTTGTTAAGAAATTACAAGGCGAAGAAGTCTAGGATTACCTAGACTTCTTTTCTGCGTATTCCCAGATTGTGCCGCTTGCCGTATCTCGGACTGTGATGTGGTGCTTTTCTGCGAGCTCATCCCTGAGCTGGTCTGACAGCGCCCAATCCTTCTCTTCGCGGGCTCGTTCACGCTTTACGATGATTGCCTTAGTGTTGTCATCAATGTCTGGTGTTGTACCGAGGAGGTTGAGCCCAAGTAGCTCGTCAATTGCTTCAAGCATCTCCAGAAGACCATGTTGATTAATAGAGGTAACTCGATCGAGTCGAGAAAATGACTCATCGACGATACGAAGCGCTTCGGGAGTATTGAGGTTGTCGTTGAGTGCCTCAAGCATTGCGCTTCGTGCTGCTACGAGGACGACCTCTTTATCATCATCACTGTCTATCGTGTCGTACGTTTGGTGGCGAAGTGCAGCCATATTGCGCCAATTGTGAAGTCTGTTCTTTGCAGCCGTCAGATTCTCGAATGTAAAGTTCCCTTCGTTACTATATTGGCCTTGTAAAATAAGCATACGAAGATCCATTGGTTCGAAGTGTTTCTTGGCAAGATCTTGTAGCGTGTAGCCGTTACCAAGACTTTTGCTGATCTTCGTACCATTTACTTTGATGTGGTTACTGTGTACCCAGTAGCGAGCAAATTGTTTTCCGCTGGCAGATTCGGACTGTGCGATTTCATTCGTATGGTGAACAGGAATGTGATCTATACCGCCGGTATGAATATCGATTGTTTCACCAAGTAGGTTCATTGCCATTGCAGAACATTCAATATGCCATCCAGGGAAGCCCATTACCTTTTTCTTAGAAGGTGGATCGAGAAGGTCTCCGGGAGTTTCCCACTCCATGTCGCGCTTGGTTCCTTTGGGGGTGAATTTCCAAAGTGCAAAGTCGCTCGGGTTGCGCTTCTCTGGGTTGAACTCAACTCGTGCACCCGCTCTTTGTGCGGCAAGATCGAGCCCGGCAAAGTCTGCATACGTTGGGAATTTAGAACTATCGAAGTAGATGCCGTCTGTGATCTGGTAGGTATATCCTTTTTCTTTTAGTGTGCGAACGAGGTCGAGCTGCTGGGGGATATATTCTGTCGCGGGAGTAAGATACTCGGGGGCGATCATATTGAGCTTCTTCATTCCAGCCTTAAAGTCATCGGCGTAGAACTTGGCAATCTCCCACGCGGTCTTCCCTTCTCTCTTCGCGCCTTTTTCGAGTTTGTCTTCCCCTTCGTCTTCGTCGCTTACGAGGTGTCCAACGTCGGTAATATTCATGACCCGGGTTACGTCGTATCCATCTGCGCGGAGTGTTCGTACGAGGATATCCCAATAAATATAAGCAGTCCAGTTACCTACAGTCAGGTAGTGATATACGGTTGGTCCACACGTGTAGAGCGTGACATGATTTCCGCTTAGTGGAGTAAAGACTTCTGTTTTTTTAGTGAGCGTATTGTGGAGTGTAAGCGGCATGGCTACTTCCCTTTCGTTTTAAGCGTAGTAGAGTACGTGAAACGGGCGGTGCTAAGCACCGCAGATACAGGGATTAAAACGAGGCTGGCTGATACTCACGAAGGGCTTTGTCCGTTGCTGTTACAAGTTCTGAGATAATTGTATCGTATTCTTCATGAACGCGAAAGCCTGCGGCATATGCGTGACCACCGCCACCAAAGTAGGCTGCGACTGTCTCAGCGACAGGAATATTCGCACGAAGCTTTCCAGTAAGTTTCCCGTCTGGGTACGTCTTAATGGCAACGGCAAGTTCAACGCCTTCGACGAGACGCATCTCGTCGAGTACGAGTACGCTTGGATTGTATTTATCGCTATACTGCTGAATATCTTCCCATGGAATGTGGACAATAGCGAGTTTACCATCTAGAAGGTATTCGATCCGCTCGATGAGCTCACCTTTATAGCGAAGAATATCCTGCGGCTTTTTCATGAATTCACGTCGTCTTGATTCGATATCTGCCGATGAAGCACCAAGTTCGGTAAGCTTTCCGGCTACGAAGAAGGTGTTGGGGGTGACATTCTGTGTAGTAAGCCCGAGGCTGTCAGAAAGTATAGCGACGAGCATATTTTCTGCTGCACGTTCATTTATCGGCCAGTCTGCTTCCACTGCGATGCTATAAAGCACCTCACTTGTAGCGACTGCGTCAGCTGTAACGAGTGTATGCTCAAAACTGAGCGTGGACGGCGTTGTATGGTGGTCGATAACGAGCACGGGATGTGATTCGAGGAAGTGGCGAACGCCTGGAGTTTCAAGTACTTTTGAAAGGAGCACATCTGCCTTGGTATCAACAATAATGGCGAGATCGGCGTGTGTATCAAAATCACTAACGACGCGGTCCCATCCTTGGATATAGCGCATGTACTTTGGAATCTCTACAGGACAGTAAAGTGTTACTTTCTTCCCTAGATCGCTCAGGATCTCTTCGAGTGCGAGACTACTGCCAAGACTATCGCCATCTGGATTTTCTGCCTGGATGACGATGGCATGCTTGGCGTCAGTGATAAGTGAGATTGCTGATTGATTCATTGTCTATAAGTGTAGCATATAGTAAACCGCACACTGCGGAGCTATAATACTCTGCGTCCCTCGAGCGCATGTGTTAGGGTAATTTGATCGGCGTATTCAAGATCAACGCCAACAGGAATGCCTCGTGCAAGACGGGTCATCTTAACGGTTATTCCAGCGTCGCTGATGTAGCGTTGGAGGAATAGTGCGGTTGACTCCCCTTCGACGCTCGCATTTGTAGCGATAATGATTTCTTCAACTTCGTCATTCTTGATTCGCTCCATAAGCTCTGGAATGTGAAGCTGTTCTGGGCCAATGCCATCGATTGGTGAAATTGCTCCTCCGAGCACATGATAGGTGCCGTGGAACTGAGCGGTTCGCTCAAGTGCAACAATGTCGAGGGGTTCCTCGACAACCGCCACGACGTGCTTATCGCGACTAGGATCGCTATAAAGTGGCGAGACTTCCTGATCTGGGTCAATGAGGGCAAAGGTTACAGGGCATGTCTTCACTCCCGAGTGGAGGCCTGCAAGTGCACTTGCCATCTTTGAAGCAGTGTGCGCATCGGCGCGCAGCAGAAAGTAGGCGTACCGTTCTGCGGTACGCGCACCAACACCGGGGAGCCGCCCCAGTTCTTCAATTGCCTTTATTAAAGCCGAAGGAAGGATTGTTGTCGCCAAGGGATGTCCTAGAGGCCTAGGTTGCCGAGTCCGCCCATAAGAGGCTTCATTTTTTCAGCCGCAAGTTCTTGAGCTTTTGCCATACCGTCGCGCATTGCAATTTCAATCCAGTGTTCGAGCTCTTCGATGTCGTTTGTGTCGACACGTGCTGGGTCGATCTTTACGCTCTGGATCTTAAGTTCACCGTTGATGCGAACAACAACAGCACCCTCACCTGCTTCGACTTCAACGATCTGCTTTTTGAGGTCTTTTTGCGCTTTGCGCAGTTGGTTTAACATTTTTACTTGATCAAATGCCATAATTCAGTCTCCGTGGTTTTAACTTCCTCTAGTATACGCTATTTAGTATCAGTTTTGTAGAGGTAGAACCGGTCCGCATCGTTAACGCGCCCGTTTGTGATAATTTCAGTTGGCAGTCCTGCTGGTTTGCTCGTAAGGTATGAAGCTCGAGTGACGATAGCCGACCCTGGGCCAACCACTGTATTTGATACAGTAACGTTTTTTGAGTGCTTTGCAACCGCCTGGTAAAAGGGTGCTTCGTCGGAGGCTGCAACGATGCGGATTGGTGCACCGTTATTACTCTTTAGGGCCGTACGAAGAAGTGATAAGTCCTTCGAGAAGTTACTTACCGTGTTGGGGTCATACTGATACCCGTACATATATCGGTCGACGCCAGAAAGCACCATTCCTCCAATAAGGATAGCGAGCGGGAGAAGGCCGGCAACACGCGCGTAAGGGTTCCTCGGAAAGAGCTGATACCAGTTACCAATAAGCGTGCTAATGCCCATTGCAATGAGAAGAAGGATTGGAACGAAGGTGATGTTAATGAAGCGTGGGTTAAGGAGGAGAATTGGTATAAGAAGTACAGCCCACGCGGTAAGAAGATAACTTCGAACGGTGTACTTTGCGGTTGCGAGTCTGAAGATTCCAAGGAGAATGAGAGCAGCTGAGCCAAGTCCGTAAATAGGTGTTACCATAGTTCCGCTGCTGAGGGTTGTGAAGTCAAAATATTGACGCACGAGCTGAAGAGCGTTTGCTTGAATATCAGGGCTGGTTGTTGGGATGCCAAGAAGCGTTAGCCCAACTGAAGGTTGTTTAATGATTGCGTATCCGAGCGGGATAAGGAGGATGAGTGAACATATAAAGGCGAGCGTGAGGCGGGCTTTAGAGAGTTGCCGTACAAGGAATCGAAGGTGTGGATGGAATATGATCGCGCCAAGAAGCGCAATGAGAATGTAGATACTGAGCTGGGTGTAGAGACTTAGTGCGGCAATGGCAAAGAATGCGATCTTCCAGAAGAGTGACCACTTTGATCGACGAGCGACAAGTGTTGCTGAAACGAGGAGCCAGATCGACCAGAAGATGTAGATGATCCCAGGTGTACCGCTCTGGGTGGCATAGAGGAACTGTCCTGTCGTAAGTGTTAAAGCGGTCGTGATAACTGCTACGTTACGCTGGAACCATATTCGAAGGAGTATGAGCATTCCAAAGGTCGAAAGTGCGCCGAGAATCAGTGAAGGGAGTTTGATACTGATGTTGCTTATACCGAAGAGGTCGATGCTTATGCGCTGCAGGAGGTGGTACGGAAGATCGATAATTGACGATGGATCGAACTGAGTAAAGGAAAGTGTAATGTTGCTACTTGCAACAACTGACCGCATTTCGGCTTCAGAAAGGCCGCCAGGTACGAAGAATCCTGCCATAACAAGGAGTGCCGTGAAAACAAGCCCAATCCCTACATACCCCAGGATATAACGCCATCGATACAAGAAATAATCGGTTATTTTGCGTGTCATAAATTACTTACGATTATAGCATATGCTAATCGTGCGTTTTATCGAGTGACATAAATCGAAGTCGCTCTGGGTGGAAGTATAATTCGACTTTACCAACTGGTCCGTTACGGTGCTTAGCGATAATAAGGTCGGTAATGTTCTCACGCTCTGTTTCGGGGTTATAGTACGCTTCACGGTAGATGAACATGACAATGTCGGCATCTTGCTCGATGGATCCTGATTCACGGAGGTCGGCAAGTTGTGGGATCTGTGGGCTACGGTTTTCTACGGAGCGGGAGAGCTGCGAGAGGGCGATTACGGGTACGTTAAGCTCCCTGGCAATAAGCTTGAGTCCACGAGAGATTTCACTCACCTCCTGTACGCGGTTTCCATCACTTTTTCCTGATCCCTGCATAAGTTGGAGGTAGTCGACGATGATTAGCCCCAGGGGCGCGTCGTGTGCGGCACGCCGTGCTTTGGTGCGCATGTCCATTGTCGAGAGTCCTGGTGTATCGTCGAGATAGATCGGTGCTTCAGCCATCTCCCCCATCGCTTCACTGAGCTTGCTGAAGTCTTCGTCAGAGAGGTTACCCGTACGAATATTCCATGCGTCGACTCCAGATGCATCGGCGAGCATACGGTCGACAAGTTGCTCTTTACTCATCTCAAGGCTGAAGAATAGCACAGGCTGTTTTGCGACAGTTGCTACGTTGTAAGCAAGGTTTGTCACAAGAGTCGTCTTACCCATGGCTGGACGGGCAGCGAGAATGATAAGGTCGCTTCGCTGAAGACCTGCGGTCATGTTATCGAGGTCGCGCCAGCCGGTGCGAATACCACGAAGCGCACCCTTGTTGCGGTGAAGTTCTTCCATGCGGTCGAAGCTGTCGGTAAGGATTTGTTCAATGCTCACAAGATCTTGTTTGAGTGACTGATCACTCACGCTAAATAGCTCCTGCTCGGCTTTTTGAAGAAGCTCTTGGACATCTGAATCTTCGGCATATCCAAGCTCATTGATTTCGCTACTTGCTTTAATGAGTCGACGACGAATCGCTTTTTGCGCCACCATCTCGGCGTAGGTTTCGGCGTGTGCCGCGGTTGGAACGTAGTTGGTGAGTTCCGTGAGGTAGCCTTGACCGCCAATCATCTCAAGCTCATCTTTTTTATTAAGCTCGTCTGTTAAGGTGAGCAGATCCACTGGCTTATGACGCTCATAAAGACGGATCATAGCGCTATAGATGGCCGCGTGACGTTTATCGTAGAAGTCTTTTGCGCCGACATGTTCAGAGATGTCTGCAAGGGTTTCTTCGTCAATCAAAACGGCGCCGATGAGACTCTTCTCGGCGTCTAGGTTTTGTGGCGGGATTTTGCCCGCGGGAATATCTCTCGTTGCCATGAACTTCTACACTTTTACCGAACGTCTAATCGACGCTCACCTCTTCTCCTCCACCCATAATAGCAGCAACAGCGGCGGCTGTCTCATCTTTAGGAGGAGGTGGCGTCCCGATAGTATCAACAAGAGGCGTACCGGCACCCGTTGCCTTGAGCGAATCTACCAGTGTAAACCGATATTTTGCATCGTCCAGTTTCTTCTTATAGAACGGATTCATAGTATAGAGAATGAGCGTATCGCCTTTTACTTCAGGGGTGCATTTTGAAACAACGCTGTACGTTGCAACAGAATGCTCTTTAAGGTGCGCAAGCACTGCGTCCCAGTCAAAAGCGCCAAGAGGTGTAATCTCATGCTCTGGAGCGGGTGCTGGTGTACTCGGTGCCTTTTCTGGTTTATTCTTGGCCGGCGCCGGAGCTGATTTGGCCGTTTGGGCTTGTGGTGCGGCTGGGGCGACGCGAACCGGTGTTGTTGCGAGTGCTGAAAGGTCTTCGAGTGACGCACTGACGCTTGCAGTTGGAGATGCGAGCGCGGCATTTTGCTGTTTGGGCGTTGCATCCTTTGCAAGAACGGTAAGGAGTTTTATATGCGGCTGTGATGATTTTGGAACATCGAGTAGCTGGTCGAGTAGTGGAATAAGCCGAGGGCGCGATGCAACGCTTCGTCGAACCGTATCAACGAGTTGTGCCGCAAGGACACTTGCGCTGGCGCCACTCTTTTCGCTTTGGTCAATGAGTGTAATAATACGCGCGAGGTCACGTGCCTCGTGTGCGTCGATGAGTTCGCTCACCAGCTGATTTGGCGCAAGTCCAAGAGACTGCTCGATCAGTTCACGGGTAATCGGAGCTCCGTCAGTAAGATGCTGCAGCTGGTCAAGTAGACTGATACTGTCTCGGAAGCTTCCGTCGCCGCGCTGAGCGATAAGCTCGAGTGCGTCATCATCAATGGCAATGCCTTCACTCTTTGCAATGTGGCTTAGGTGTTTGATCGCATCGTTTGTAGTGATAGCTCTAAGACTGAATCGCTGCGTGCGGCTAATAATTGTCGCCGGGAGCTTTTCTACATCGGTAGTTGCAAGGATAAAGACAGCATGCTCAGGTGGCTCCTCGAGTGTTTTGAGGAGTGCATTAAAGGCCGCTTTGGAGAGCATGTGCACCTCGTCAATAATGTACACTTTCTTCTTTGCTGCCACCGGTGCAACTTGTACTTTATCACGAAGGTCGCGGACATCTTCGACACCGTTATTGCTTGCGGCGTCAATTTCGATGATATCGAGATGCGTTTCATCGTTTGCATAGGGAAGCCCGTTGATTTCATGAGCAAGGATACGGGCAATCGAGGTCTTTCCGATGCCTCGTGGCCCGGTAAGGAGGTATGCGTGTGCCACCCTGCCTGCGGCGAGGGCACGCGCAAGAATTGTCGTGACATGGGACTGTCCGACGATCTCATCGAGCGATTTGCTTCGGTATTTACGGTAAAGCGCGTGGCTCACGTGTTTTAGATCTCCCCTTCTCTTTATTTTATTATACAGCGCCGCTCCCTTCTTTGATGTTGTGATATATAAGCTAGAAGAGAGATATTTGCTGGCTTGGGAGCGTGAGCGGGTGTGATTCTTCTGAGAGAGTGATGACGTTGCCGATGAACTTCTTTATTGGGAGGAAGACAGGAGTTTCTTCATACACTGCATAGAGGAGACCACCCATCATGCCAATGCAGGTCCCGCTGATCATTTTTTGATCGGAGATATCAATTGGCTCCGTCGCAGCTTCACCGTTTGGAAAGTATGTTTCTTGAAATAGGAGAGGTTCTACTCCACTAAATCTTGTACCTAGTTTTTCTGAGATCATGGCATGTGCAGACTTAAGGTGCGAGGCGCCTTCGACTGCGTGGTATGGCTGCTTTGCAAGATCAATCTTCTTACGGAGCTGAACTGTCTCTGCGATTCCTGGAAGTGCTGCAATGCGAGCTTCGTACTGCCTGGCAATATGCGCAGATGGAAAGGTGTCTAGGATAAGTGCACTGCGTGCACCTTGCTCAAGAAGGCGGGCGTGACCTCGTCCAGCGTAGCTGATACCTACTTTTACGACATCCGCACCGAAGTGCGCTAAATAAAGTATGTGTGGTTCCTGATTTCGTTTTTCTTGTTGTGGTGATACTGAGGTTGCATTGTAAAATGCTGGGTTAAATCCAGTCTTCTTTTGACAGGCTGGGCATTGATGATATTTCTCGTCCACGGTAGTAATATCTGGGCAGACGAAGTTTTCGCCTGTTTCGAGATCGTGCCATCCCGTACAGTACTGCTTTGTTGCATCTACTTCTATGCTAAACGTATGGCCGACTGGCTCGAAGTTGTGAAGTTTCGTACCGGACTGTAGTGTGAGGAGTGCCTTTTCGCTACGAGAAAACCCGACACTCGAAAGAAGATATGTGCCGGGTTCTATCACGGGATTAGAGTGCTGCTTCGACAGCCGCCCAAGTCGCTTCTGGGTTATCTTCAGGAACGATAATCGTTACTTGGTCGCCGATGTTAATACGGAAGTAGGTGACGCTCGCAAGCAGAATACGGTATTCTTTACCGTTTGCTTCAACGTAGTAGGCGCCGTCGTGCTGAACAAGCGTTCCGATAATTTGCTTACGTGGAACAGGACCAATTTGTTTGTAGACGAAGCCACCGTCGTCTGCGATGGTGAGCTTCATAATGTCGCCTTCGACAAGCTTTGATTTGCTTGCGTAGTTGGCCGGAACTGGATAACTCTTTCCGTCAGGGCCGATCATGACCTGTCCATCGAAGACGCCTTCGACAATCTTGCCGCTCACTTCTTCTTGGCTTGATCGTGGGGTAACGACAGCTCCATCGTCACCGACAATGCTAATGAGCAGCTCCTTTGCTGCGGCGAGATTAGTCTCAGCCTCTTGGATGAGCGATCGTAATCGCTTCACTTGTTTTTCTGGTAGATCAGACATGGTAACTCGCAACTTCCTTTGTCTATTTTTGAAAATGTATTATTACCCCTATATATACCAATCAACAACATAGTTGTCAATTGTCTTCAGTGGTTCGTTCTGTTTATCCACATTGTTACTAGGGGTGGCTCAAAAATCGTTGTTAATTTTGTTATTGAAATACATGAGTAGAGTGTGATATTGAAAAAGCAAATCGCCACCTACGATGTGTAAGTGGCGTGATTTGCTCGTTTCATTCGGCCGAATGGATGTGGTGCGATTAGCTAAGTTCGACGGTTGCGCCAGCTTCTTCAAGCTGCTTTTTAGCTGCTTCAGCGTCGTCTTTGCCGATTTTTTCCTTGATAGCTGATGGAGCTTCGTCAACAAGTGCCTTAGCTTCACCAAGACCAAGTCCGGTGATTTCCTTAACTGCCTTGATAACAGCAACTTTCTGAGCACCAGCGTCTTTCAACGTAACGGTGAATTCAGTCTTTTCGTCTTCAGCAGCAGCGCCACCATCAGCAGGTGCAGCTACAGCTACGGCTGCTGCAGCAGCAGGCTCAATGCCGTATTCATCTTTTAGGATGTTTTTAAGGTCGTTAACCTCAAGTACAGTAAGCTTAGTAAGCTCTTCTGCAAGTTTCTTTAGATCAGCCATGATAGACTCCTTTATAAAACTAAGTTAGGTAAATTAATAAATTAGCTGGTTGCTTTGGCTTTAACACCATCGAGCAGAGCGTGCAAGTTGCCAGAAAGCGCGTTGGTAACGTCGTTGACTGGTGAAAGCAGCTGTGCAACAACTTCCCCAATAAGCTGGTTCTTGCTTGGGAGGCCAGCAAGTGCTTTGACTTCGTCAGCACTTAGCGTGGCGCCTTCGCCAGAAAAGGCCCCTGCAAATTGCAGAGCTGGGTGAGTTTTTGCAAATGCGTTCAAAACTTGTGCTGGTGCTACTTCGTCGTCGCTACTAATAGCGTAGAGCAGCTGACCGCTGAGTGCTGAAGTATCAGTTTCCTTGTAGGTGTCGATAGTTGACATAGCTACACGGACAAGGCGGTTCTTAACAACCTTGATCGTTACTCCAGCTTCACGAGCCGCACGGCGTAGTTCTTGAACATCAGCAACGCTGAGGCCTTGGTACTGTGCGAACACAGTCATCTTAGCGTCAGCGAGCGTTTCGCTCATATCTGCAACCAAAGTGTTCTTTTTATCGCGTGAAATTGCCATAAAAATCCTTTCTTTGATCGTTTGATTTATTCGGCCGAATTGTCAACGTACTGGTAATGAGAGGGTCAAAGAAATGAAAAAAAGTCTTTGATTCTCGCATTACCAAAGACTTACTTTCGATGAAATGTTTGTTACATCCTCGGTGGCCTTATTAAACGTTTTGGCGTCGCCACTGTCTTTGGTAATGTCTATTGGAAGTATACGCTTCGTCAGTGAAAAAGTCAACATTCCTGCGTGAAAAGTTTTACGGAGAAGCGCTCTCTCGGGCGACACTATGAGTCCTGCGAAAAGATAAGTGACGAGTAGGGACCTATGTCGAATGTCCCCTTCCCGTTTTCAACAACTACGTCGCGTGTCTGGGTATCTTTAAAGTCAGCACTATACCCTTTCCAGTCGCTATTAAATCGTACTCGCCAAAGGCCGCTACGAGGAAAATCAATTTCGTAGTTCTTTTGTATTTTATTTGCGAAGTTGAGAACGATAACGACATCGTCGCCAGGACCGCCCTTGCTGAAGCGGTGGTATGCGAGCACCTTATCTGTCTCATTCAAGTGAGTGACATTGAAGCCGTGCTCAGAGAGGCCGAGCGTCGAACTATAGAGGTTTTTACGAAGCGCTATAAGGTGCTTATGAGCTTCAACCATCCCTTTTAGCTTATTAGCCTTCTCCCAGTCAAGCGGGCTGTAGTCGTTAAAGCTTCCATCCTCCATGAATTCCTGACCTTGAAAAAGCATAGGGATACCTGGTGCGGTGAGGATGATTGCGCTGGCGAGTAAGGACCTTCTGCGTGCATATAATCCCGTGGGATTATCTGGTTGAATCTCGGCATTCATGCGCTTGCCGCCATTCCCCGCTGAATCATGCGAGTCGCTATATATAACACGCTGGAACGCATCACCGTTATATATGTTACGGCGCAGGGCATCGGCGATTGTCGTGATCGATCGAGCTTCGTCGTTCGGGATGTCTAGTACGCTGCGTAGTACTTTCGGGAGATCCATCTCCCACTGCGAGGAAAATCCGGCACCACCTTCAGTTTTCGGCTTCGTGATGTAGTCATTTCCCGATGAATCTTCTGCAATGAGGAGCGCATTTGGATTAATTTTACGTGCCACGCTATTTATTCCCTGGAGGAGTGCCCATCCATCGGGTATGTCGTGTGCTGGATCGTTGTTGTGACCTTCTACATTTCGAATGAAAACGGTTGAATCGACCCGCAGCCCGTCAAGTCGAAAATCATGGATCCACATGCGCACGTTATCGTAAATGAATTGACGAACTTCTGGTCGACCATAGTCGGGGCGAGTTTCACCCCAGGGTGTTGTGGAGCGCCAGTCGTTATAGAAGTAGATGCCGCCTTTGTTGTTTTCGGACCAGCCGTCAAACAGCCAAAGATCTAGATTCGCATCTGGTCCGAAGTGGTTATAAACCACATCGAGAATTACCCCGATGCCATGTCCGTGTGCTTGCTTTATAAACTGCAAAAGACCATGCCGTCCACCATAAAGGCTTTCGACTGCATAGATAAAATCGGTTGCATAGCCCCACCCTCGGTCCATGGGCATACTCCCAATAGGCATGAGTTCAATCATATTTACGCCAAGGTCTGAGAGGTACGCGAGCTTTTCTGCAGCCATGTCGAATGTACCCGGGGTTGAGGCGTCTGCTCTATGAAATGTGCCGACGTGCATTTCGTAGAGGATCTGTTTATTAAAACTTGGACTTGTAAACTGTTGATCGTCCCAATCGAAATAAGGGTCTACGACAACCGAGTTGCCGGCACTCGTCGTTACTTGTAATGCTCGCGGATCATTTTTGAGGAGGAAGTTTGTGCCTGTGTCTATTTGGAAGCGGTACTCTGCACCCGCTTCAACATTTTCAATAAAAGAAGCCCAGTAGCCATCACCCTCATTTGTAAGAGGTGATGGTTGCCAGTTATTGAAGGTACCAACTACTGCCACGGCTTTAGCATTAGGCGCCCAGACACGAAAGCTTACGCCATCGCGGTGTATGATTGTACCGATGTCTTTCTTTTTTCTAATGCCCACTATATGAAATTATGATGTAAATACTACAAATTCACAAGCATTTTAGAAATGAATACATAGCAATATGGTGTCGTAGAAATGAAAGAGTATTTATGGTATAATACGTACTGTTGTGACTAAAAGAGAAATGTATGAGACAGTAATAGAACCTGTCTTGGCATTTCCCGAAGAGTCTTCCCTTCTTCATCCCGACTGGCGTGAACGTGATCGCTGGCATAGCGCTTATTCGGCAACACCGCTTAATTCGCGTGGACTTGAGACGGCAAATGGTCGACTCTACACGCATGAAGCGCTTGATTATGTAGGTGAATTTGTGCATGATGCGGCACTCCGCGACCCGACAATGCCTCCTCTCGTCTACGGCCATTTGGAGATCGCTGTATTCGGTGCACTTATGGCGCGGATCGAGGAAAACGAACAAAAATCAATACCGCTTGATGCTGATGCGGTGACCGCAGAGATTTTTATGCGAGCCTGTATTGGATCTGCAGAACCAAACGAACTCATGACGCTCCTTAGTCGATACCCGGCTGAGCTCGGCTCACTTGAACTTGCGAAACAGACCGTGGCTGGAGATGTGACACTTCTTAAGGAGATGGACTCCGTGATTGAGCGGATGCTTGTTGATCGGCATGCGAAAATCCGGGACGGTGAGACGGCGCAGAATGTACGCTACAGCATGGCGCGGATTGACGATCCAACCGATGTCCATGTGGCAACGGTAGTGAGAAAGGCAGACATTGCTGTATTGCCGCTCGTCGGAGGTGAGTCGATTAAGGTTGTGCAGCGTGATTCCGTTGTTGTTGATCTCGCCCGGCCTATCTCGGCACCACTAAAAGACGAAATGAGTACATGGCTCCGTGTTCCAGAGACGAGGGCTGCCCTGCGTGGTAACCAAAAAGCGCGGTATCGTGGTAAAGAAATGAGTGCGCTTTTTGATATGGAGGAGCTTAGTGGTGGAAAATCTCCACTAACGCTTGCGGTGCGCTCGTACTATGCCCACACTAATCCTCGACGGTAACGAGAGAGAAGATCTCGTCGGCGATATCGGCGACAGGGCGATTCGCGTCGATACATGGGAGTCCTCGCTCTTTTGCAATAGTAAGATAGGCACTCCCAACGGCATTTTGGAAGGTCTTGTCGCGTGATTCGAAAGTATCTGGGTGGGCAATTTCTCCCCTCTTTCCGATGCGATTCTGGCGTTCTCCATGATCATCGAGTGTGAGAATGAGCGCGTGATCTGGATTCATATATCGCTTATTCGTGAACTGTTCGGTGACGGAGGCAATGAGGCCTAAATCAAGACCTTCTCCATACCCTTGATAGGCAAGCGTTGAGTAGTAATTGCGTGCTGCGACTACCCAAATGCCCTGCTCAAGCATGGCTTCTGCTTGTTTCCATATCTCGTGACGCGCTGCGGTAAAGAGAAGAAGATTTGTTTCGGGCTCCCGTGGAAGTGATCCATTCTTAATAACAGTGCGAATTGCATCGGCAATAGGTGTTCCTTGTGGTTCATGAAACTCGATTGAGCCGACTCCCTGCTCACTGAGTCTATCTCTTAGGAGGCCTACTTGTGTTGATTTTCCGGTGCCATCGTGTCCCTCAATGACGACGTATTTGCCCCGTGCCATTACTTCATTCCCTCTGGAAGACCAGGTACTGCCGGCTGCATAACGCGGGTATCTTTGTAGGCTCTTGGAAGCATCTGCTCTGGCGACCAAGTATTAATAAGTTGTGTAAGGTCGTCGGTGTGTTGGTATTTGCCGCTCATACCATCTCGTCCATGGCTATAGTCTCCTTCGACGGGGCCCGTCTTTTGAAAAATGAGCTGCCCTACGCGTTCACCAACGGGCAGGACGACAGACTCGTGCATGTTAAGATTGTAGATCTCAAGCGTAATACGGTTAATGTAGCCTGGATCCACCCACCCGGCGTCAAAGCAAACAGCTACGCCGTTTCGACCCCAACTGCTCCGTGAACGTACTTCGGCTGCGCCTCCGTGAGTGCGGATACCCATAAATTCATGGGTGTGGGCAAGGATACGTTCTCCAGGTCGAATGACGATGATTGGATGGTCTTCAGGGATGTTTTCGAAAAGCTGATAGCCGTATTTCTCGCACCATTCACGGTGTGGCATTGCTTCAAGCGGACCTTTGAAATACCGTGCAACATCATCTTTATCGAAAGGGTTGTAGACTTTTGATTCTTCTTCGAATTCTTGTTTATAAAAATAATGACCAAGGGTGAAGTCGAGGCTTGCTTCACTGACATGCTCGGGCACGTACGGCACTGAGACGATTGTGCCGTTTTTGATGGCGGCTTTAATCTCAGTATTACTATATACTGTCACACTAATACTCCTATTTGTCATGCGGTGGTTCGTCGCACGTTCACTGTTTGTTTTGTCTCTCAATGACATAACCAGTATGGCACAAGTACTCGAGGAGTACAAGCCTCTCGTATCCTTAGATGTGTCTCCTGTATACTAATGCTATGAAGACGATTGTTGTTGCCTATGATAAAAACCGTGGAATTGGTGCGGCGAATGATTTATTGTGGATGCGGGATCTTCCAGATGACCTGAAGCACTTTAAGGAAGTGACAACGGGCGGGGCGATTGTTATGGGGCGAAAGACGTTCGATTCAATTGGACGACCACTCCCTGGACGTCAGAATATTGTTATTAGTCGAGACGCAAGCCTTCTTATAGAAGGAGCGGCAGTTGCAACGAGTCTTGATGCGGCCTATGCAATGACTGAGCCGGGACGGGATATTTTTGTGATTGGCGGTGGTCAGATTTATGAGCTTGCGCTTCCGACGGTAGACCGGATTATAGCAACCGAAGTCGATGCATCGTTCGACGAAGCCGACACTTTCTTTCCTGCATTCTCGCCAAGTGAATGGCAAGAAGTGGCGCGTGAGCGCCACACTGCAGATGAGCGTAATAAGTACGCGTTTGATTTTGTGACCTATGCGCGCCGCTAAACAGCGATAGGTGCTTTAATACCCGGGTATGGGTCGTAGCCTTCGAGGGTGAAGTCGTCGATTGTGAAATCGAAGATAGAGGTGACTTCTGGGCTAAGAACCATCTTTGGAAGTGGTCGTGGAGTGCGTGCAAGCTGTGTATCAACTTGTTCTTGGTGATTGAGATAAATGTGGGCATCTCCGAGCGTATGGACGAACTCGCCTGGCTTAAGGCCGGTAACCTGCGCAACCATCATGGTGAGAAGAGCGTACGATGCGATGTTGAACGGAACGCCGAGAAAGGCATCGCCGCTACGTTGGTAGAGTTGGCAGCTAAGTTTGCCGTCGTTTACGTAGAACTGAAAAAGCGAGTGGCATGGTGGAAGTCCTGCTTTGGCCATTTCATCTATATCTGCAACGTTCCATGCGGATACGATAATGCGACGCGAGTCAGGATTGTTCTTTATGGTTTCGATAGCCCTGGTGATCTGATCGATTTCACCACCTTTTCCGTCTGGCCAGTGGCGCCACTGATACCCATAGACAGGACCAAGCTCGCCGTATTTCACTGCGAAGTCGTGATCTGTCTTTATGTTCTCAATAAAGGCCGCGAGTTTTTCATTCCATTCATCAGACCCCTGTTCGGGTATAGCTTGCTTAGTTGCGGTGAGGTAGGCCTTAAATGGCCATTCATTCCAAATATTGACGTCATTTTTGACGAGGTACTCTATGTTGCTGTTCCCCTGTAAAAACCAAAGGAGCTCATGAATGATGCCACGAAGAAAGAGCTTCTTGGTAGTAACGGCTGGAAACCCTTCAGAAAGATCAAAACGCATTTGCCTTCCGAAGACGCTCTTCGTTCCCGTCCCGGTGCGGTCCGATTTAATGCTTCCATTTTCTTTAATATCTTGTAGTAGATCTAAATACTGCCGCATACCCCTCCTGAATGTGCTTATACTCTTAGTATGGCACATATGGACGGGTGTAATTGTTGTATTTACTTCTCTAAAAGTTTCTTAATTGTCTGAAGAGAGGCGTTCCAGTTTTTAATGGCCGCTTCGCCTGCTTCCTTAGTCTTATTATTGCTCTGGGAGATGGTTACTGTGCATTCACCATCGTCCAGCTGGTCGATGAGATATGTTACCATCTGGTAATTCTCAGGCGTGTCGGGCTGTTCACTGAGTGGCGAGTAATAGCTTGTCATAAGAAGATGTTCGGGTTCAATCTTTTGGATGACGCCCTTGTCTTCGAAAGTTTTACCCTCCCACTCGCCGCGGTAGGTAATACTACTCCCTTCTTTCCAGTCTGAAATAACTGTTGCTCCATACATCCACTGCTTGAAAATCTCTGGATTTACGAATGCTTGCCATATTGCCGCCGGTGTGGCGTGGATTATTAGGCTTGTTGAAATATCGTGTTCTTTATTCATTTTTTATTTCCTCAATTAATATGTACTATCTTCTTGTACTATAACAAAAAGCTCCGCCTATGCGGCGGAGCTCTTCCTATAACTCAAAAGACTAGAGTACGTTTTCAACCTTGATGCCAGGACCCATGGTGGTGCTGATGCTTGTTGATTTAACGTAGCCACCCTTAAGGCTTGCAGGCTTCTGTGACTGAAGGCTATCGAAGAATGCCTTTGCGTTTTCAGCGAGCTTGTCTGCGCCGAATGAAACCTTACCGATTGAAAGGTGAACGATCGCTTGCTTGTCAACACGGTATTCAACCTTACCAGCCTTTGCTTCAGAAACAGCCTTAGCAACGTCGGTTGCAACGGTACCTGACTTAGGGTTTGGCATAAGGCCGCGTGGACCAAGTAGACGTGCGAATTTACCAAGCTTTGGCATGTACTGAGGTGTTGCAACGAGGATGTCGAAGTTGAGCTCTTCTTTTTCGAGCTGCTTCATAAACTCTTCGTCACCAACGATGTCGGCGCCAGCATCCTTAGCTGCTTTGTGCTCTGATTCTGGAGCGAATACTGCGACACGGACAGTCTTACCGGTACCGTTTGGAAGTGACACGGTTGTACGGATGTTCTGGTCTGCCTGACGTGGGTCGACGCCAAGACGAACATGTACTTCAACAGAAGCATCAAACTTTACGGGGCTTGTCTTAACAGCGAGTGCAAGTGCATCTGCAAGGCTGTATGTCTTGTTCTCGACAGCTTCAGCAACCTTGCGGTAGTTCTTACCACGGCGCTCAGCGCGTGAACGAGTAACAGGCTTTGGACCCTTCTTCGTGTTTGCTTCTGCTTCCTCTGATTGAGGAGTGGTGTCGCCAGCTTCTTTACGAGCCTCTTTTTCAGCTTTTTCGTCTGCTTCACGGAGTGACTTTTCACTACGCTTACCAGCCTTTGCTGCAGTCTTCTCTTCTTTTACTGGTTCGCCAGCTGCTTCAATTGCAGCTTCGATTTCAGCGATAGTGTTCTTCTCGCTTACTTCGAGCTTGAGCTCGGCGGCTTTTTCAAGTAGTTCAGCTTTCTTAGCCATACTAATGAATCCTTTCTGTGGTACAAGCGGCGTTAGCCTCCCAACATTGATTTTTATATTCAAATTATATCAGAAATAGAAAGGTATGTACAGGATTCACTTAGGTATATACTAGTAATGGTCAATGTGTCTCCTAAGGAGAAAGCGTGGATTTCATAGAGGGTAAACTGCCCGATCTCACTGGCGTGACGATCGAGGAGCTCATGACGAATCCCAAGTACGCGGAACTGGCAACAGGTCGTAGCAACGATGGGTGATCTTCCGGCTGACGGCGTCATCATCTGCTCCGATCCATTCGAAGTGGAGTAGCCGGTACGACCGTGCCCCTGTTTCGTTGATTGATGACGAAACAGGGGCACTTTAAAAGATACCTAATAAGCGGCATCTAAAAGTTCTAATGAAAACGAGTGCCCTCGGGAGGAAGAGCGGCTGCTCGTCCTCCCGAGGGGGATGGATCAGGGGGTACGGTCGACGAGGGCGAGTTCGGTGTTCGGTTCGAGACCCAGCTTCTGCTGCTCGGCGGTGAGCGTCTTCGACGAACAGTGGGGATCCCGGGAGTACCGGAGCTCCAGTTCGATACGCTTCGTCGTCTGCTCGAACCTCTGGATCCGCAGTCGCTCGGCGACGTTCTCAGCCTTGAGGCGCTCGGTGTCGGCGTTCTTATTGGCGACCGCGCGGTCGGCTCGACGTTCGACGATGTAGAGGTAGGTTCCTCCGATGGCTGCCACAATGGCTGCAACCAGCAAAGCCCACTGCATGATGTTCCCCATCCTGCTTCGGTATTTCCGAAGTTACTATAGTTATATCATGATTACTTATTTACTGCAAATATCTCGTAGTAACTCACCACCATTGCAACATAATAAAAAAGAAGGATATACCGAGCGTTAGCTCGGTATATCCAGACTAAAAAGCAGGCACTCCCGCATACTGTAAAGTGAACTACCAATTTACAGAGAAGAAAGGAGGCCTGCCATGGCCTATTCTACCAATCCTCACCTGCCTAATGCTAGAGCAGCAGCCCTGCGGCTGCTGCTCATAGAGAAACTACCCGTGAGTGTTGTCGCCCGGAAGTGCGGTATTCACCGCACGACGGTCTGGAGATGGAAGTGTAAATGGGAGAAGCTCAATGAAAATATGCAACAGGTACGGATGAATCGGCCTGCTCGTGCCGTAGGCGCGAGTAGGCTGCTCTCATATACGTGGAGAATCCCCACTATGTCGTCTCGTCCACGTACCTGTCCTCATGCGGTCAGTGAGGAGATTATTCAATGTATCCTTGAGACACGATATACCCTAAACCGCTGTGCTGAAGTGGTGTGGCACCATGTGACGACAGTGCTTGGCCTGTGTGTAAGTCTCAGCAGTGTGCGGCGCATCCTGCGCCGACACCACTGCTTCGACGGGGCACGCACGCCAAGAGTAAGGCGAGATAACCCAAGGCGTCCTCGTCCTACTACACCAGGAGAATTAGTACAAACAGATACTATTCACCACGTCGATCCATATAGTGGGAGACGACTCTATTACTACACGGTTATTGACCTATATACCAGGATGACGTACGTCATCCTGGTGCCAAAGCTTGCTCAAGGGCTCGCTGCGAAAGCGGTTTTAGAAGCACAATCTAGCTGGGGATTCTCCATCTCCATGGTGCAAAGTGACAATGGTCCGGAGTATGGGAAATACTTTGAGCAGGTGTTAAAGAGGAAGGGAGTGACGGTACGTCACTCCCGTCTCCACCGTCCGAATGACAATGCTCATATTGAACGGTTTAATAGAACACTCCAGACTGAGTGAGTATATAGACTACTACAACACGAAGCGAGTACACTTAGGGATACAGATGTGGACTCCTGCTGGGATGTTGCAGAGGTTTTGAGTTCTCTACGATATCTCCATGAATGTGACTGGAGTGTGAGTAGAGGACAAGCGGAACCTCTACGTTTGATTATTGTTCGTTCACTTTGCGCAGTGCTTCGCGATTTCCATCCAGGTAGCTACGAATTGCTTCTACGAGCGCACTGAGTGTCAGGTTACGACTACCTACGAGTTTGATGTCGTATGTGCTTACTCCCTTCTCGTCCTTGCGTCGGAACGATCGGAAGGAGAGCGTCGCTCCCGTTACTTGCCGTTCCACGATAGTGGAAAGTCCATCGATACCGCTGTCGGGCGTTGTGATGACGAGACGACCACTTTCGGTGTAGATTTTCCGCGTCTCGATTTTGTGATTCGTCAGCTGAATGCTGATGTTCTGTGGCATTTTTCAATGCACCTTCTTTTCGACATGGCTCCGCTTGCCTCTTTGGTTATAGTCAAGTGGATCGGGAAAAGCAAGCGGTGGTGTGGGTGTAATAAAATGACCCCCTTAGGGGTCATTTTATTTGCTACCGGCTCATGCTCAGTAGCGTCCAGCTTCCGCCGTGGTTGTCACTTCGGAGATGGTACCTCCTTGAACCGTCGCTCATTGTAAGGAGCTGTACGATCTGCTTGCCGCTTCGAAGTACTGCGTGAAGCCCTTCGCCGACAAAGTCGTATGAAGATCCTCCGTACTCAATGCGTCGGGGGTATGCTCGCATGCCAGCGGCAAACCCCATTGCAGTGACGGTAACTGGACTGTTGATTGGTATGATGTTTTTCATATTCACTTATTACTCCGAGAATTTATTTTTAGATAAAACAAAAACTGACAACAAGTGGTGGTGTGTCAGCTGCGGATTTTATGAGTAACTACAAGACAACTTAGTTCAACCGCGAATGAACCAGATACATCTGAAGTAGTGTTGAATATGAATCCATACAGGGACGCTTAACCTTACGGCTAGTGTGTATGTAGGATTTTGAATGGTTAAAAGTCTGTCAGTAAAAAGGTGCTCCACCAGTACTCACATGACCTATATAAGTATAGCGCTTCTATTAGTTGGGCGGTCAATAACGTATGCGTATTTTACAATAACAAAAAGCCCCGCGTGTGCACGCGAGACTTTCTGTCTCAAGCGTGTTGTGCGGGGTGTGTCAGAAGGGGCGGTACTTGACCTTCTCCCGGGCGATCACGGCCACCGATTCGGGCATTCCCACTCGATCTGCAGGGTCGACACACCAGGTGTTCTCTTCGCGGAAGGAGCGGATCGCGTGCTCCAAGGAAGCGTCGTTGAACGCAGCGGTGTGTGCAATGCCATCGATCCCGTAGGTGGCTGACCACTTGCTGCTGGGGCGCGGGTAGTGGTTGAACAGGTGGATCTCGGCGAGCATGGCCGGCAGCTTCGGCCAGTCGGCGATGAGCCAGTAGTGGGCCGAACGATCACCTGTGATCTCTCTCAGAAGGTTGAGGTCGGACTCGCGGTTGAACGCGATGGTCTTTGCGACCTTGACCAGCTGCGCCTTGCTTGCGCTGATGGGCTGGCCATCTGCGCCGAACAGTTCGATGTAAGAAGCCACGACGGCCCTTTCTGCCTTGCGAATGTGACTTCTATTTTTTACCATTTCACAGCAGAGAATGCAAATAGTCTGTAGGCGATTTACCCGCTGAGTCGTGGACGTCAACTTTGTCTGCATATGAGATTATATATGAAGAACAAAAGGTCCCGCGCTGCGAGCGAGACCTTTTTGCCTCTAGCGCGCAGTGCGGGTGCGTATCAAAACCGTCGATATTTGACAACTTCACGTGCGAGAATCGCTACGGAGTCAGGCATACCTGAGGGATCGGCGATGATCTCTTCCGGCCATTCGGCGTCACGCTGACACGCCTCGATGACTCTTTCGAGCAGGCGCTCGTTGAACGCGCTGTCGCGCGCAATGCCGAGACTTCCGTAGTTGACAGACCACTCGCTCGCCTGCTTGAGGAGTTGTATCTCCACGAGCATTGCCGGACTGAGTGGAAAGTCAGCAATGAGCCAGTAGCGACCCGTCAAGCCGCCTGTGATGTTTTTGACCAGAGAAATACTCAGCTCCTGGTGTGTTTCGACGGCATGCATGATCTGGATGAGGTCTACCTGGTCGGCGGGTATGGCGTGGCCACCGGGGTCATAGATGTCAAGGATGAGTGTCATGTCACTCCCCTCTTGCTCTCGAGAATATGACTTCTCTTTTTTACCACGAGAAGAGCAGGAATACAAATTCTGGGATAGATATTATGATTTCGGAGGGTAAACGGAGGGATGGCTACCCTGGCCTGTGTATAGAATACTATGGAGCGCGGCCTTTCTACTACATTTGAGGCTATGTCCGTGCTTCTTCATTAACTATACATGTCAATGTAATTGGAGGTGCAGGCGGCAATGAAGAGGATACTAAGAGCTAGAAAACTAGAGAAAGATGGATCGAATATGGAAAGGATGTCGGCTCCAAGAATTGTAATAAACATAGGGGGTTGTCACATAGCTCATCCAATGAAGTCCTAGGTAGATTTCACCACCCTTCCCGCACCGACACCTGAATTCTTTCTCACGTTCTATTGATTGATTAATCTTTTTCCAAATGTGATGTTTACGACGTTGTTTGGTCATAGCCTTATAAGGGCCCCTCAAGAAATGCACTAATCATCTGGCCAGAGCTAAGCGTTATATCGATGAATGACTTTCGTACGGCACAGAGGAAAGAGTGCTTTTTATAGATGTTAACGATAATAATAAGCAGGTAGAGAGGAAAAAGGAAGAGAAACGGAAGGATCCAGAATCCCGGAAAGAATAGTTCAACAAGAACACAGAAGATGACGAGAAGACCAATAAAGAGTACGAACCTGGATGGGTCTACTACTTCTTTTGATTTTTTGCATATGCACACCTTCATAGAGGCCTCCCTTGTTTTTGACTTTCTCTGTTTTACCACATAGGGATATGTGATTGCAAATGTGATGACTGGATAGTCGCTAGAGGTTTTCTTGCTTTTGTGCGACCTGATGACCTATATCAAGTAGAGATGAGTAGTCTTTTTGTAATTCCGAACTTTGAATAAATGTAGCTATATAATCGTCGCTCTTTTTCATTATCTCATTACCTTTTGTAACAATCTGTTCGAGCGTGGTATTGAAGAGTCCAGTATTCCTGCTTTCTAGCGCAGTAGCCGATTGTTTATAAAGGGTGACTAGATCACGAAATGCTTTGAGGTTGTAGTCGTGAGCATCTTTTAGTGATGCTGGAGGAGTTATCTTTGCAAATTCATCGATAGAAGGTTGGATTGACTCGATTCCTTTATTGACCTTTGTCGTGTATGTTTCTGTGGTCTCAGATGCCATGCCATCGTAGGTAGAGATTCGTAGATCAGTGAATTTGGCGCTGATGTCGCTCACTCCTTCTCGATACGAAAGAGAGGCTTTGATATCGCTTGTTAGTGTTTCGGTTTTAGAGATGTAGTCCTGCTCGTCGTTCTTTAAATCCTCAGCTGCCTTGTAACTACTGTTGATGCTTCCTAAGAGTGGAAGTGTTTTAAGGGTAGTGAGGGTGTTTTTTGAGTTATATACTACCGATTCTACATCCTTAATCGTCTCGTTTCCTTTATTGAAGTCGCTAACAAGAGTTGTGGGGGTGATATTTGTTCTCGTGAGGATATCGAGTTTTAAAGTGGCGTCGAGGCTATGTATCGCTTCATCTAGCTTTGGTTGCGCTTCGTTCACTGTGTTTTTATAGGCACCTACCTGGTAGTTTGGAATGAGAAATAAGTACCCGAATAAAAAGAGGATGGCAATAGCTATGGTGATAATTGGCAGTACTTTTCCGTTCATTGAAAACCCCTTCTCGCCTATAATATTGTCTTATGATATCAGTCTAAACGTGTCGCTGTAAACTGACTCAGAACTCAGTCGTCGGATGTTCTATCTAATTGAGGTATAGTTAACGTAATGATGTCTCATATTAAAAATCACCCATTCAATGAGTGATTTTTAATATGAGTGTTTGTCTCTAGAGGCTTGCTTGCTTCTGGATGATCTTGCGATCTATATCGAGGAGCCCTGCATTGAGCTTTTGGAGTTCTGAATTACGGACGAATTCGGCATTGAAGTCGTCGCTCTTTTTCTGTATCTCATCGTACTTTTCACTGATCTTATTAAGTGTGTCAACATAGAGGTCCATATTGCCGCTTGTAGCTGCAGCTGAGGATTGTTTGTAGAGGGCTACAAGGTCGTTGAATGCCTTTAGCATATAGTCGTGGTCATCTTTAAGTGATGCTGGCGGCGTGAGTGTTGCGAATGCGTCGATCGATGGCTGAAGTGTTGCAATACCCTTATCGATCTTTGTAGAATATTCCTCTGGACTTTCAGCGTTCAGCATTGCATCAGAAGTTATTGTGACAAAGTCGGAAAATTTTGTGCTAATGTCGCTCGTCTTGTCTTGGTATGCAAGGACACTCTTCATCTCAGTAAGAAATGCTTCGTATTTTGCAATATAATTCTGCTCATCGGCCTTAAGGCTTTCAGCGGCTTTATATCTACCGTTGACGACGCTTAGGAGAGGCAGCGTGTTGAATGTTATGAGATCGCTCTTTGAGTTTTGCAGTACGGACTCAGCATTTGCAATTGCTTCGTTGCCTATTTTAACGTCGCTTGCTACTGTCGCCGGAGGTACGTCAGTATTGACGAATGTATCACGCGTCAAGATGGCGCCTACCTTGTTGAGGGCCTCGTTCATCTTTGTTTGCTTTTCACCTACGGTATTCGCGTATGCGTTTACCTGAAAATGCGGAACGAGGAAGAGGTATCCTAGTATGGCTACAACAACGACAGATCCTGCAGTAATCAGCAATGCTTTTTTGTTCATGTATTCCCTTTATTTAAGATGATAGAATTCCTCAATCATATCAGTCTGAAGATAAGCTGTAAACATAAAAACTATGGATTTAGTTGTAAAATTTATTGATCCTTATGTATACTAGTTTTCTAAGGAGTTGAAGGTACTGGTGTTGTCTGCTTTATAATGAGAGATATGTTTCTTATTATTGTTCTTGCCGTCTGTATTGCAACCGCGTGTCTTCCACTACTCGCGAATCTAAGTAACTCTTTAGGGTATACAAGATTTCACTCGGCAAGTCCCCTACTTCCTGCACTCGCCGGCTTTCTATTTCTTTTTAGTTTCTACCTTCCAGATGTTGGAATCTCAAGTGAAACGACCACATTCCAGCAGCATTTTGTCGGTGGTGGGGTATACTCGGCGCTGCTCTATATTTATTTACAGCAAATCATTCCGGAAAGACTTCGAATAAAACCTTGGCCTATTGATAGTTTCTATCTTTTCGCGTGGGTGTCGGCACTCGGCGTCATTAACAAACTTTTGGAGTTTGGACTTCTCGAGGCTGGGCTTATGAAATTAGATACATCCGATGCGTACTGGGATTTGCTAGCGAATACCCTTGGTGCTTTTGTGGCATATTATCTTTATAAGCTTGTCTCCCTAGCTGTTTCGAATTTTAAGATCAGGTAGCATATTTGCTAAGGCAGGGGGATATTGCCTAGCCAGGAAATTGCTTTACCGAGCTGCTCGAATGCTTTTATGAAGGGATTTGTCGTAATGGCCATAGGCCTTGGGTCTTTGCTACCTCGCCATCCTTGATAGGCTCTACAAAATAGATGATGCAGCGTCAGACTCTTTACCATAAGGAATCTTCATATTATCTTCTTTTCCTAAATGTATTAAAGTCGGTGGAAAAGCAAGCTTTGTGGTTTTAAGAGGGCTATGATATTTTTAGATATTTTGATATATCGACCTCAGCTAATGTTATCTCTTTTCCGTTTAATGTGAACGGTCTACCGGAGCATACCTTAAGTAACGCGGTATCGTCCTGAACATATTCTATAAAGGGCCTATACACTTCTTGGCATTGTCTTTGTAGATGCGAGCCTTCAAAGTCCTGATCCTTCATTATGTGCATTATATCCTTGGTGTGACGTACGCCATAGAATTGTACGGCAATACCTCTAAGATCTTCGAGAATCTGTATCCACTCACCATCAGGTTCGCCTAGGAATAGAGAGTTAACGAGGGTTATTTCATTATCGTCATCGAAATTAGACTTCTCGAATAGCGTGTACAGTGGGATATCTTTACGTAGTCTCCACAAGGTGCCATTTCTCGACAAAACCACATCCCGTATGTCAATTGCTTTGTACATTTGATGTATGATCTCGTTTTTTGTCCAAGGTTGCGAGTCAGGCTTCTTTTTATATCTCTCAAATAATCGCATATTTAGCATCCTCTTACGCATTTAAACTTAAACTGTCCAAGCCAATTTCTTGAATATGTCCATAGTTAGCCTTTAAGTCCAGAATCTTGCTCATACCTTGCAAGTTGTTTCATTCCTTTTGCTATGGCTGCAGAATTATTGGGTTTTAGCTCCATTACTTGTGTTGTGGTTCAAGCATTTGCCAACCCGTAGCCCCTACGATAAGGTGTACACTTTCGGATTGCTCCTCGTCAGGACACTGGAATTCTTATGGCTCATTTATTTGCAGCCTCTCTTTCTCCGTCATCCATTTCGTTACCATATGTTATTATCTAGGATATTGCTTGATGCGTGCTCGATTTCTAGCGTCTGAGCAAGATGTCTAAGGAGTATGGCTATGTTCGACTACCCCTCATTACTAAAACTCTTTGTTAAGCTGCGCATGTCGGTTTTTCTGTGTTTTAATGATTGGGTCTATCCTAATCATCTAGTCTCAAGTAGATGTATTGATTGATGATTGACGTCTTCGATAACCATATACGTATTTCTGAAAATTAGCAGTTGCCTTTCTTTGATGATCGAGTATTTTCCGGTTTTAACGGATTCTAATATCGTATCTAATGCTTGAAAATCCTCTGCAATATCATCCTCACCTCTCTCTGATCTGATGAGGATGTAGCTGTGATTTCGTACTTTGACTATCACATCTAGGTCGTACAATGAGTAGCCGCTACGTTCACCCTCCTCGGTATATGTGAGATTAACACTATTTGACTCTTTGGAAAAGGTAGCGTGTATATTTTTATCATTGGTCGTCGATTTAGCAGAGTATCCAAGCTCATTAGCGGCTTTAAGTAACCTATCAAATAATACCTCTACTATATGGTTCATCTTCTGTAGCAACTCCTTCCTATACAAAATATTGTTTTACGTGTTTTATTGTTTTCTAGAAATACTTTCTTTAGATTCCAGTTTATCTCAAAATGGAAAGGTATATTTCCACCTGATCTTGGTTTGCCATAATGTGATCCGGCAGGCCCAACCGCTATTCTATTTGTATTGAATCTTAGAAAGTTATTTTTATTTGTAGATTTGAAGGTAGAGTTAATCCATCTAACTGCACTGGTAGCGCTTTTCTTGGCCGCAGTCCCTAATGATTTACCGGATGCTTTAATGCCACTCCCTATAGATCCTGCACCTACGAGAGATAGACCCATGTTTGCCCAATTAGATTTAGATTTTGGATCGTTTTGTAAATCTCTTGATGCAGATGCGATTGCTACTGCTGATACTAGTGCGGCTAGTCCAAGGATTATCAATGGTATTGCTTCTCCACTAAGATCATATTCGTTAACTGGATCTAATGCGTATGCATAGTTGTTTGGTGTCCCACCTTCAATAGGATCTACAGATATAAAGCGACCAAGTGTTGGAATGTAAATACGTGCACCCATCTGGATTATACCACCCGTAATTGGACTCGTGTCGAGATCGGTAAGTTTCTCATGCTGGCCAACGTAATTGTAGCTCGTACCATTTGCTGTATTGGTTGGAGTTGCAGATGTACCGAGCGCACCTGTTGGTTGAGCGGGTTGGTTTGGTAGTGTTTCTCCGAAGGCTCCCGTCATAAAGGTGTTGAGAAGCGCGCCATCTGCATTGACTGTTGCGAATACGTCACCGTGGATATTTGGCAGACTATAGGTCGTTGCCCCGGCGCTCTGGCTATCTGTCTTTATTGTGACGAGTACATCACCTGGAAGCGTAAGGTACTTTTGTTTTACATTTCCGGTGTTGTCGGTAAGGAAATCTGGCGTATCACCACTACCTGTGAAGCCGTACTTAACGAGGCTTGTAGATGCATTGTTCTCTCGGTGGTCCCTGCTAATGATACGGCTTTGCGCATCCCTCACAAAGACAGTCTCTTTAGTTCCCGACTTTATACTTGCGTTACGATCACTTGCGTCGTAGGTGAACTCAGTCTTATGTGTCGCATCTCCAAGACTTGAGGCGTTGCCGTGCGTGTCGTATTGAGCGTTCGTGAGTGTTGCATCACTACTGCTTACAAGTTGGTCGCCGCTGTTGTAACAGTATGTCGTCGTCTGGCCGTTTACGGTCATGCTCGTGCGGTTACCATCTTTACCTGCATCATAGTTAGGCGTTGCAGGACAGCTCGCATTTTGAGCACCGAATCCGTAGGTGTAGGTGTTACTTCCTATTGTTGCATTAGTGAGACGCCCAGCCTTGTCGTAGGTATATGACTTGGACGTACCATTCTCGGTACCATTTTGGATGTCACCGCTCGTATAACGGTTAATTGAGTCCGCGAGTGTTTGACCAGATGCTAGGTTGTACGTATTGCCATTTTCACGGCCAAGCGTGTCTCGAGTGATACTGCTTAGACTTATACCTGCAGGATAATCTACCTTTTGGATACGACTGAAGTCGTCGTAGGTAACGGTAGCAAACGTAACGTTGTCGAGCTTCTGTTTCGTAAGGCGATCGTATGAATCGTATTCGTAACTTTCAGTACCAATTGGACTGGTGCGGCTTGTGAGCTTTCCGTAGGTATCGTAACTATTTGTCGTTACTTTTCCGAGTGCATCTGTGTACTTAACTGTGCGCCCGAGGAGGTCGTTTTCAACCGTGACTGCGCCGGCGCTGTCGGTTGTACTGGTAATGAGCGGATTGCCGCTGACGGCATAGTTATTCGTAATGGTTCGTCCTACGAGTGTTGTTCCATTCTCGGTGCGACCAGGTACGGTCGTCTTTGTGACTCGTCCTCTTGTGTCATATTCAGTACACGTCCATGGATCGCTGTTGTAGCGTGTTGCGACAACGTCGCCAGATTCATTGTAGACCGTTTCTGTTGTTCGGCCGGTTGGCTCTACCTTGCCCTTTGGTCGACCTGCTTGGTGATAGGCTTCGACTTCTGTGGTACATGGATTATCTGCGGTATCATCCTTGCTGTAGTGCTGGTAGGTTGTCTTTGCACCACCAGGAAGCGTCTTACTCGTCTGGCGAAGGAATGCGGTGCCCGGGGCTTCGTATTCAGCCTTACTCTGGTAGTTAATCCCTGTTGGATCGAGTGTAGTACTTGCAATCTGACCATATGCAGGATCTTTGTACTGAGTTGTGCTGGTAATGTTACCAATCTGCGAATCATATGCGGTTGTACTGGTGGTGAGGTTGTATGCAGGACTGAGCATTGTACCGACATTGTCATCGAAACTGGAAGCGCCTGGAGCTTTCTTTGAAAGCATTGCGTAGACACGTTCGGTACTAGCTGTGGATGCTCGGTATGCCTCGATGGTAATACGGTGAGATGAATTAGCAGTTTGGTTTGTAAATGTACCTTCCCCAGTAAGGCGATCGTTACCGTCCGTCCAGTCTCCAGTGACGAGCTGGTCGTCGATGTAGAGTCGTACACCGTCTGCGTGCATCAGGCGGAAACTGTAGGTTCCAACTTGGTCAAGGCGAATCTTTCCCGTTGCACGGATACTGAGACCGTCACTTGCTGTTACGATTCCATTTGAAATTGGAAGCGCATATGAAGCAGTTGGGGGTGTATTAAATCCTGTCGTGACATATTTTGGCGTGCCGATAAGCTTCTTATTCGGATACGCGCTCACTGCGAGTCCACTAATGCCTTCGTCAAAGCCAGTACTTGTGTGCGGTACTTGGTTTGTGTAGATTGCAGTTGGTTTGCGGTCACTTCCATACCAGCTTGCAGGCGCTGGACCGTACGAGTCGACGAGACGATCGTCGGCATCGTAGAGGCTTGTACTCTTGAGGCCGGTTGCGTCCGTTGTCGATAGCTGAAGATCTTTTACACTGTCCCACTCGGTTGACGTAGTCTTTCCAGTAAGGTCTGTTGCCTTTGATGTACGAAGGAGTGAGTCATATTCAAGTCGCTTGCTAAAGCCCTGAGGTTCCGGAGCATTGGTAATATGCATTTCGGATATACCGGCATTTGTTGAACTGTCAAAGCCGTAGCCGAGGAATTCGTCGGTATTCCAGCCGGCGAGCGATGTGACCGGATATTCAAGGACATAGTTGTCGCTGGTTCGCTTGAGGCGGCTCATTGGCTTAGTGGCTGCGCCTGTTGGTGTGTCATAAAGGTAGCCAAGAGTGCCGATATTCGTATCGCCGGATACTGGACAGTTAATGGCATTTGTAACGTAACGGAAGCCATCACTTCGCTTACAGGCATAGATTGGGTGTGATCCAGGTGCCTGGCTTCGGAGTGCGTAAACCATACTCATGGTGTCATACTGACTATCTGCAAGTCGAGTGGCAGATGTCAGGATATCATTTGTTGGACCACTTGCTCGGTAAAGACGGTTGAGCGCAATGGTATCAGATGGTTTGTAACTAAAGGTGTGCTCAAGTCGATCTGCGCCTGCGGTCGCAGCCGGTGCTTTTACGGATGTAATACGACCAAGATCATCGTAAGATAGTTTCGTTGTGACTGTCTCGTCGTCGGCACGGAGCCCTGCGGCAATAACATCGCCCGCAAGTCCGTCTCGGATCGTGTCGATTTGGCCCTTCGTGTTATAGCGGTAGTCGGTGATGTCGTTTCCGGGCTTTTCAACACGAGCAAGCTGACCTGCTTGGTAGTAGAAGTGGGTAACGTCGCCATCACTCGACTTAAAAGCACAGAGCATACCAGTCGGTGCGTCGTCGAAGCCGCTTGGATGACCACACATATTGTCATCTTGAATTCCCTTATAGTGAAGTGTTGCATAGCGAGCACTGTTCACTCCGTCGGTAATTTTAAGAAGTCGGGATGGATCGCCGCCATATTCATACTTTAAGGCTGCGGGTTGACGATCGTCGGCTGGAGTTGTGACAGACTTGAGGAGTCCAGCAGCGTCAAAGATATAGACGCGACCATCGACATCGGTGAATGTATAGGTGTTGTCGCTATTTTTTACGAGCACGCCGTCTTCATTGACGGGTGGCTTGTAGCCGGTTCCGGTCGAGGTATATTCATGATTATTCCTCGAAGCGTCCTGAAGAATAACACTATTACCTGAAACGCGGAGGCGTTCGTATCCAACGTTTCCATCTACATCGAGGTTGAGCTGCCAGCCTTCTGGGACGGCGTTCGCCTGTGGGGTAAGCCAAGTGACAGGAATTTCCTGGTCGGTGTAGCCATTGCCTCGAACGAGGAGCTTCATAGTCGCGTTATTATTGTGCTCATACCAGTCAATCGTAATTGGGACTGGTGTATTGGCATCTAGGTGGGTATTGCCACTCCAGAGCGTTGCTGTTTGGTCTTTCCAGCTATCGATAATGGTATTTTGTGCACCGAATAAACCGTTATTTAGTTTAATGCGGAGCCCATCGTCGGTGACGGCACCAAGTTGGTAATCGCCGCTTGTTGGAACGGTGATATATCCTGTCCAGCGAGCCATAAAGTTATCTCCCTGAATCGCGGGAATAACACTACCAGGGCCAAGATCAAGATTCATCTTGGTATCTTGCCGAGCGATCATGAGTCGAGATGGATCTTGAGCTGCCGCATCGAGATCGTGGGCGTAGGCGTTATCCGTGTAGTATCGTCCGAAGAGTCCATAGAGCTTTGAGCCGTTTGGATTATCAGTTTTAAGCCAGTCTTTTGGAACGGGCTGTTCATCGACAGGGCCTTTTACAAAGAGCTTCATAAAGCCGACGCTAGTCGCTTCGTGGTATTCAACGCGGAGGTCGACAACCTGGCCAGCTGTAAGACTTACTGGCGTTGAGTTTGCATAGTTATTCGGCTGTGAGCAGCATCCGTTGCCGGCGACTTTATTACCGTTAATATAGACGGAGTATTCGTCGTCATATGATGCCCCGAAGGTATATGAGCCAGTCGATGGCACGACCATCTTTCCAGTCCAGCGTGCATACCAGTTGTCTGTGCCAATATTGGCGCCCGGACTTGCGGTACTCCAATCGAAGTTAATGTCTGGATCGATACGACTTAACGTAGGGGTGCTTGTAGGCGCGCCGCTATTGATTGAATAATTGCTTGCGACGTTCCAATACTCTGCTTTGAGACCTTTTTGAGCACGGTTTGGTGTGTCGTAGCTGAGGTTGACGCCCATCGAACCGCCAAGCGCACTCATCGTGTGTGAACCTGTCTCGACGGAAGCACTTCCGGTTGCGAGGTTTATTCCCACTGGACCAACGGTGTCGTAGGTTTGTGTCGAATCCTTGCCGTTTCGGAAGTCTACCTTAAGGGATCTGGTTGGGCCTGAGGTAACCTGACCCGTTGTCGTTGTGTCCTTGGTTTGAATTCTCCAGTAGTAGGTTGTTCCGTCCTGAAGAACGCCGTCTGGAACGGTCCATTGTGGAGTGTCGAGCCAGCCAGAGTTAATGACGGCACCGTTTAATGCGCCCGCACTTGAAGAGAGTGCGAACTGGTACTGAACGGGTCCATCTGGATCGGTAACAGTCGCACCTTTAAGGGTTGGCTGTGTATCGATCATAACTTGCCCATCTGCTGGACTCATCTGATTAGAGGTAGGTGTTGGTGAATCGTATACGATTGCTGCAGCGATGTCATAGTAAGGCTTGAATGTTTTATATGAACCCTCTTCGCCCCAAAGACTCCAAACGGGGGTCCAGTCACCTTGATTAATAGCCGTCTGAAGGCCGTTTGTAAAGTCGACATCGAAGTCGCCGTAAACGTTTCCTGATGCACCTACCTGTGTTCCCTGACACATGTAGCCGTCACAGTTTGCTCGTCCGGCGTAAATCCAGTGTGGGCCTGTGTCACCATTTGCGCCGTTTACGAAGGAACCGTGGAGGTACGCGTTAAGAACTCTTTTACCCGAGAGTTCACTAATTGGGAACATGACATAAGAACGCCAAACCTTCCAGCCACTGTCGTAGATAGAACCAATGTTCGCGTAACAGTTGCTCATGTTACAGCTATAGCCGTCTGACTTGTACATTTTGTAGCTGGTTGAATCTTTCCAGAAGCTTGGATCGACGCGCATTGGGAATGATTCATTTGGCTGTGATTTAAGCCAGTTGGCATCAAGGTTCACGGCGATGCCGTCACCTGATTGAGTAGGTGTCTGTGTGACGCGCTGCTCACTAATGACGCCGCGGTCGTGAAGGTCGAGCGTAAGTTGGCTAAAACTGAAGTCAGCGGGCAGCCCTTCGATTGTTAGCTCGCCTTGCTTTGTCGGGTGGTTGATAACCTTACCACCTGAGATTGAAAAGTTGTAAGTCGCCTGAGCGCTCTTATCTTTGATGATAATTGCTTCTTTTACGACTTCTCCGCGAAGTTCGTAAACAAGGTCAACGTTTGGCCATGCGTCTTTATAGAGGACGGAATTGTCATCCTGTTTTACAGGGGTGACGTCACTGGCGCCAATAGGGCGCATTGTGAACGTCTTTCCTTCTGCTTGGAACGTCATGCCTTCTGAAAGCGGTTTCATCTCTACGGATATTGAACCTGCTTTTCCGGTGTAAGTGTCAGGAGTTGGCGCTTCTGGCTGCGAGTTGGTCATTATCTGAAAGAAGTTTGCCTGAGGTTTTGGCTTCTCGACGGGCTTAACCGTGTTGTCGATCTTCTTCCAGCTATTTCCTTCTTTGTAGTTTTGCTGACGGACGCTGTATTTCATTGTATGCGTCCCATCGTTGTTGACATACGAGGAAGTGAACGCTGTACGCTTGTTCTCTTCTTCGTACTTCAATCCCTTTGGATTGTCCACTTGTTTAGTGTCTGGAGCTCCTTGCTGCTGAGTTGGCTCAGCTTTTTGTGTTTCCTGCTTATCTGATGTAAGCGGCTTTAGATCGTAGTCTGTGTTAAATGTTTTGTTTTCATTTGACTGTGCAAGTGCCAAGCTTGCGCCAGGTTCAAACAATCCAAAAACAAGTGCTGTTATAGCACTGAAAATAATGACACGACGAAAAACGTGTTTGCCCATTCTCTAAATTCCCTCTTTTTCTATTTAGATATTGCTCCAATCGTATAGGTAGATTAAAAATTGTGCAATATTGCTTTTGTTTTTAAGTTATTTTGAAGCATGAAGATTTATATGACGAACAGATTGCGAGGGTCAGAAAAACTGAAATAATTCTGATGTTATTTTTTATGTGGCTATATTTGCTAGGTAGTTGATGTGTCGAAGATATAAATAGAAACGCATGTTGCAATGAATAAAATTATCGCAATTGTGTAAACAATACGAAAGACCTGGACTTGTTTTCTTATTTTTGCGTCTCTAGGAAAACCATCCGGGAGCCCTCGAAAGAATATAGAAAGCATAAAATTCCTACCTCTTATTGCTTGACTATAGCCTTCTTCGGTGTAGGTCATTGGGATCTGTACTCTTGGTTTGCCAATCGATTCATAGTATTTTGGATGTTGCCGCTTTAGGGACTTAAAGAGTTGATGTGCTAAAAGTAGCGATAATAATAGCGCTACTCCATATAGGGTCCAATTAATGAAGAAAAGTGTCTGTGCGGATGCTATAGTCATCTATTGTTCTCAGAGTATTTCATATAAGTATACCCTATGTGATTAAATAGAACGCAAAGTAACTACACAGGAGAATCACAGTAGATGGTTAAATTAGCGCCTTCCAAAAATCCAGAAAAAGAAAGTAAGCAGTTTGCGACGGTTTCGCTTATTTTCGGAATTATTTCACTTCTAATAGGATTTCTAGGTATCGTAGCACTTGCTACTGGTGTGCGAGGTATTGTTCTCTCACAGAGAGTTAAGAATAAACAATATTTAACCTTCTCGATTATCGGAACAGTCCTTGGGCTTATCGCGTTTATCTATATGCTCCTTGTCGTTTGGCAATAATTAAATACTAAAAGACGGTTGTTGACTTGTATTCATAAGCATTTTAAGGCAAAATCAAGGAATAAGGAGATTTATAATGGGATTCGGTGAATCAATAAAAACAGTTTTTAGTAAATATGCAGATTTCAATGGTGTGGCTTCACGACCTGAGTATTGGTGGTGGACGCTGTTCTCTTTCCTTGTGAGTGCAGTGCTTGGCGTAGCATTTGGTAGGGGTGAAGGTTCTTTGGGTAATACACTAGTGAGCCTTTGGTCACTTGCAACGCTTCTACCCTCTCTCGCAGTGGCAGTACGTCGTCTTCGTGATGCCGGAAAGCACTGGGGCAATCTTTTTTGGCTTCTTCTTCCATTTGTTGGATGGATTATTGTGATCGTTTACCTTGCACAGCCTAGTGTAAAGAATTCAAAAACTTCAAAGAAATAACGCTGTTATAAGCGTAAGGAGTGGCAGTACTAATTGCTTTAGTGCTGCGCTTCTTTTATCTTTTGCTGTTAAAAGAAGATAGAGGGCTGCAATTGTCATAACGCTACATCCAGCGATAATGAGCGTTTTTCCTACGGAGTTACTACCATTAGTCGCTATGGCTATAACACCAACGAGTGTTATCACTGCGAGTGCGCCGTTATAAACGCCTTGGTTGGCGGCGAGTTCCTTAGTCTCTTCGGCTTGCTCGGCTGTCGTTTTGAAAGTTTTTCTGGCCGTATCACTTGTCCAGAGAAACGTTTCTAAGATGAATATATAGATATGAAGCAGTCCCGCGAGAGCTGCAAAGATTAAAAATACAACAAGCATATGCTTAGTATACGCTTTTCTTTTCTAATTGAAAAGTACCTTTTAGCTCTCGAAGGTATCGGCCTCTACAGGCTGCCAGGTTGGAAGGATATGATCGAAGATATGGAGCATAATTTCGCGTGCATTCTTAATGATCTGCTCATCCGGCAGTGCGATTAGTTCGTCTCTCGTAAAGAGTTGAATCGATGTCGACTCACCTTCTTCCGGTTGGTGGATTGGATCTCTATCTGTAGTAGCTGCATACGCGATGTCTGTATGGAAATGCTCGAAATCTGCCACAGGAGGGCCGATGGGATGTGTGCTGTGGACGACTGGCTGTGGGTGGAGGATCGAGTTTGAGATCTTCGTCATGCGCGTTTCTGGCTGCAGGATTCGTATCTGATTAATGTCATACCCAGACTCCTCGCGGAGTTCATGAATGATTGCTTGCCACGGTGTTTCGTGGAGTTCAACATGGCCGCCAAACTGGAGATATTTATTGAATTTCTTATGCCGGTGTAGGACGACTTTTGGCTCGTCAAAGTCCGTACGAAATAGATAGACACTGGCGGTGTGGTCATGCTGGCCAGGCTCTGTGTGAATATGAGGCATATTACTCCTTAACGTCGATATGCTTAAGTACTTCCTCTAGATTAACACCTTCTTCCATTATTGGCTTCCATAGATCACCAACTTGGCCGAGGCGTCTGCGGATGTTTTTAATTGTGTAATTAGATGGATCGAGTTTAGCGTTCACTTCGCTCCAGTGAAGTGGCGTAGAGACGCTTGCATCTTCGGTGGGACGAACTGAATACGGTGCAGCAAGTGTCTGACCTGCACGGTTCTGAAGCCAATCAAGATAGATTTTGTTGGGTCGCTTGGCTGGTGTTCTCTCAATGCTGGTGAGCTTCGGCTGACGCTTATTAACCTCGATGACGATAAGGTGTGCGAGATTACGAGCTTGCTCGTGAGTGTATTTCGCACCCATGGGTACGAAGATGTGAATACCTGTCTTTCCGGATGTTTTTGGATAGACTGGAATCTTCCATTCGTCGCAGACATGCTTTACTTCCCTGGCGACCGTGACGACATCCTGGAAGGTGATGGTTCCTTCTGGATCGAGGTCGATAACGAGCCAGTCTGGATTATCCAGAGTCTGGATGCGTGCATTTAGAGGATTTACTTCAATACTCCCAAGCTGCACGATATATTGGAGGACCTTAAGGTCGCCACCGACAATCCAGTGAAGTGTCTTATTGTTTGATTCCGAGAAGATGTCGATACTTGGTACCCAATCTGGTAGGTGTTCATTATTCTTTTGGAAGAAGCCTTCGCCGGTAATGCCATTTGGCTGCCTAAGGAGTGAGAGTGGGCGATCTTTGAGATATGGAAGAATGTAGTCAGCAATTGATTCGTAGTACGAAAGGACGTCACCTTTAGTGTAGCCTGCCTTTGGGAAGAAAACCTTATCGAGATGAGTAAATTCGAGGGTGTTTGTACTGGCTGGTTTCACAGTCTTCTCCTTCGTTGCAGTCATAGCGGTAGGCTTCTCGCGGTGAACTGCAGTTGGCTTTTTATCTGAACGCATCCCCTTAAAGGCGGGGTGTCGCATTGATCCGTCGCTTGTCCATTCGGTAAAGCTCATCTCGCAGACAAGTTCGGGTTTTACCCAGTGTACGACACCTGGTTGCTTAGGGGTTGTTTTGAAGGGGGACTCTTTTTGTTCTATCCGAGCAAGCTGTTCTTGAAGCTCCTTACGCTGCTTGTCGGGAATACCACCCCCTGAATGGCCAACATAGACGAAATCGTTACCGTCGTAGACGCCGACGATAAGGGAGCCGAGGTATTTGCGGCTTCCCTTTGGCTCGGTGTAGCCGCCAATAACGACTTCCTGGCGCTGATGGGTTTTAATCTTAAGCCAATCGGCACCGCGGTTATTCTCTTTGTACTGGCTATTAGCACGTTTTGCGACAATGCCTTCAAGACCGCGCTGTTCAATGGCAGTAAAGAGAGTTGTACCGCGACGTGTCATGTGGTCACTATATCGAATGATTGAATCGGGCGGAATAATCGACTGCAGGAGCTTCTTTCGCTCGATAAGCGGCATCGTGCGAAGATCATGTCCGTCGCACCAGAGAATATCAAAAGCATGGTAATTAAGATGTCCGACCTGGTCACGGCGCCAATGCTGGAGTGATTCGAAGTGAGGCATGCCTTCATCGTCGGATACCACAATCTCACCATCGAGGATGACGTCATGCTTTAGTGCGCGGATGGCTTCGACGAGTGGCGGGAAATTACTACGAAAGTCAGTGCCTGAACGAGAGTAAAGTTGTACCTCGTCCCGCGACTTGCTTGCAATACCTCGGTAGCCATCCCATTTTATTTCAAAGACCCATTCATCGTCGTCAAACGGTGCATCAACGAGCGTGCAGAGCATCGGCTTGACGCTCCACGGTGCTGGAATGACAGGATATTCTTTAAGATCGATGGATGTATGACCGGTACCTCCTCCAGCAAGTTCATCTGCTCGAAGCCCACTCTTTACGGAGCGGTCCTGCTTTGTAATGTCTGCAGTAGTCGCATATTCGTCACCTTTTTTGACCATGAGCCAGGTCTTTGGATCTTCCTTCATACGAATCAACGCGAACTCGCCTTTTAGTTTTTTGCCATGGAGAAAGAACGTAAGATGACCTTCTTCGAGCTCTTTACGAATGGTAACTTGGTCATCGGGATTATCGTGGTAGGGTTCGTAGGTACCTTCGTCCCAAATAATAACCTGGCCGGCACCGTAGTTACCTTCAGGAATAATCCCTTCGAATTTACGGTATTCGTAGGGGTGATCCTCAACCTGGATAGCAAGATGGTGGTCTTGAGGATTCATTGATGGGCCTTTTGGAACTGCCCAGCTTTTCATAACACCATCGAGTTCAAGACGTACATCGTAGTGAAGCCTTGATGCGTGGTGTTCCTGCACGACAAAGGCCAGCTTTTTGCTGGCCGTCTTTTTTACTTTTCCGTGCGGCTCGGGCGTTTGTTCGAAGGATCTTTTTGCGAAGTATTTTTTTAGTCCCATACTGCTACTCTTTTATACTCGCTTTTAGTGCTGCCATGAGATCTTTTGCGTTAGTATCGGTAGGCTTG
>DATFHX010000026.1:0-8635 GCA_035247945.1 Saccharimonadales bacterium (SeqCode) | reverse complement strand
CTCGAGCAGGCAGGTTCAAACATTACAGGACTCGGCGCGTACGGTTCACCTGAACACCAAGAGACAGTCGAAGATGTAAGTGAATGTACCACTCAGGATAGTACGTTCGTACAATCGAAGAAGCCAGTGAAAATAGTTGGCATTGAGGGTAAAGCAGTCGCCATTGCAGCTGGCTTTGGCCATCTAATGGTGAAGACAGAAGCCGGTGATCTTTATACGGGTGGTTGTAATACACATGACCAGCTTGGGCGAACAAAGCCGCCAAAAGGAACTGAAGGGCGTAATAATATGGCAAAGGTTGAGCTTCCGGGAAAAGTGCAAGCAATCTCGGCAGGGTATCGACATAGCCTCGTCACTCTTACTGACGGTATCCTTATGGCATGGGGATATAACGGACAAGGGTACGTTCTGCATGTAGATAGTGCCGACCCAACAATTAAGAAACCAATGAAAGTAAAAACGGATAAGAAATTCAATACGATTGAAGCCGCATACGATACTTCTTTTGGTGTGACTACGGATGGAACACTCGATGCTTGGGGGCAAGATGACCAGCATGCATTTTGGAGAGATGCACCTGCGGCTATCCATGAAGTTGCCAAGATTCCCGCAGATACACCTATTGTTGCTGCAGGAATGGAGCATCTCCTGGTACTTGAGAAGAGCTAGGGAATCGTCCAAGAATAAAGAGCACTTTTACGTGCTCTTTATTTCTTGGTTCAAACTATGTCACTTCCCGATTCGAGTACTAATAAAAGTTAACCAGGTTCGACATTGTTGTACTTGATCAAGCGAGAACGAGCGGATCTCCTCATCATCGGTAATGTTTGCAATAAGCGCCCAGTGAACGAGCGCAGCGCCAAAATAGAATCCTGACCACTCTAAAAGCTCGACGGAATCTTCCCAGTTATCGCCGATATATGCTTCCATCATACCTCGCAGTTTTGTAATGGTGCGGTCGAGCTTTTCTTGGTCGGCGCCGGTAATGACACGTTCGTACTGTTCCGTGAAGAGTGTTGTAAGCTGATTTGCGTCATCGAACGCGCGCGTTGCGGCGACGTCTCCGCGTTCAATAAGCTCTTTACCAATCGTTGCAAACGCAGCAACTTCGGCGAGTTTTTTAGACAGTTCAGGCATGGGTGTATTCCTCCTTAATTGTTACAAAACTGAAATAAACAAGTGGGATAACAGTGAGTGTTGCAAGAATAGCGAGCGTGTTTGCAGAGCCAATCTGAAGCCATAAGCCTCCCGTAACGAGGCTTGCGATCAGGAAGCTTACAGAAGTAATTGATCCGGCGAGACCAATGCCAGTTGCCCGAACATGTCCTGGGAGAAGATTAGAGAGCCAGGTTTTTGTTGTCACCTCGAACATGCCGGCAAAGATTCCATACCCAAGGAGTACTAAGACAATGGCAATGAAATTAAGCTCAAGACTGAGGAAGTAATAGACAGCCGCAAAGAGGAAGAGATTAATCATCATAGTGGTCCTCATCCCAAATCCATCTGTCACTCTATGGAGTGATTTTGCCATAAGAGCATATAGAAGGTTGTAGAGAATATATGCGAAGACAATCATAGTATCGGAAATACCAAGATCACGCAGTCGAAGAATGAGAAACATATCAGAGCTATTAATAAGTGCAAAAATGGCGAGACCGATAGTAAGTTTCTTATAATCAACCATCCCACTCAGTTCTTTAAGCGGAACGCGCTTCTTTTCAGGAATTGCATGCGCGGCTGCAGCGGCTTTAACCTTCTCTTCTGTTATGCGAAGTGCGGCAAGTATGGCGAAGATTCCCGGAATCAGAGCTATGAAAAAGATGATATGAAGATTGCCGTTAACGACAAGTAGAAGCAGGAGACAGATAATTGGTCCAACGACGGCACCCATTGTGTCGGCGAAGCGGTGGAATCCAATAATTCGAGATCGATCTTTAGGTCCGCTTTCGGCGGCAAGAATCGCATCTCTTGGCGCGGTACGGATTGCCTTTCCAAGCCGTTCGACATTCCGAGCTGCGAGCGGAATAATATAGGTATTTGTAATACCAAGCAGTGGTTTCATGACAGCCGAAATTCCGTAACCTAAGACAACTAAATATTTATACTTTTTAAAACGATCGGCGAGATATCCCCAGAGCAACTTCGATATCCCAGAAACAGCTTCAGCAACGCCCTCGATAGTGCCAATCATTTGGGCATTAAAGCCAAGCGATGCCCAAAGAAGGGGCATGATTGGATAGAGCATCTCAGTTGACATGTCCGTGAAGAAACTTACAGCAGCGAGGCGTTTGACGTTCGGACTGTAATTCAGATTTATTTTTAGCTTTCCTAGAATTCGCATGGCATTTCTCCTGCAATAAAAAACGCCCCAAGCAACGGGAACGCATATGCATCGTGTGCTTGGGGCTTTAATAAAACCTCTACGTTCGTAGCGTACCGTACAATTTTACATTTAGCAAGACTTTACGCTTATTCTTTTTTGATGTACACTGATGTCAATATTAGAGGTTTCAAAAACCCAGCCCAAGTTATTAGGGCTGGGTTTTTGACATAGGTAAGGAGGGTCATAAATGAACGAACTCGGCAGCTCAGCACCAACACCAAATTTTTCAAGGGGACTCGGTGTGCAGCCGCAGATACAGAAAAAGAGCAGTGGGCGTAAAAAACTAATCATATGGATTATTGCAGCACTTGTTCTTATTGGGCTTGCAGTTGCGGCATTCTTTTTAGTGCCAAAGTTTCTGCAGAAATCGCCTGTCACTGGTCTCGCCGTCGGCAAGGGTGACATGGCAAAGCAGGACGATGGCAAATTTATTACAAGCGCTGAGCTTGGTAAAGATGATACACTTCGAATTCAAATGTATTACAATCCTGACAAGATGACGGGTACATACGTGCACATTCAGGATAAAAATGGTAAAGAGGTGTTTGGAAGTACACTCTATAAACTTGGTCCAACGAAGGAGTTTAGTCTCGCTATGAGTATTAAAACCTACGAACCTGGTGATTATAAGATCAGTATTCAAGACCAGAACAAGAAGGAAGTTGCGACTGCTACATTTAAGATAACAGGATAACTTTCCTATAAATATACTTCTCACATAACACGCGGCAGTAAATCGCCGCGTGTTTTGCTATGACCCTGGCGGCTCTAAAAGTGGTGTGAGCCGCCAAAGAGGGGGTCTAAAGATCATAGCATTTTAAGATACTATGGCAGGGGTATAGTATCTTCTACGAGAGATTGCGAGTTTTGGTAGGTGATGTATGTATGTTTACCAAGATTATGGAATTTCCTGCCCATGAAGAATAGCTTTCATGTGACCTCCCCTTTTCCGCCATCGCATGTAACCACACATTAAAGGTGGCGAAATATACGTTAGATTTTATATGTTTGTTTTGTCTTCGGCAAACAAAAAACCCGGACTTTCATCCGAGCATCCTCACGCCTCTAACGCTTGTAGTATAGCACTTCATTCTAACAAGCACAAGCTTTACAGAAAAAATAATTCATAGTATTCTAGAAACAGATAGAGGATAGCAAGTCCCGGCTTTATATAGAAGCCGGGCTTTTTTATGGAGAAATATGGCCGCAAAAACCGCGCACCACCTAGCCAAACCGGCTGGGCATCACCCAGATCCAAATGGCTTCGAACGTTCCTGGCTAAGTCGAGTTCTTCTTGGAATCATGATCTTGTCGCTCTTTGGTGTTGCGGCAATTATCTCTTTGACCTATTTGAAATATACCGTAGGAACGGGCATTATGGCACTCGCACTGAGCAATGATCCAAGTAGCTCCATCAGTACGCGACAATTTGATACGCATGTTGATGTGGATCAGAACGATATGCTGCATATTCAAATGCTCTACGTGAATGAGCGTTTATCAAAACTTACTGTTCGCCTGCAAGAAAAGAAATCAAATAAAGAAGTATATCGAAGTGGAGACTACGATTTGGGGGCGGGTCGTCGGTTTAACCTGTCTCTTAGCGCAAAGGCCTTCGATCCTGGTGACTACAATATCATTGTCGAAAACCAGGATCGTCAGGAGGTTGCACGCGGTACTTTAACCGTTCACTAGCGGGTGAGTTCCGACCAGATAGTCCTATTGAATTGCTGTTTTGCTTCTGTAAGTTGCTCGACGGTTTGGCGTGCTACCTCACGAGTAAATGAACTATCCGCCTCGATGAGAAGTGCGTTAATTATTGTTCCGGAAGCAGACTGCGCGTAGTGATCTGTAAAGTCTAAATAGGGAACACGCTCACTACGCTGAGCCCATTCAAAGAACGCACTTGTATACTCGTTGATACGCTGAATCTGTCGCTGCGTTGGAAGCGCTCGCGAAGGTACTTCGTTTGGAATAGCATGATGAGTCATTCCTGGAGGGGTGAGTCGGATAGCTGCAATATAGCCATCACTTCGAACATTTGCGATATGGATGTCCAGATGGCGCTTTAGTAGAAACCGGACATAGTGGATGCTGTCAGTAAACTGTGCAAGGTGCTTTTGATATCCTGATTGTCCCATCTCAACGATAAATGATGCATCGGCCTGCTCGGTCGTGGGAATATCAGTCACTGTATTGTTAAGCATAATGACAGGCTGTTCGAGGTGACCTGTGAGTGCACTTATATCAACAACCCAACTATCTGCTTCGGTGACGGGTCGTATACGAAGATATTGTCTCCGTAGATTTCGCTGCACTGCTCCAGGGAGACGAAGATTGCCAGATTGCCAGTCGTATGTTTCGAATGTAAGCCATGGCCATCCGACATGACTATCAACGTGAATGTGGGGCCGGTAGTTGAGGCTATATTCCTCCACGAGTCGGTCGCGGAGTTTAACGGCCTCTGCGATTTCATCGATTGCCTGGTCGTACGGTGTTCCGCCGCTGAGGGCTATCATCGCGATTGACTCTCGCTTTTCAATACTCTCAATGAGCGCTTGTTCAAGTTTACGAAGATCTGCAGTACGATCTCGCTTGCAAGCAATTGAAGAAATTTGAGATGCCTGGAGCCCTGTCCCTTTGAGTGACATGGTATCGATTGACTCGCTGAGGAATACTCGCGCAGTACTCGGAGTCGGCACTTTTTGCATACCAATTTGAAATGCATAGCTTAGTGTTGTCGACATGTCCTTCATTGAAAGGGATATAGGCGGGTCGGCGATTCCAAGAAGCAGTGCGGCCGCCTCTCCAACGGTTATTGACTCTATCTGTTCGTCGTGGCTTCTGTGTCGAGCGAGCGGAATAGATGGGTATTGTAGTGAGAGTGTGCCTTCAGTTGAGGCATGCATCTCAGGCTGATTCATGGGGTGATCCTTATGATTGTTAAAATAATGTCTACATTCGGGCTAAAAAGAAAGACCCCCAATTACTTATAAAAGTAATTGGGGGTCTTGGAGCCCTCTTCGTCCGATTATATGTCTGCATGTGGCATCGTGCAAGTGCTTTTTTTCTTGCAACCTTCAAATATGTTTGTTACTATGATCCCAGAGATTCAAGAAATCCCGTCATGTACATGACGGGATTTCTTTGTTTTTAGTAACATTTAGCAAAAAGGAGCATCAATGAAACGTAAAATTCTAATGATGATAGTAAGTATCGCCACTTTTGGACTTACAACTGTACCGGTGGGTGCGTCACCAAATATTCAGCTTCAGCAAACAATTAATGCTGGGGTTCTTTCGGTTGATGTAATGGACGCGTCTCAAGTCTCGGTTGCAAGTCCCAGTTCCGTCCTTACTACACTGGCAACGAGCGCGAGTTGTCGACCCACAGGGGCAACAGGAACACTTGGTACGAACTCACAGCGCATCTATGTTGATAACCCGGGTGCTGCAAATAATGGCTGGTCGCTCGCTATTGGGGCTACTGCTGGATCGACATCTGTGTGGAATTCGGGATCCTCTACGTATGACTTTAACGACCAGACGTCAAGTGGCTGTTCCGACGGGGCAGACGCTGATACGGTAGCCGGAAAATTATCTCTTGATCCATCCGTAAGCACAATTACAACTGATTGTAGTAACGGGTGTACCACAGCCAATGTTACAAAGGGTGTAGCGTCCTCATTTAATGAAGGGACAACGGATTCGATTGAACTCGCAAACGCCTCTGCTGCGGCAAATCATGTGTGGCGCGGATATGTGACTGGTGTGAATGAAACACAGTCGATTCCGGCAGGACAAACCCCAGGCGCGTATACCCTTAATATGACATTAACTGCAACCGCCCTTTAAATAATATGAAACGGTGGGCGCTGGTAATAAGTGTACTTTTCGGAGTGCTTCTAGCACCGCATGCCGGTGCAACCGTTGGAGTGGGCGGCCGTCCTGCTTCACCTGATCCAAAAAATCCTCGTACGGAATCAATCTTCATCCATACAATTAAGCCAAGCGAGACGCAGAGCGATACACTGCTTGTTGCTAATAATACGAACGATAAGCAGACAATCCAACTCTATGCGGTTGACGGAACGACGACAAACACAGGGTCCTTCACGTGTCGTCAGCGTAGTGAGACGCCGACAGATATTGGTTCATGGATAAAGCTTGATACGAACAGTGTCACTCTGGATGCGAATACGCAAACAAAGGTAAATTTCACGATTACTGCATCGGATCATGCAGACGCCGGTGAACATACTGGATGTATTGTTATTCAAAAAGCTCCGCCTGAAGGGAGTGGTCAGCAGGGGATGCTGCTTGAAGTTCGATCTGCAGTTCGTATTGTCGCAACAGTTCCTGGCGACTTAAAGAAAGATGTTGAGATCAGTGCGTTGAAGCTTACTGAAACTGCGGGAGCGCAGAAATATGATGTTGACCTTACGAATAAGGGTAATGTTTCAGTCGATACGAAAGTTGCAGTTCGACTGGCTGGCGCATTTAATGAAAATGTCTTTCAGGATGGAGGTGAGCACCCAATCCTTCGGGAGGGAAGATTGCAGCTTAACTACCAAAATACACATCTTCCGTTCTGGGGTGGATGGTACACGCTGCGCGCTGAGATACAATATGACGAACGGCCGTACATATTTGGAACGGCACAGAGCGATACGCTCATTACAAAATCTCGTTCGCTCCCCGTCTTTATCTGGCCCAACCCAAGTATTTTCATTGTTCTAGGGCTCCTCATCATTGTGCTTATTGCTTGGCTATGGCGACGTCGATTACTGCGTCGCAACCAGGAGTAGGCATTGAGAGGGGTGTGGATCCGTTTTGGTCCGCAAGCTGCACTGCTGCTAGTGGCGGTTCTCAGCATAACGATTCTCGGCGACAGCTCAGTAAGGGCGGCTACGACGACTCTTCGTCCTAATGGGGATGTTACTGCTGGCTGGAATACGGGCGGGGCGAATGATGGAACCTGTAGTGGACCGCACTGCTCGCGTATTGATGAAGCGAGTCCGGATACTTCGGATTATATTGAAACTGCGACACTTCTTGGGAGCAACATGACTGACGTGTTTGATATTCAAGACGGAAGCATTGGTCAAGCTGCAACGCAGATTACGATTCGTACCTATGCGCGGAGTGGCTTTGCGCTCCCGGCACTTGATGCTATGGATACGATAACGCCGAGTCTTTATATAAACGGAGCATATCAGACGGGAACGACAATTACACCGTCGTATCCTGACTGGCAGTGGTACACATCAACATTTACGGGGTTTTGGAGCCAAGCAGCAATTAACGCCATGCGTGTACGGTATATAAATACCATACAGGGGCTAGGACTTGTGCAAAACGACCTTCAGATTGCCACGAATGAAGTCGCTGTAGACTATACTCCCGATGCTGCATTAACCCAATCCACATACCGTCTGTACCAATCGTCAACAACGACAACACCAGGAACGGCGCTCGCTGCCCAGAATACTGCCGCCGACGATCCTGTTGGTTCGTCATTTCGCGTTCGCCTTGGGGTGAGTGTAGCTACTAACGCACTCATCGCAAATGGGTATCAATTTAAACTGCAGTACGCCGAACGACAAGGCACCTGCGATGGGGTATTTGCTGGCGAATCCTACACAGACGTGGGATCGACGGGCGCCATCCATTGGTCGGATACCGCTGCCATTGCTGACGGAGCAACAATCTCAGCGGCAACCGGTGATCCTACTTCCGGTGGTGCGACAACATATCAAACGTACCGTGAATCGTCGCCATTTAGTCCCGTGAATCAAGTAGCTATCGGCAATATGGGACTGTGGGACTTTAGCCTTGCGAGTGATCCAAACGTGACGGGGAAGTCATATTGTTTTCGTATGGTAAAGAGCGATGGTTCTCTTTTTGCGACGTATTCGGTGCTTCCTGAAATAACCCTAACGGGGCTCTTAACGGTAGATGTGGTGGATGCGGGTGGAACATCGACATCTGCAAACCTGGTATTTAACCCTGTTAACACGCTAGGACTTTGCCAATCCTCACAGGCGAATCTTGGATCCTATAAAATTAGAGTTAACAATGATATCTCGCTCACGGGATGGGGGGCGAGCATTGCCCCGACGGCTGGCGCCTCAGCTCTTTGGCAGTCAGGAGCGAATACCTACGATGTGAACGATTCGAATGGCTGTACGGATGGTGTAGACAGTGACACGGTTGGTGGACAGATGAGTGTTTCCTTTACAGGAGCATCATC
>DATFHX010000025.1:0-58528 GCA_035247945.1 Saccharimonadales bacterium (SeqCode) | reverse complement strand
AGATAGAAATGATTCTGCACATTTGTGATACCCGCTGGGATAAGGCCAGTAAAGTTTGCCTTATACATATTGATCGCTGGGTCAAGTTGCAGTGCTGAGTTCGGAATGTTAATTGTCTTCGTAGAGTTATAACATGTATTACTAGAGCTTGGATTAGCATTCGCCGATCCACCACCTGCAACCGCATACGTTGAGACAACACGCGTTGTTGCATAATTATTGCCATTACGGTCTCGGTAGTTGCCACCATTGTTAGGTGCGGTATCAAGCCCATCCGTACACAAATTAGCATCATGCACCGTTACCGACTTAGTACTTGTATTCTCCGTAAAATAAAGTGGAACTTGAACGGTACGAATCGTCGCAGCCGCTTCGTCAACAAGTACATATCCCACTACATCACCATTCGATGCGCCAAGGTCGGCAAGATCTGGTCCCCTATTACTGAGGGCACTTACACTTATTGCCGAAAGTGTCTGTACTATTAGAATAGCCGCAAGCGCACCTATAGAAATTCGGACCTTACGCACAGTTTGCCCTCACCTGGTCTTTAGCGGCCGTTGTGTCCACCGGCTCTTTCATAGTTGTTGATTCAACTTGTTTAATAATATCGTTCGCTTGGCTACATGCACCATTTCCTGAAGCATATGTGGCTGCATTCAGCATTATATTCGCCCACACATACGAGCCTTTTTCATACTGATTCGCTTCTTCTATCTGTGAACTCACATCAACAACGGTTGCATTATCTTTATTGGGCTGGACTGGAGGGTAAAAATACCGGTAGGCAAAGTACCCGCCGACCGCAAGTGCTATTACCGCGATGACAATACCAACAATCAGCAGTATTCGTTTACGGGACACTTTTTTCTTTGGTGGATGCCCACCAGCAACAATTCGCACCTCAGCGTCGTGTTCTTTATCAGGGGTAGGCAGAGCGGTATTTTCTTGCATACTTCTTATGCTCTATCATATCACAAACTTTTTCTCCATTCGTGATTCAATTACAGAGGTCCAGCACCATAAATCACTTCTCAATCTGTTATAATGAAAGTATGAGTCTTTCTATCGGAATTGTAGGTCTTCCTAACGTAGGTAAATCTACACTTTTCAACGCACTAACAAACAATGATATCCTCGCAGCAAATTATCCTTTCGCTACGATCGAACCAAATACAGGTATTGTGCCTGTACCCGATGGTCGTCTTCAAAAATTAGCTGATATTTATGGCTCTACTAAACTCCTTCCAGCAACTGTTACTTTCGTTGACATTGCCGGACTTGTCGCAGGTGCAAGTAAGGGAGAAGGTCTTGGCAATAAGTTCTTAGCTAACATCAGGCAGTGTGACGCTATTATTCATATCGTTCGCGCCTTCGAGAATAATGATATCGTTCATGTCGCCGAACGCGTAGATCCAAAAGACGATATTGAAATCATCAATACGGAACTAATCCTTGCTGATCTCCAAACCATAGACGCTCGCCTGCCTAAGGTTCTAAAAGAAGCAAAGGCAAAACCTGTACTTCGTGAGACTGCTGGCTACCTAGAATCCCTCAAACGACACCTTGAAGCAGGCACGCCGCTTTCTTCGCTCCCCTCTCTTGATATGGAGCACATCGCCGATCTTCACTTGCTGACAGCGAAACCTGTTATTTATGCCTTTAACGTTGATGAAGACACCCTCTCCGATACTTCCAAACAAGCAGCGCTTGCTAAGCTCGTCACCCCAAACAAAGCTGTCTTTGTCTGCGCCAAGCTTGAAGAGGAAATCAAAGGTCTCGACGAGGCAGACGCTAAGGAACTCCTTGAAAGCTACGGTGTCAAAGAGACGGGACTTAACCAGATGATTCATGCCGCATATGACACACTAGGCCTCCAAAGCTACCTTACTGCAGGTCCGAAGGAAGTACGCGCCTGGACAATTAAGCAAGGATCAACCGCTCCGCAGGCGGCCGGGGTTATCCATACCGATTTCGAACGAGGATTTATCGCAGCACAAGTTGTAGATTATAACGATCTTGTCGCTGCAGGCTCGGAAGCAGCAGCAAAAGCTGCTGGTAAGGTCCGCACTGAGGGCAAAGATTACATCATGCAACCCAATGACGTAGTCGAATTCCGCTTCAACGTCTAAATAAAGAGTTCATTTAATACACGCTTATATTAGCTTGCTCTTTCTCTATATACACATATAATGTGTTGACTTAAACACAATCGAGGCGTACAATACGCGCAGGACAAATCGTCCTGTTCTTTGACAGTGCAACGGAGGAGCCATGACCGGAAGGCAGCAGCCTCTTGACGCCATGGACGCACTTGAGGCAATCGCAGCTCTCGATGAGGTGTTCACCAACACACCGTCGAAGTTCGCCGACGCTTTGCGTCAGGCGGCAAGCGTACGTGCGTACGATTTCACCAACAAGATCACCACCGTCGCCAACCAGTGGGCCGAAAGCCACGCAGTTGGCCTAAGTGAGCGACCCGAATCCGCGGTCATCGTCGCGCAAGCGATTCTGGGCAACAGCGACATCATGAAACAGCTCAAAGCTACGAGCGCGAAGGTGTGGTTCATCGTCCTCGAAGCGCTCTTTCCGCACTTCGACCTGCCGCGGGGATGGCTCCGGACCGCCCAAGAGGGAGGGCTCCTCCCCGGCCACATCGAGACCTTCATCATGACCCGAGTCCGAAGGATCAACTCGAAAAAGGCAGCTGAGGCGGAGAAGGAATTCATCCTGATGCTCTTCAGCCGTCCGCCGCGCACGGAGTTGGGGTACCGGAAGGTTCTCAGCCGAAAGGAACGTGCTGAGATCGTCAGGATCGTCGGCAAGTACCTCCCCGAGGTACTCAAGGACACTCACGCCGATACGATCTCATGGCGCCTCTTCTAGAACAAAGAACTCTCGACCCGACAGCGTCTCACGACGTTGACGGGTCGAGTAGCTCCCTTTATCCACACCCTCCTGTGGATAAAGGGAGCTATATTTTTATTTCGCCATTTTTAGCAAATAGAATCTCTCTTGATTACCCCGTGCACCATGTACATCACTGTCAGCCTTATCGACAACAACAAAGTACTGCTTAGCCCACTGCTCAAAGTCCTTAAGGATTCCCCGCCGAACTGTATCGTTCTTAATTACTCCACTACTTCCGAGCTGCTTTCGTTGCGCTTCGAATTGAGGCTTTACCATAGCTACAATCTGCGTATTTTTTCCACATACTTCTCTCGCAAGATGTGGAAGAATTTCGCGCAGACTTATAAACGATACATCGATCACAATGATGTCAGGTGCCTCGCCAGGAGTAAAGTCGCGAATATCCGTCTTCTCATGAAGCTCGATACGAGAGTCAGGACGAAGGCTCGGATGTAATTGGTCGGTACCAACATCTACTGCAATCACCTTCTTCGCGCCGTTTCGGAGCGCATAGTCAGTAAACCCTCCAGTACTGCTTCCCACATCAAGCACCGTCTTATCCTTAAAATTAAGAGAAAGAATGCGTGCAACACTTTCAAGTTTTAGGCCGGCACGACTTACATACTGTTCTTCTGCCAGTAGTTTAATCACCGCCTCCCCAGATACGGTATGACCGGGCTTCGTTACAACAAGCCCATTCACCGTTACCTTACCGAGTTTAATCCAACTTTCTGCTTGGGAACGAGTTGCTGTTAATCCCCGCCTTGCAAGTTCAATATCGAGTCGTTGTTTGTTCATGGGTACATAATTCTTTCTACATCTCGAGTCACTGCAGCAATTGCTGCATATGACTGCCCTTTTGTCATCACTGTCATAATATAGGTGCCACGTGGGTGCTGCACAATTGCAGTATCGTGCACATAATCCCACAGGAATCCGACTTTATCATGAACTTCTCCCTGACTCCCCGTGGGGATTCCATAGCGATATGGATGTCTACCAAGTGAGTCGAGAAGTCGGTCGCGATTCGCGCCGCTCAGTATTGTTCCATTATACAACATGGTCATATAACGATTCAGATCAGCTGCAGTCGTCTGCACTGCTCCACCAGTAGTGAATGAGGTGCCTGCGCTAAAGCCCAATCTATACACATACTGGTTGATATAATCACGTCCCCACTGCGCAATCCAACTCTCAGCACAAGGATTAGTCGATGCAACCGTCATCCTTTCAAAACAACCGGCAACATCCGTATCGAGCATAGGATCATCCCAATGAATCTCACCCGCATCGATCTTATCGAAGAGGATCTTGGCAATAAATAATTTGTAGGTGCTCGCACTCGGAATACTTTCGGTCTCGCGCGCATGCGCAGACCACCCTGGTCCGTCAAGTTGCTGGATGACAATATGCATATTACGATTCGTAGCAGCATCATCAACATACGCTCGAAGCCCTTCCTGCGTTGTTGTGTATTTACTATTGAATATAACGCTCGGTAGTACGTCAACAAACTGCGCCTCTAAACGAATATCCTTAGGGGGAGCAAGAATCGCCTCCGCCAATTGATCAGCAAGCCTGTCGCTATCGATAGCGCGTCCCGTTTTACCAGTTTGCCGATCCGCCTCACGACCATCAACAAGATTAATGTTGGTCTGTCCCGCTGGCACACCCACTTGATCATTAATTTGCTTCAGATAGGCCTTAATCTTCTCCTTGTCAACGCTCAGCGTAGGTTGACCCTCACCGCTCAGAACGAGCCACGATGCCACCTCATTAGTACTTGGCGAGAAAAGCTTTCCGTCGGCAACAATAGCGACTGAATGGCTAAGTGCACTCTCTGCTTGCGAACGAACCTTAGAGAGATCGTCCGCGTTAAAATGGGCGCGTATCTGCTTATGGGGAACTTGGATTATTGTCTCGCCTCCCATCGAGATCCGCGTACTCGAAATGGCCTGCTGGAGCGCCTGCCCATCCGCTTCACTTCCCGGCTGGTCCGTGTCTGCAACCAATTTCCCTTCTTTTATTTCAAGATGCGCGTCCTTAGCGGGATAACTGAAATCTTTTACTCGCTCTGAAACAAACGCCTGTAATATTTTTGTTGAATAATAGACATCCGCATCTTTAACTTGGGCAGATTGCCATAAGATAGATCCGGGAATAAAGCGCTGCCAAAATGGGTATGCCCTTGTTCGCTCAACCATCTCGTCAATACTTGGTTCAGCACCGAGCTCTTTGACGGAATACGAAGCTTTTTTGTCATCCAATACCAATTGTAGCTTCGAATTATCGAACTTTTCTGTAATAACTTTGGCAGTGTCAGTGTACGACCGCCAAGCAACAGACGTCCCCGAGATAGACGCAAAGGGAAGGCCGCGGTCGGGAGGATACAGCATTTGGCCTGCAACTATGGTACTTACAAACAAAAAAGCGACCCACAGAAGTATGCGGTGCCGCTTTTTATCGGGCATATATCCCCTATACTGCCGTCGGACGGCATGATGAACCCGTACGGCAGAATCTTTCAAATTTCGTTTTTGTTTTTCAGGCAAAGAGGCCTTGGTCATGCCTCTATTATACCACTAGCTACTTCTTACGCTCGCGGTATTCACCAGTGGTCGTATCGACAGAGATAATGTCGCCCGTCTTGATAAATGCAGGAACCTTAACAGTAATTCCTGTCTCAAGCGTTGCATCCTTTAGTACGCTACTTGTCGTATCACCCTTCACAACGTCCTCAGCGTAGGTTACTTCAAGATATACATTCTTAGCAAGTTCGACGTTAATTACTTTACCTTCAAAAAGTTGTAGCGTAAGTTCATCACCCTCTTTAAGGTACCCACTTGCACTATCGACAATGTCAGCTGAAAGTTCGAATTGCTCAAACGTCTCCGGATCCATAAAGTGAAACGCGTTTCCGTCACTATACAGATACTGAACAGTTTTATTATTCACTTCTGCTCGGTCAATCTTATCCTGGCCCTTGAACGTCTTTGGAATAACACTTCCATCAATAAGGTTCTTGAGTTTGACGTTTACGATACTTCCACCTCGTCCCATCACCTTTTGTGAATATTCAATGACACGGTATGGCTTGCCGTCTATTTGACATACAACGCCTTTTTTAAGATCAGTAGGCTGGTACATATTTTCTCCTTGGTACAATTGGAAATGCTCCGCAGCGCGCAAATAGTGTTGTGCGCTGCAAAACGTTCCAAGAATTAGTTGTTTGAAACGAATGGAAGTAGAGCCAAGTGGCGTGCACGCTTAATCGCAACAGCGAGCTGACGCTGCTGCTTAGCGCTTAGACCAGTCTTGCTAATTGGCTCAATTTGTCCGTAGACGTTAATGTAGTGCTGCAAGGTCTTTACATCCTTGTAGTCGAAAAATGCTGGTGCATCTTTTTTGAATCGTTTACCGTTCATTTATTGTTCTCCTGATAGATCCTAGAAAGGAATTTCGCTTAAATCAATTGGCTTGTCGTCAATGTCTTCGATAACAACATCATCAGACTTTTTGCTCTGTGAAGCGCCACCACCGTAGTTTTGTTGACCACCCTCGCTTGGTCCATCCAAGAAAGTCACATCTGTTGCAACAACTTCAACTTTACTACGCTTCTTGCCTGTCTCTTTATCGTCCCAGCTATCCTGTCGAAGGCGTCCCTGCACAAGACATCGTCGTCCCTTAGAAAGATACTGGCTGACAAGCTCACCGAGCTTCTCCCAAGCAGTTACATCAAAGAAGTCTGCTTGGTCTTCCTGGCCACCACGGTCGACTGCAATACTGAAGCTTGTGATTGTCTTCCCTGTGGTTGTCGTACGAACCTCTGGGTCGCGCGTAAGGCGTCCCATGAGAATTACTTGGTTAATACTCTTGGCCATTTACCCTCTCCCTCTATTCTGCGTACTTACGCTTCTTCTTTAGTTTCGCTTGAATCTTTACGAGCCTTCGCTTCTTCAAGAGCCTTGCGACCCTTTTCATCTACTGTTACAAGTAGGTAACGGAGTACTTCGTCAGTAATGTTCAAAGTGTTGCTGATCTTAAGTGGTGCATCTGCAGGAAGTTTAACGTCCATGTACACGTATACAGCAAAGTCTTCGCGGTTGATAGTGTAGGCAAGCTTCTTCTTACCCCAGTTATCTTCTTTGACGATTTCACCGCCAGCATTTTTGATAATATCCCGAACCTTGGTAAGCGGTGTTTCAATATCGCTTTCGAGGTCAGGGTGAATCAGAACTGTAAGTTCGTATTCTTTCATTCGTGAATCCTCCTCTGGAATCCTTTTGGATGCTTATGCCGTGCATAAGCCGAGTTAATAACAGGTGTAATTATAACGTATTTACCCCTAAAACACAAGCGACGATCGCCGGTGTTTTAGGTCCAGTACTAGACCTAGAGCGAGAGCTAGCTCGCTAGCTCATCCAAGCTATTAATAAGAACGTCGCGCGGCCGAGCGCCGTCGGCAGGACCAACAATTCCCTGCTCTTCCATCTCTTCAATAATTCGCGCTGCACGAGCATATCCTACACGGAGGCGTCGCTGCAATAAGGAAGTGGAGGCTTTACGACTTTCGATAACAACACGAACAGCGTCCTTAAACATGTCATCACCGCCGCCATTTCCGTCGAAGTCCATAACGACTCCGCCCTTACCGTTCAGCTGAACGGGCTGACTAATAATCTCATCGTTATACTGAGGCGCAGACTGCATACGAAGGTGGTCAGTGATCTTCACTACCTCTTCGTCCATTACCCAAGCGCCCTGAATACGCTTTGGTTTGCTCATACTTGGAGTGAGCATGAGCATATCTCCCTGTCCCAGAAGCTTTTCAGCACCCACTTGGTCTAAGATCGTACGGCTATCTATTTGCGATGCAACAGTAAAGGCGATACGAGCTGGTACGTTAGCTTTAATAAGACCAGTAATAACATCGACGCTCGGACGTTGCGTTGCAAGCACGAGGTGAATACCGACTGCACGTGCCTTTTGAGCCAAGCGTACAATTAATGCCTCAACGTCACGAGCAGCGACCATCATGAGGTCGGCAAGCTCGTCGATTACAACGACAATATACGGCATTGCCCCCTCGCCTTCTTCACCAGGCTTATCCTGGGCACGTTGGTTATACGTCTTGATGTCACGAATCTTCTGCTCGGCAAGAAGCTTATAGCGGCGCTCCATCTCATTTACAGCCCACTTAAGCGCGCTAATCGTTTTTTCCGGATCTGTAATAACCGGTGTTAGCAGGTGCGGAATGTCTTCATATGGAGCCATTTCAACCTGCTTAGGGTCCACGAGGATCAGCTTCATTTCACTTGGACTATTCCTATAAAGAAGACTTGTAAGAAGCGTATTGATCATCACTGACTTACCGCTACCTGTCTGTCCAGCAATAAGAAGGTGTGGCATCTTATTAAGTTCGCCCACAACAGCATCACCCGAGATATCTTTACCTATAGCGAAACTAAGTGGTTCACGACCATTCTTCCACTGTTTTGAGGCTAAAATACCGTAAAGACGCACGTCTGCTGCCTTACGATTTGGAACTTCAATTCCAACCGCCCTCTGACCAGGAATCGGAGCTTCAATACGAAGTGACTGTGCAGCAAGATTAAGTGCAATATTTGTCTCAAGTGCGGTAATACGAGTAAGCTTAACCCCACTTGGTGGTTTAAGAGTATACTGCGTCACCTTAGGGCCGATATTTGCCCCTTCCATCTCAACATCAATATTAAACTCGGCGAGCGTGTCTCGAATTGTTTGCGCATTCTGCTGAACATCCCCCGCATCAGCAGGTGACTGCTTCTTTTCAAGGAGGTCAATGCTTGGCGCTTGCCAGTTTGGATCACTTACAGATACGAGGGCGGCTTGTTCTTCTGCCGCCTTATCCTGCTTTACACTTCCACGGAGGCTTGAAAGGCCCTTAGACTTCTTTTCAACCGGCGCTTCTTCATCTAGAGGAACTCCAGCGTTGAGCTTTAGTTCACCGATCTTAGAGGGCTTAGGCATATCGATGGTAGCTGCTTTTCGCATTACCTTTACATTCTCATCCTGTTCAGACAGTTCCCGACTTGTCATTGAACTCATAGCCTGAAGCGCCGCCTTCGGCGAGACCCGTAGAACGAATAGAGCTGTAATGACAATGAGTAGAATGTAGATAAACATTCCCACACCATTATCGACAAGCGCTAACATAGCGCCATTTGCCATTTCTCCAATTGAACCACCAAGCGTGTGGCCGTCAGCGTGCATGAGCCCAAAGAAACCTGCAAACCAAATGATCATAAGTGCAGTAGCGAACTTCACGACAAATGGAAGTCTATTATTGTTCGCGCGAAACGTTTCAACAGCAATATAGACAAACAGGAGTGGTGTAATAAAAATTGCGTAGCCAACAAGTGACATCGCGGTGTGGTGCATCCACTCCACAATAGGGCCCCCAGCGCCAAACCAAGCAATCACGAAGAGAAACGAAAGAGCGATGAGGACTACCGCACCAACCTGCGACCAAAAACCTGACGGCAGGCTATGTTGTGGCGTCGTCGCCTTAGCTCTTGATTTTCCCCTAGTCGTGCGTTTTTTCTTAGCCATATATTTCTATTATAAAGTGGTTTACTACCGATGAATATGACATTATTATAGCAATAATTACAATATAATGCAAGTATTGGTTATGGTTAGTTTTCTATAAAAAATCCCCGGCACAATCGGCCGGGGATTTTTTATTAATATGCCCTTGTGTCAGCCTTAGTCCGAGGCTCAACAGCCTCAGTGTCAGGCACCTGACGTGGGGGGAATTTCTTTGGTGTAGGCTTTGAAAACTGCTGCCCATTAGCACCCTTACGCATGTCACCGCCTTGCTGTTGCTGTGGGCGGTTCTGGCCCCCTCCACCGATTTCGTTAATAACAGGAATAACAATCGGAGTTCGACGAGTTTGGTCGTAAAGGATGTGCGTAATTTCATCCTTAAGTTCCTTCTTGATGACGTCAAGATCGATCTTCTTTGAGCTGAAGCTGCGGGCGACCTTCTGCTTAAGATACTGGCGAATCGTCCCCATGAGCTCCTCGCTGTCCCGTAGGTAGATAAACCCACGGCTGATAATGTCAGGGCTTGTCATAAGTCGGCCGCTTCCACGTGCGACTGTCAACACAACAACAAACATACCCTCACCAGCCATGTGAATACGGTCTTTAAGAACTACTTCGCTCACAACTGCTCCGCTATCGTCGTACATGATACCACCAACAGGTACGCGACCTGCCTTCTTGGCACCCTCTGAGGTAATCTCGATAACATCACCGCTATCACAAACAAAGATGTTGTCACGAGGAATGCCTGCTTCCTTCTCTGCAAGTTCGGCATTGTGGTGAAGCATGTGGAATTCACCGTGAATTGGAAGATAGTAGGTCGGGTTCAAAGCGTTGATGAGCTTAACGTGGTCATCGTAGTACCCATGTCCCGAAAGGTGGAGAGGGCCAACACCTGTAAGGTGGGTCTTTCCGTTCTGAATAACATCACTTCCTTCGCGCATAAGACCATCAACTGTACGGACGACATACTTCTCATTACCTGGAATTGGGTTTGAGCTAAATACAATAACGTCACTGTTCTTGATCTTGATGAATTTGTGACTTCCACTTGCCATGCGGTTAAGCACGGCGTTAAATTCACCCTGGCTACCCGTACATACGATCGTCACTTTGCCGTCTGGAAGTTTGACGATATCTTCCATCTTTACGACGACATCTTTCGGTACCTTAATCACACCCGCACGGAGTGCGACCTCAAGGTTCTGGATCATGCTAAAACCAGCAAACGCCACCTTACGGTCATGCTTCTTCGCCTCCTCAAGGATCAGCTGCATACGGTGAATCTGGCTACTGAAACAGCTCAAAATGAGACGACTGCTCTGGTATTTATCCATAACCTGTCCAATAGACTGTTGAATTTCAGGCTCACCGTGTTGGTGTGTACCTTCACTTTCACAGTTTGTTGACTCGTTCATAAGCATAAGAATGCCCTCTTTTGAAGCAATCTCTGTCATACGCTCAAGGTCGAATTTCTTACCGTCAACAGGAGCTTCCTCAAAACGCCAGTCACCTGTATCGATAAGAACGCCAAGAGGTGTTCGAATAACAACTGCTGTCGCGTCAGGAATTGAGTGATTTACACGAACAAGTTCAATTGAGAAGCTGTCGCCAAGCTGGACGCGCTCATGCGCTTCAGGATCCATGACATTGTATTGAGGTTCGTATCCACTCGTTGCCTCTTCCATTGTTCGCTGCACCATGCCAAGCGTAAACTTGCTTCCATAGACAGGAACTTGTAGCTTATGCGCAACATGGCGGAAAGCACCGATATGATCGAGGTGTCCGTGTGTAAAGACGATACCACGAATTTTATGCTTGTTTTCTTCCAGATAGGTAATATCTGGCGTGATGTAGTTAATGCCTGGGTAGTCAGAGCCTGGGAATAGGAAGCCACAGTCGATAACGATCATATCGTTATCGTATTCAATAGCCATCATATTCTTACCGATGCCCATCTCTCCGAGACCACCGATCGGAATAACGCGAAGCGTTGGTCGAGGCGACTTAGGGCGTTTTGGCTGGTCGGCTATACTGAACTGACGTCCACCATATCCGTTATAGATTGATTTATTTACGGGAACGTTAATCATGTGCTGTGAAGCACGAAGGTTAACATTTTCACTTACACGACGTTGTGCGCGAAAAACTTCACCTTTTCGCGTATTTGTATTATTTAGTACCGTATTATTTGATTTTGTCCGCTGTTGTTGCTGCGGACGTTTGCTTTGGTCGTCACTTTGGACGTTGCCAAGTCTACGTTGTCCCATTTAGGATACTCTTAACCTTTCTTTAAATAAAAATATGTTAGTCAAAATCGTAAGTTTCAGACGGTTTACACGCGTGTATAGGTTGGATACGTCTGCATCTAGTGCTTTTACTATAGCAAATAAATACAACAGATGCAAGTGTTTTCTAGAGGTCGACTACTTGACGATATACACATATGCTGTTTATATGTGTAAAAATAATCGTTTATTTTCCTCGATTCATCAGGTCTATAATCTTCGGAACACTCACAAAATCATCGATGAGGGTTTGGCGCATACTGCCGTTATAAAGCGCCGCAGCCGGATGATAAAGCGGTATAATCACAAGTTTCTGGTCGCCAAACTTAATTCGTTTCGCTTGACCATGAATGAGACTGATGCGCATACCTGGAAGAAAGTATTCCATACTATGTCGACCGAGTGTTATAACAACCTTAGGCTGAATAATTTGAAGCTGCTTCAGTAGATATGGCCAAAACGCCTTCTTTTCCTCCGGAAGAGGATCCCTATTGTTCGGAGGGCGATACTTAACAATATTCGTTATATAAACATCACTACGCTGCATCTCCGCTGCTGCAAGCATTTCGTTGAGGAATTTTCCAGCAGCTCCGACGAAAGGAAGCCCTTGCTCGTCCTCATTCTTTCCGGGGGCCTCACCAATAAAGACAATATCCGCATTTACGTTACCATCCCCCATAACTAAGTTTGTCGCTTGTGCCGCCAGCTCAGGACAAATGTTCTTCTTGAGAATATCCGCCCTCACCTCATCAAGCAGACGCTGCTTATCTTCATTCATATACTCTTAGCGTACCAAGTTCACGAGAGCATGTACACTCTGTAGAAAAAGACAAACCGGCGCACCTCGAAATGAGGCGGCCGGCAGTCAAACTACTGCATGCTCAGATGCGTCACAACCAAATCGTATAGGGTAGCCATCGACATATCACTGTTCTTCGACCAGTCCCATCTGCGACTTTTGTAATCGCATTGCATCAAAGGGTTGTGTGCAGTTCCCCACTCGGCGACATACGGCACCCCTCGTACGATTCGCACCACGACAGATACATGGTTGTAATATCCCGAAGCGCCGTAGTACTTATAGGCGATCAGATCACCGAGTCGTACGTTGGGAATAATCCGATCCAGCTCGGGTTGAGGCCAGGAGCTGCCCGCTTCATACACAGGGTACGCCTCCGCGTACTCCTGCTGGATGAGGAAGGTAACGAGTCGATCTGCCACCCTGGCAACCTTCGTCCCGAGTACCGTCCCCTGTGCGACCTTCTCTTTCTCTCGGTCATGCCAGGTTTCCGTCATCTCGATGCCACCCTGCCATAAGGCATTGCTTGCAAACCACGCACAGGCATCCACAAAGGGCTGTTTGTCTTGTGCGTGAATCTTGCACCACTGGGCAGCTTTTCTGCCATTATAGGCCACCAGGCCTCCAAAGGTTGTCACGTCGTTTGACTTTAATATTAAACCATAAAAAGAGAGGTCCGCATAGACCCCTCTTTTTATAGACTTTACTCTTCTACTTCTTTCATAGAAAGACTAAGGCGACCTCGCTCGTCAATTCCAACGAGCTTCACCTTAACGATCTGTCCTTCTTTGAGAACATCTTCAACCTTATCAATCCGCTCTTTGGAAATCTGGCTAATGTGCACCATTCCATCGATGCCTGGAAGAATATTAATGAATGCACCGAAGTCCTTAATGCTCACAACCTTGCCTTCATAGATACGACCGACTTCAGGTTCCTCAGTAAGACTCTTGATCCAATTTAGTGCCTTTTCGATCTTTGCCGTATCCGCTGCCGCAACCGTTATGAGGCCATCATCTTTAATATCAATCTCTGCGCCTGTTTCTGCAGTGATCTTATTAATTACCTCGCCGCCCTTACCGATAACGGCACCAATCTTATCCGGATTAATCTTAATCTTTTCAATACGTGGGGCATACGGGCTAATCGCCTCTCGTGGTTCAGCCAACGTCGTAAGCATATGTTGAAGAATATGCGCACGTCCTGGGCGAGCTTGTTGCAATGCCTGGCGAAGAACATCAACAGGAAGTCCATGGACCTTCATATCCATCTGTATCGCAGTAACACCCTTTTCAGTTCCAGTCACCTTAAAGTCCATGTCTCCTGCAAAGTCCTCTGCGTCTGCAATGTCCGTCAGAACATAGGGGGTTTCTCCATCCATCATGAGACCCATGGCAATTCCAGATACCGGAGCCTTTAGTGGTACGCCCGCATCCATGAGTGCGAGCACACTACTACAAGTTGCCGCCATTGAGGTTGAACCGTTCTGGCTCATAATCTCCGTTACGCTTCGAATAGCGTAAGGAAATTCCTCTTCACTCGGAAGAACTGGGATAACAGCACGCTCCGCAAGATAGCCATGTCCAATTTCGCGGCGACCAGGACTTCCAAGACGACGTACCTCACCAACCGTAAACCCAGGGGCGTTATAGTGGTGCATATACCGTCGCTCACCGTCATTCACCTCCATTGTATCGACCACCTGCGCATAGCTAAGCGGGGCAAGCGTGACGATGTTCATTCCCTGTGTCACACCTCTGGTAAATAGCGATGATCCATGAGCACGCGGCAAAATGCCAACCTCTGATGATAACGGTCGGACTTCGTCGAGTGCGCGACCATCTGGTCGCTTTTTGCTATCAATGATACCCTGTCGTGCGTCCTTGTGAAGCGACATCGTAAAGGCTTCATTGTACTCATCGTGGAGATCGTGATATTCTTCATCCCCATGTTTTGCCTTCATATCATTATTGAATGCGTCGCGAAGAACCGTGATAAGCTCATTACGTTCTGGGTATGGACGACGTAGGTTCTCGCCAAGCTTGTTCTCCATCCACACGTCGACTTCTTGCTGAATTGATTCATTTGGAAGGATGAGTTCGTATTCAATCGCCTCAACACCGACCTTTGCTGCAAGCTCGCGCTGAAGTGTAATAATTGGTTGATATGCTTCAAATGCCCATGCGAGTGCATCGGCTATGACGTCCTCGCTGACTTGGTCGGCACCAGCCTCCACCATAGTGATACCACTCTCTATACCGGCGACTACGATATCAAGATCACTCTTCTCTCGCTCCTCGGGGGTAAGAAAGGCCTTGAATTGACCATCAACACGCCCAACACGAAGACCCGCTACTGGACCATCAAACGGCGCGCCAGTAAGTACAAGCGCTGCGCTCGCCGCAATCATAGCGACTGCATCCGGGCGGAAGTTCGGATCCATCGAGAGGACGCTCGATACGACCTGCACTTCTTGGCGATATCCTTTTGGAAAGAGTGGACGAATAGGGCGATCAATCATGCGGCCAATAAGAATTGCCTCGTCGCTCGGACGACCCTCACGCTTGATAAAACGGCTGCCACTAATCTTACCCGCAGCGTAGAACTTCTCTTCGTAATCAACAGACAGAGGGAAATAGTCCATACCGCTAATGGGCTTCTTTCCAACCATTGATGTTCCAAGTACGACAGTATCACCATACGACACAAGGACACTCGCAGTGGTACGAAACCCGACGCGATTTACTTCCAATTTTAGAGGTGTGCCAAATAGATCAACACTAACAGAGGTAATCTCCTTACCACTTGGATTAATTGTTGCCATTGTTTCTCCTTTTTTGTACACGCGCCGTTAATATGCTCGGGCGAGAAGTAAGGGGTAGAGCAGCTCTATTTTCTTATAAAGACGCCATATCCATCACTTTGTCACCCTATGGCGGTGATGTTGTCATTATAGCACAGTCATTAATTCAAAATGACCGATTACTATTGTTAATAACATAAATTTATGGCATAGTATTTATGTAGAATCGTCTCTCTAAGGAGCTTCTGTCATGGCACGCTGGCTTCTCCTGCCCGCGGGAAAAGTGCTTCCGGACGGATTGATCACCTTGCGCGACAACCTCGTCGCCACCGTCCTCTCGACGGCAGACAGCGAAGCAACAGTGCGCATCGATCGAATCATCACGCTCAGTGAGAGCGGAAAGTCTCGAAAGGAGTGTGTTGTTAAGTCGATCAGCTTCGAGCTGACCGAAGATGGTGAGTGGTTCCGCGGCGAGCAACCCGAGGAGATCTACACAGCGGTTGCCAAACCCACGCCGGTTGACGGTCGTAAGAAGTAGCAGCCCTCGGACCCTACCCCTCGGGGGTAGAGCCCCTTTCAATAATCCTCCGAACTGCTCGAACTGCATCATCTTCGGTTGTCGTATCAGTGAATAGCACGTCCGAATCCAGCAGTACATCCTTCGGCTTGTACCACTCCCTAAGAAGGTCTTCTCTAAAATGTTTACTCCCCCTCGTCATATGGCGACGAATCGTCTCTTCAATACTTAAAGAGAAATAAAAAGATACCACTTCACCCTTCCACTGCAAACAGATCTCATCGACCATGTCCCTACTCCACTGCGCAGGCAGAATACCCTCAATAATAACGTTCCAATCTTTTTCAAGCAGCGTTAGGGCCATCACTGGAATTAACACACGTCGTATTGCAAAGCCTTCTTCGCCCCAGTGACTCAAAAGTTCATGCCGGAAATAGTCTTGTCCGATAATCGCCACTCGCGCATCCGTTTCTTGGCGCACGCGCTGTGCCACCGTACTCTTGCCGCTTCCCGCATTCCCTCGAAGTATGACCAATTTGCTCATGCGTTCCATAATATCATTACCTTTTAGCCCGTGGTTCTTTTATTTTTCTAGAGCGCCGCGTACAATAGAAGTTACCATGACCAACCCATGGTCCGCTATACGTGCATGTTCGGACGTCCGAACCGCTCGCGTCTCTTAATCTAAATAATTAACGGAGTCACGTACATGAAGACGCAGCGGATTACCGTGCGAGGTATTATTTTCAATGACAACAAGATGCTTGCTCAGCAGCTGAAGCCGGGTAGCGACGGTAAAAAACGAGAATATTGGTGCACCCCCGGTGGAGGCCTTGAACCGCAAGAATCACTTCTTGAAGGACTCCACCGAGAAATGATCGAAGAAACTGGTGTGGCTCCAGAAATAGGCAACCTCCTTTTCATCCAACAGTACGAGGACGTCGAGAAAGAGTTCCTCGAATTCTTCTTTCATATTAAGAATGCGGCCGACTATGAAGCCATCGATCTCGCATCAACCACTCATGGTCTACTTGAGATTGAGGCGACTGCATTTGTGAATCCCCGAGAGTATAATGTCCTTCCAGCCTTCTTGCAGACTATCGACATTCAGAGTCATATCGATGGCAATCATCCAGTTGTCATCTCAAACGAGATGACAAGACTTTAAAGTATTAGCTCAAGTTCAATTCCCAGAACCCCATATTTGTCCTGTATTTTCTGGTCATAGTACTGAAGCATCACCTCGGCCGCCAGTTCAGCATTCTCAATGCCAAATTTACGAGGATCGGTTCGAGCAAACATATCACCAAATGTTTCGTATCGAAGAAGCCCTACAACCTCAGTCTCGATCGTTTGTTCGTCTGCGTGACTAAATATAATCTTGTCGCCCAGGTCAATCTGCTGGCGCTTCTCATCATAGAGACGCGCTTCACAGGTCTTCTCTCCTTTCTCAATCATCCGGTAGGGTATGTCGGCAAGCTTCATATGGTGTGTTTTCATGGTTCTCCTTATCAATACAATAACTACGCGAGAGGCGTAGTTATTTCATCTAAAACAAAAAACTCCGCAAGTATTATTTGCGGAGTCCTAATGCGGCGACAGTTGCCTTGTATGCCTCGAAATCTTTTCGCTCAAGGTACTTAAGCAGCTTTTTACGACGACCGACCATCTGGATAAGACCGCGACGAGCCATGTGGTCGTGCTTGTTAGTCTTTAGATGCTCAGTAATCTCTTTGATGCGAGTTGTCAAAACTGATACTTGAGCCTGTGGGCTTCCAACATCAGTTTTGTGCGTCTGCGTCAAAGCAATCGCCTGTGCTTTATTCTCTGCTGTAATCATCGTGGTTTATTATAACAGAGCTCACGAAAAGTATCAATAGGGTTACCCTCGAACTGAACGACGTGCGTACACCCACATCGCAAGGATGTAAGAAACAACGAGGAGTCCCACAGTCCAGATAAGTGATTGCACTACAGTTTGACCAGGAGTAGTTCCCGCAAGAAGCGCTCGCATTGCATCCAGAACAGGAGTCATTGGCTGATGCTCGGCAACAAATCGAACGATGCTATTCATCCCACTTGTCGGCGCAAATGCCGAGCTCAGGAAGATCATGAGAAGAAGAACGTAACTAAACGCACTCGCACCCTCTGCACTCTTTGCTAGAAGACCAAATACCATTGAGAGCCAGCTCATCCCGAGTGAAACGATAAACAGAAGAAGCCCTACAAGCGCCCACTGCTCTACAGATGCTCCAGGATGAAATCCCATAAGCATCGCAGCGCCAAACACAACTACCGCCGAAATGAGGCTGAAGAGTGTTGAGGATACGACATGCCCGCCAAGTACTGCAGATTTAGCAATAGGCATCGTTCGGAATCGGTTGATAATCCCCTTGGTTATGTCATTATTTAATCGAAACGCTGCATATGCTGCACCATTTGCGATACACATTAACACAATGCCAGGAACAATATAGTTCACGTAGTCAAGACTACCCGTCTTTATTGATGAACCAAAAATGTATACAAACATCGCCATGATAAACAGTGGCATAACCACAACGGTCGTAATCGTATCAGCATTACGCAGTGAATGCTTCAGGGTACGACCCGTCATAGTTACCGTGTCACGTAGGGTATTTAATACAGATGCCATTATTAACGCTCCTTCTTACTTCCGACAATGCGTAGGAACACATCATCAAGACTTGGTTGCTTTTGAGAAAACTCATCAACGATAATTGAATTACTCTGAATAAGAGAAAGTACTTTCATGGACTGCTGAGCACTTCCATCTGTTGCGACGAGAAGGACATTCTCTGCTGCATTGACCGTAACAGTAAATGCAGTGCGCAGGACATCATAAGCAGCCTTCATTGCCGTGGCTGAGCTAAATCGTAGTTCCATAAGACGCTCGTCTATATGTTTTTTAAGCTGTGCAGGCGTGCCTTGAGTAACAATACGCCCCTCATGAAGAATAGCGATCATATCAGCGAGCTGATCCGCTTCTTCGAGATATTGAGTTGTCAAGAAAATTGTTGTGCCGCGTTTTGTTAAATCACGAATCACTTCCCACATAGCGTTTCGACTCTCTGGGTCAAGACCTGTAGTAGGCTCATCGAGAAATAGAATTGAGGGTGTACCTATCAGACTCATTGCAATATCGAGTCGTCGACGCATTCCACCAGAGTAGGTCTGTGCGGCACGATCAGCCGCGTCATTCAACTGAAATGTATCGAGAAGATCTGATGCAACCTTCTTAGGATTAGCTAAATGCCAAAGCTTTGCGAAGAGTATAAGATTCTCCCGACCAGTAAGTGACTCATCGATTGCTGCAAATTGACCCGTTAACCCAATTTGGCGTCGCACCATATCAGGCTGTTTAGCTACATCGTAGCCGTTCACGAGCGCCGTTCCCTGATCAGCAGGAAGAAGGGTTGTGAGAATATTGATCGTAGTCGTCTTCCCTGCACCATTCGATCCAAGCAGGGCGAAGACCGACCCTTTAGCAACCTCAAAGGTCACACCTTTTAAGACTTCCGTATCCTTAAATGATTTTCGGACATCTTTAATAATGATGGCTGGTTTTTCTGCCATAAATTACTCCTTTAAAACGTTTAGAAACTTGAACTAGATAACGACAACGTTCGAGAGGTCAGCCTTTGAGCTCTTTAGTGAAGCGTAGGTGATCTTATCAACAGTCGCACCGTCAAGAATTGCTTTTCGCGCATCCGAGTGGTGGAATGAGACGTTCCGAAGAACAGCATCCTTGAAAGACGTTCCCTTAAGACCTGTCATTTCAAAGCTCGTCCCTACGAGTGTCTGATTGGCAAAGTTCACACCACTCACATCAGCTTGCTTGAACGTGGTGTTAATTAAGTTAGCACCATCAAACACTACATCGTGCATATCAGATTTATCAAATGATGCATGGGTGAGATTTGCACCTGTAAAATCAGAACCGCGCATATCGCTACTCGAGAAAGTCGCACTAACGAGATTTGCACCCGCAAAGTTGCTATCGCGGAGCTCACTTCCCTTAAACACAGCGTTTGGAAGGTTCGCGTTCTGGAAATCAGACGCACGCATCGATGACCCTTTAAAGCTTCCCTCACGAATGTCCGTCCCTGAAAGGTCAACATTCTGGAGATCACTTGCAGAAAGGTTTACTGGTGGTTCCTGGTAAGGCTTCTCACCATCAACAAGCTCGGAAACGTCCCCGATTGACTCTACAGTAAGCTTATATGCTTCATCACTCGACTTCCCCTCTTCCATTAACCCGTGATATTTCTCGAGTAAGTGCTGGACGAGGTCAGCTTTTGTCTCCGCAACTGCCGTCACATCATATGTCGCAAAGGCAGCATCTACAAATCGTACAATTTTATCTTCCATGATCATCTCCTTATAGTAAGTGTTCGAGGATTTCTTTAGCAGACTCCCAGCTTCGCTTGTTGTCAGCGTAGGTTGTCTTTCCTCGTTCTGTTATTCTGTAGTATTTTCTCCGACCGCCGCTACTTTCGTCACCCCAGTACGAGAGAATGCTTCCGTCTGCCTCAAGTCGTTTCAGACTCGAATACATGGTTGCTTCTTTTAATTCATACACTTCACCAGAGTCCTGATAGATACGCTTTGTTATTTCATAGCCGTATTTATCACCTTCTGTCAGTAAGCGCAGAATTATCGTGTCCGTGTGACCTCGTAGAAGGTCGGAAGATATCTTGTTCTTATCCATACGTTTTATTATATCTCCCTAACTACAATATACATCATATTACTATGACAGTCAAGGTACTATTATAGAAATAGTGTATTTCTACATATCCTACTCTGTTATAGAGCATCAAAAAAAGACCCTTCCAAGGGTCATTTTTTGAAAATGCTACCAACATATGCCCACAGCAAACGAGTATTCTGTATCATCTCTCAGAATAAGAGCCTTTCCTTCTTGAAACATATTTCCACCCAGAGTCGGCTCAATGCATATATACGAGCCGAGTTGATCTGACCAAATCGCCCATGTCGGCAGCTCTTTTGACCAAATACGGACCGTACGGTTTCCAAGTTCTATAGTTTGCTCTTGGGCTACTCTAAACTCGGTGTTGGAGAGTTCACTTAACTCAAAGCGCTCTCCGCTTATCTCAACATCTTCTTCGCCTCTCAGTACCGAAAAGTACGGGTGAAATCCAGGACTAATCTTCATTCCCGCAGACCCATGCACCGTTAGCTTCATAGTAAATTGATGCTCAGAGAGCTGGTACGTTAGCGCTGCAGTTAATCCTGTATAATTGCCCTCTTTCACTCGAAGGGTAAGTATCACCATATCCAGAGATCGTTTTTCAATCTCCCATACGCTGGTGCGGCCAAACCCATGTTGCTCGAGCCCGCTCTCACCACCAGGCCCAAACTGCGGAAGGCAAACATGGCAACCACCTCGAGCCTTCTTATTCCCGTCTAGTGCAACCAGAAGACGCTTCGGAAACAGAATGTCGCCACTCTGATCTGAGAGATTTGTCACCCAAGCACCGAGCGGATCAATAATAGCCCGTGCGTCTCCATTCTCAAGTTCGATTTCCATCTTTTTATCTCGCTAACTTTTAATTCCAAAATCCGCCAGGCTCTGCGCCTTGTCCACGCTCCACTTATTAATACTTGTGCGACGAAGCTGACTACAGTAGGCCCCCGTCCCAAGCACTTCACCAATATCGACACAGAGGCTGCGAATATACGTGCCACTACTAACATGCGTTCGAACCTTCAGGTATGGATAGGAATATTCAACAAGCTCAAGACTGTAGACAGTAACTTTCCGAAGTGGTATTTCCACTTCTTGACCATCTCGCGCAAGCTTGTATGCGCGCGTACCATTGATCTTAATCGCACTGAATAGTGGAGGACGCTGCTCAATTTCACCTGTAAATTTTTCCAGAGTACCACGTATCTCATCCATGCTTGGTATGTGCGTACTCACCTCACTGATTTCCCCCTCTGGATCACCCGTCGTACTCTTCTTCCCCAGCACAAAGGTAGCCTCATACACTTTATCGAGCTTACTGTATGTCTGTGCGTTTTTACACTCTTTACCTGTAACAATAATCATAAGGCCAGTTGCAAAAGGATCGAGTGTTCCCGTATGACCTACCTTCACTTTTTTACCAGCGCGCTCACTAAGTACGCGCCGTATGCGCGCCACAACACCAAAACTCGTCATTTCGGCAGGTTTATCTATAAGGAGGATTCCGTCATTCATTCCCTCTATTATATCGTGACACCTTGTATACTAGAACCATGAGTAAGAAAATTATCTTTGGCATCTTCGCACATCCCGATGACGAAGCTTTTGGACCAGCAGGCACACTCCTTGCCGAAACAAAGGTCGGTACAGAACTTCACCTCATCACCTTTACCGCTGGCGATGCAGGTACAAACCCCGATAACGTCCCCGATCTCGGTGCTGTTCGCGAAAAGGAGTGGCGCGAGGCGGGAAGCCGGCTCGGCGCCACCTCTATGCATTTTCTCGGATATAAGGATGGACACCTCGACAATCAGACAATGATCGAAGCCACAGATCGAATTACCCAGATTGTAAAAGCAATCACTGAAAAAGTACTCGATGATGTGATGATCGAATTTATGAGCCTTGATCTCAATGGATACACCGGACATATTGATCATATCGTCGCCGCTCGTACTGCCTGCCAAGTGTTCTACAGATTAAAGGCTGCAGATGGTCGGTTCGAACGGATTCTTCTTGCCACCGTTCCCTCATCCATCTCCCCCACCGTAAATACAGACTGGATTTTTATGGAGCCCGGACGAACTCCTGATGAGATCGATGAAATCGTTGATGCACGGCATCTACGAGATGACATCCTTTACGTTATGGACGCCCACGATTCGCAGCGCGCAGATCGCGCATATACAATAAAGAGCCAAGGCGAGAACCTTGGCATCAATTACTTTATCGTTAAATCGTAACGTTACGACTGACCAGGAATCCTGAACTGACTCGGATCTGTAGGCTGCTGCGCTGTAGGGGCTGGTGCAGGAGCCGGTTCCAAAACATCCTCTAGTTTCTCTGGTGGCAATGCTCCCGCTGGAGCTGGTGTTGAGAAGTCAGGCATTGGAGGCGGAGGAGGTAGTGTTGAGAAATCGGGCAGCGGTGGCAGTCCTGAAGGCGCAGGTGCTGGCGTTGGAGTAGTAGGTGGAGATGATGGCAGCTGTGGCTCTGTATTTGCAGGAGCGGCTGCAAATGCCGCATCGACAGCCGCACGAGCATCTTCATGAGGAGCCCGATTTTCGCGGTCAATATCCGCAAGCGTAGTGCTCGCCGGCTGAGTAGCTGGTGCTGACGCCGGGAGGTCAAAGCTTGGCGGCTGAACTGGCTGCGCATACGCAGTTGGCGCAGTTTCATCTAGCGAGTGACTAGCGGGCTGCGCGAATGGATCGATTGGAGCTTCCTCTGGCGCAGCCTGCATTGCCGCATTTAGTGGTGACTGGAAAGATGGTTGTGAGGTTGCATCACTGACATACCCTGAGTTACCCGTATTACCGTGGGTTAATATAGTCCGGTTACGATCATCTTCCATTGCACGGCGCTTATCCTCGGCAGCCTGTTCCGTAGTTGCATTAAGCGTACCACCCATACTCGGCTCGTCATCCTTTGGCCAAGGTTCCGGGTTAGCCGGAGCTACAGTAGATGGTGCTTTCGTAGCCGCTTCATTCATTTCAGTACTCGCTTCTGCAAGATCCTTCTGCAGATCCGCGACAGAAGGCGAGGCGCTGACAGCGACCGGAGGTAATGCCACCCCGATTTGCTGCGAAAGCTTCTCCTCGGCTTCTTTCGCTTCTGCCTCCTTAGACTGTCGTGCGAGCTCCTGTTCTGCAGCCTTAGCAGCAGCCTCACGCTGTTCTTTTTCAGTCTGCGCTGCTACTTCATCAACACTCCCTTGCTTCTCATGTGAGATAACGAGAGCACCGTCATCGGGTTTTTTCTGAACAGGCTCAGCAGGCTTTTTAGCCGGCTTCGCTGGCTTCGCCACTTTCGTCTGCTGACCTTCAGATAAATCTGTCGTGCCGTCAGCGTTTTGACCCTCCGCTTTTGGAGCTGGCTCTGCAGATCGAATCTCGCTTGCCTCTTCGAGTTTTGTCGCAATCAGCTGCTGATTTGCACCTGCCGCCATGAGCTGCGCCGCGACTGTCATCACACGTGAAGATGTCTTGTTATTACTAAATCGATCCGTAGCAGCAACAATACCCGTAAGAAATGCCGTCGCAACCTGTTCATCGATAAGCTTCTTGTCACTTTTAATTGCTTCGACAAGTGCAACAACCATCTCACTAAGACTACTAGCGTTTGCATCGCTCCACTCAATACTTCCAAGCTCACTCTTCTCTTCACCAGTCGTTATAGAAACGACTGTCGCATCATGCAGAATCCTACCATGCGCTTCGAGTGCAACGTCCAAGTTGTCGCTATTTCGCACTCCTAAAGCAAGGACGAGTTCAACGTTATAGTCACCTTGGCTAAATTCAAGGTCATCACTTGTAATTGTTGTGCGGTATGGAGTAATGAATATCTTAACAACATCACCGTCCACCTTATAGCGTAGATGATCTGCCTTTTCCTTATCAAGCGCAATGATGAAGTCACGAAGGCTGTCGACTGTATTCTCGAATGTCTTCTGCGGATCGAGGAACGTAATAGCCGGTGGAATGGCACCACTGAATACTGCCGTGGCGTGTTTGTTCATCTTATTAAGCAGCACTGTAAGTCCGAGTGCAGCACTGAGTTCATCTACCGAAGGATTAGTGCTAACCGTTACCAGGATATTGCTCGTATCCCTGATCTTATCAACGATCTGCTGCTTAGCGGTGCTGTCGTTCATTTTTGTCCCTGCTTTTTATTTTTTGTACGGATTTTGAGTTCACTATACCATAAGTGTTTTTTACCCGTCAACACCCCCGCCTCTTTACTTTTTACGCGTTTTCCTCTATAATTTGTCATTGATTGTACTCATTAACTTTTAAGAGCAAAAAGGAACCCTATGCCAATCATCAAATCAGCTGTTAAACGAATGAAGCAGACTATCAAGCGCCGCGAGCGCAACGTCGCCATCAAGCGCGAAGTTAAGGATGCTACTAAGGCCTTCCTCGCTAGCCCAAGTGCTGCAGCCTTGAGCGCTGCACAGAGCGAGCTTGACACTGCAGTTAAGAAGAACCTTCTTAAGAAGAATACTGCATCACGCCGTAAGGCACGCCTTGCAAAGATCGCTAAGGAAGCTGGTGTAAAGTTTGAAGCAGCTAAAAAAGAAGCAAAGCCAGCTGCACCAAAAAAACCAGCAGCGAAAAAGACTGAAGCTACTGAGACTAAGAAAACTCCAGCAAAGAAGCCAGCAGCCAAGAAACCTGCAGCTAAAAAAGAAGCAAAATAGTACTTTATCTATAAAAAAGAGGCTACGCCGTGTAGTCTCTTTTTTATATAATAGCTATCTTTATGAGCGCCTGCTCAATCAAGAGCCACGGATCTGCAGCCGAAGATTTCATCGCCATGTCAGCATCTGCAATTATTGCCACTACTTTTTTTGCACCCTCGTGTCCACGCTTTTTTGCATGACCCGTGAGCTTGCCGAGAGCAAACGGATGTGCGCCTATATCTTTTGCAACGACATTCGTCGGCTCATTCGTTACTGCAAGCGCGGCAAACTGGAATGCCTGACTCGCAAGCAGTCCCATCACCCGATACGGATCCTCTCCAAGCTTCAGGGTCTGAATCATTTCCTGCGTATTCTCAACGTCACCCTTCAGGGCACTATCAAAGAGATTGAAGACATTCTCAGCCGGATTCGCATCCACGAGCTCCATTACCGTTTCCTCATTTACTTCATCTGCAAAAGCAAGCTTCTCAAGTGCTTGTAAGAGAAGCCACTGGTCAAGTCCCACACGAGCAAGAAGGGCCTGAGCACTTTTTGTATCGAGCATAAATCCAAGTCGTTTCGCCTCTTCTATTACCCACTCTCCTGCAATACGCGTATCTCGATCTGTCCAAAGTGAGAACTCTCGTAAATCAGCCGCTTTCTGTAAAAGCTTATACGTTTTTGTTCGCTTATCGAGCTTGGGTTCGACAAGAACCACGTGAATCTCTTCTGCAATGCGAGGTATCCAATCGCCAAATACCGGCCACACCGTCTTATTGAGAGATACGTTCTTTACGACCACCAAGCGAGTGGGCGTGAATAGTGTGACTCCCATTAAAAGATCGGGAAGGCTTCTCATCTCTAGCGTCTCACCATCTTTATGCTCCACCTGCCCGTCAAATGTAGCGATCATCGAATCAACAGCACGCTGTATCTCGAAGTCGTTGTCACCCGTCAGAATTGTAATCATCTACTCTAGTATACAGGGAGTGCTATCTTCTTGGTATAACACCGCGTCGCTTAGCCTCGTCGTGTACCATCGCCGTCGCCTCGACGATCCCCTGGGTTGTTTCTGGATATTGTTCAATTTCGTCAGATAGCCCTGGTTTCAGTTGGTCAAAACTTGCCTTCATACGAGCATATGCGGGGCCATCTCCCCGCTGGCTCGCCTTGAGAACATCACGTCCCCTATCTCCGCTGACACGTTGTGCCATTGCAAATGCCGAAGCGGCGACCAATCCCTGAGACGTATTTGCAGATCCATCAGTCGCATAATCTTCATAGTATCGAAAAGAACCGGGCACCCATAAATCTATCCCGCCTTGTCTCAAAACAAAGTCTGCCACCTTGTCACGCCTGCCCTTATGTTCAAGATCTGACAGATAGAGCGCCTCTCCAATCCCCGCCATACCTTCTCGCCAAAAGGAATGCTCATTGAGCATAGTAGGCATTCCCACCGTTGCTGAATGTACCAGCTCATGAACAGCCTCAGAAATAAGGCGATGTGAAGCACCTACTTCATTATGAATATCTGGATGTGCAGTAACAACTGCTTCACCCGTAAGCGCATTATATCCGCCCCAATTACCTCCTAAGTAGGCTTTGAGCTGTTCAGCGTTATCTTCATGGACAACCGCAAGACGACCAAGCGCACGCGCATGATGAAGCTGGAGCTCATCACCTATAAATTGTTCCGCGTGTACACGATGCGCGTCAAAACGCTCATCATGGTATGGGAGCACACTTTCTTGTAAAGATACTGTCATGTTTTTGGTGTTTAATCGTTACAAAAACACCTTATCATGCTTATGACTTTTTGTCAAGAATCTGGCAATGCGGGCAGATGTGCGTGCCTCGCCCGGCCGCTTTGAACTTCACGATCGTCGTACCGCATCGAGGACACGGCTGTCCCTCCCGGCGAAAGACACGGGCAAAATCCATATAGCTTCCACGTTTTCCCTCGGCATTCACATAATTCTTGTCTGTGCTCCCCCCTTTTTCAATGGCAAGATTCATCACCGATCGTAGTTCTTCATAGAGCTTCTGAAACTCTGCATGCGTCAACGTTTCTACCCTTCGGAGGGGATGAATTTTTGCACCCCATAGACTTTCGTCTGCATAAATATTTCCCACTCCCGCAATAACCGCCTGGTCCAACAGCGCAGCCTTGATGCTCGTACGGGGTCGACGGGCAAATCGTGTCGCAAACTCTTCAGGAGTAAAATCAGCCTCAAGTGGCTCGGGACCAACCTTCCGCATAAAATCGATATTCGGTACTTCTAGCGTCGGCATGAGACGCATCCAGCCAAACTTTCGCTGATCATTAAAGAAGAGATGGGAGCCGTCTGCAAACGTCAACGTCACCCTAGTAGATTTATCCGGCAACCGACCAATAAGTGATTCATTTGGATGGCCAGCACCAAACCGCTCCTTACCGACAAAGACGAGCTGCCCCGTCATCTTCAGGTGAATCACAATAGTATAATCGGTTGATAAATCAATCATAAGCACTTTTGCTCGGCGCCTCACAGCTATGATTGTAGCTCCAATCAGAAACGAGCGAACATCAGCGGTCGAATTCGGAAAGCTCTTTGGTGCATCATGGTCCACAGCGGTTACTTTTCGACCGATAATTAATGTGTTCAAGCCGCGACGGACCGTTTCCACTTCTGGCAACTCAGGCACTGTGCACCCCTAGCTTCTCAAAATCTTGAACCAATTGACTAAAGTTTTGATACACAATCCCCTGCATACCTACAGCAACTGCACCCTGAACATTTCGCTCTATGTCGTCGATCATGATGCACTCTTCAGGATCAAGTCCAAGACGTGTTGCGGTGAGTTCATATATTGCCGCACTCGGCTTAGCCATCCCCACTTCATTCGAGAGCACCTCAACGGCAAATAGCTCACTGAGCTCCCTCTCAGTAAAAAGCTCTTCAATAAATCCGCGCCCCACATTACTTAACAGGGCAATCTTGTAATGCTGTCGAAGCGTTTGAATAAACGAGATCAGACGCTCGTTACGAACGTGCTGCTCCTTACAGATTGCATCTACTTCATCTGGCGTTCTGCCAATTATCTCCCCAATTCCACTAAAATACTCCTTTTGGCTAATATAGCCATAGTCATAACTATGGCTAAGATCGGTCACTTCTTGCACCCTCTCTATAGGCGCAAGATCACGAAGGTGTTCCAAGCTCCCATGGTAGAGAACGCCAAAACAATCAAAAATAATACCGCGTATCACTTTATTAAGTATACGCGGTATTGAGTTATAAATCGATTGGTTTGAGAAGTGCTTTACTGTTTGGTATTTGGTCAAGGAATAACTTCGAAACCTGATCAACACTTCCCTTAAAGGACCCGCCCGATCCTCGACATGTAGATGTCCAGAGCCGCTTCACAACCATGCCACCTTGAAGTACTTCAAATTCGTATACACGCCCTGTTGCGCAGATACCTCGCGTATCATCCGCCGCTCCAGTGAGAGCCGTGCCCTTCATCATGTCTGCCTTATCGAGCGCATAGACGAATTGTTCATACGCTTTTGTATTGTTATCTAGCTGTTTTGAATCAATTATCTGAGAGATATACCCAGAATACGTTGATAAATTACGACCACTCGCATCGACAGATATGCGATAAGAACGAAAGTCTTCATCCGCGACAATTGGTCCGCGAACTGTCATGCGAACACTATTTCCTGCAGCAGTATTAAGAAGTGCTGTCTGACCCGCATCAGTCTGAGCGGTATTCCCTTTGTCACCACCAAAGATTGCTTTACCTGCGGAAACAAGAGCCGCTATTGCTATTGCAATAACTATCAAAACAATAATCATCGGAAACAGTCGTGACGAATTACCTCTATACATATCTTAATGATATCACTTTTATGCTTAAAAGTCAATAGTATCGTGACAAATTACCTCTGTTCGTATAAGATAGTACGTGCGTCTACGACAAGGAGGCTCCATCATGGCGCAGAAGTACACTCCGCCTGAAAGCGCGGTTGTCGATAGTCACATCGAAAAGGCAGCGTACAGCCGCAATAGCCACCGCGGCTACGAGGGCAAGATCAATCAGATCGTCGTCTACATCCGAACCCAGGCCAGACACCACCAAGGAGACCCTACAAAGGTACCCTGCCCCGATTCTCACCAGTGGGAAGTGATCGCCCACCAGGGGCTTCTTCCGCCGGGAATCACACTCGGGATCTACGCGACCGAAGAGATGAAGCGAAAGGCAGTCCGCGGCGACTTCCGCAAGCTGTTCTTCACCGAAGCGATGGATCACATCTCCAACGCATGACGGAACGGGGGTGCACTCGAAAGTGCGCCCCCGTATACAACGAATTTATCTAGAGTTCTCCCCAGTTTTGTCCGATTCCCACATCGACCTTGAGCTTAATCTTAAGCTCGGGGTGAATATTCTCCATAGTATCTTTCAAGAGCGCAGCCACTTCATCAGCTTTTTCTCTCGGACATTCTATAAGGATACTATCGTGCACCTGAAGTACTTGGTCTCCTAGCTCGCCAAGTCGTTCATCTACCTTTAGCATAGCGAGCTTCATAAGGTCTGCTTCCGTTCCCTGAATTGGCATGTTTGCCGCTGCACGCTTGGCTGTCTCGCGGACCATAAAGTTACTACTTTTTACATCAGGAGTAGGACGGCGGCGTCCAAAGTAGGTGTCAACATATCCTTCATCAGCAGCCTTCTGGAGCGTCCGGTCGATATATTCGCGAATAGGCGCACGAAGTGTAAAGTAGCGATCAATAAACTGCTTCGCTTCAACAAAGTTCATGTCCGTAGCGGCGGAAAGTCCATGAGGACTCATTCCATAAAGCACACCAAAGTTAATCACCTTTGCGGCGCGGCGTTGGTCTTTTGTAACTGCTTCTAGAGGAATACCGAATGATTCACTCGCTGTTTTTGTGTGAATATCGACATCATTATTAAAGTCAGAAATCAGTGCTTCATCATTCGCTAGTACAGCCGCAAGACGTAGCTCAAACTGCGAATAGTCCGCGCTCACGTACACATTACCTTCACTCGGAATGAAAGCTTCGCGAATCTTTCGCCCTAGTTCAGTTCGTACAGGAATATTCTGCAGATTAGGGTTGGTACTACTCAATCTACCCGTACTTGCAACATCCTGATTGAACGTCGTGTGAATGCGTCCTTCGCCATCAGCAAGCTTTGGCAATGTATCGACATAGGTGTTTTTCAACTTTGCGAGCTCACGTGTGCGTTCAATTAGCTCGACAATTGGATGCTGTCCACGGAGCTTATCCAGCTCTTTCTGTCCCGTGCTATAGCCCGTTTTCCCCTTCTTAATTCCGGCAGTAGGAAGCTGCAATTTCGTGAATAATACCTCCGAGAGCTGCGCCGGGCTCCCGATGTTAAATTCATAACCGACCATATTGTACATTTGCCGTTCAAGTGCTACGTATTCATCGCCAAGCTCTTTGCTCATCTGAGCAAGGAAGACTGCATCCACCTTCAGACCACGTGCCTCCATTCGAAAAAGCATATATGTCAAAGGAAAGTCCATCGTATGCGCTACGCGCGAAATCTCAGGAGAGTCGGCGAATCCTTGAGTCTGTCTCTCATACACACGCCAAAGTGCACTTGCAACCTGGCCTGCATTTTCCAGATCAATTTCCTCATCCGCCAAGCCTACAATCGTTCGATCACGCATTAGAGGGTCAAGAAGAAAGGCTGCCTGACGTATATCGTGAACATCATCAAATCGTACCGATATGTGATGCGCATTAAGCGCATGATAAATAGCCTTGATATCGTATGCAATAACTCGACGCTTCTCTACTGCGCGCCACTCTTCAGAAGACACTTCCCCTATCAGCTTCTTCGCAACGGTCTTCTGGTCAATCGACATCCAAATCATATCTTCGTGAATGTGTAAGAATAACTCTGAAACATTCGAGATTAAGCCAAGCGAAGGCCAATCAGCCTCCTTTAATGACTCAGCCTGATGCACCTGCGGCGCAGCATCAAATAGGCTAGGCTGCGTTGACTGCTGCATATGCTGCGGCAACCTGCGGATTAAGGAGGTAAATTCGAGCCGCTTCAGGAATTCTGTCAGTTCTGCGGTATCGAGATTTCGAGCGTTCATGGCCTCAAGATCGAGCGCCATGGGTGCATCACACCAAATCTCAGCGACTTTCTTGCTTACATAAGCCGACTCCTTACCCGCTTCTAACTTACGCATAACGGACGGTTTAATTTCATCGAGATGCTCATATACCTCATCGAGTGTCCCGTACGTTTTAAGTAGATCAATAGCTGTTTTCTCGCCCACACCAGGTACACCAGGTATATTATCACTACTGTCACCCTTTAGTGCCTTTAGATCAAGGAACTGTTCAACCTGTATCCCATACTTTTCTTCAAAGGAAGTGACACTATATTGTTCAATGTCTGTGAAGCCCTTCTTTAAAGCATAGACATGCGTTAAAGGGCTCACAAGTTGCAGCATATCGAGATCACTTGTAATAAGGCATGTCTCGATATTCTTATCGGTAGCAAGTCGAGCAAGCGTGCCCATAATATCATCCGCCTCATAATCATCAAATTCATAGAGCGGCCAATTGAACGCACCAAGTAATTCTATGAGCATAGGGATCTGAGCGAAAAAGTCTTCAGGAGGTGCCTTACGACCAGCCTTGTACGTCGGAAGTAATTCGAGACGGCGACGGACACTCGTCCCCTTCTTATCCCACGCCACAGCGACGTAGTCTGGTTCAAGCTTTTTAATCATCTCAAGTGCAAGCGCTGCGAATCCATATACACCGCCCGTTGGTGTACCATCACGAAGACTCAATCCTGGCATTGCATAATACCCACGATAAAAAACTGATTTCCCGTCAATAACCACTAAGCGCTTCATTCTATCTAGTATACACTGTGAATACTCTCTGTTACACTGATAGAGATGAAACGCCACGAAAACCTAAAAATTATTGCATTTGTCGGCCTAGCTGGAAGCGGCAAAAGCTCCGCAGTCGACTATTTAACAGAAAAAGGCTATCCAAAAGTATATTTCGGAGGCATTGTCCTCGAGGAAGTAAGAAAACGTGGTCTTGAACTCACTCAGGCAAATGAGCAGCCTATTCGTGAAGAACTACGCGAGAAGGAAGGGAAAGATTTTGTCGTCAAGCGTATCATAGACCAAATCCACGCTCTCGTGGCCTCTGGACAGCATCGCATCGTTGCAGATGGTCTTTATACCTGGACAGAGTATAAAACCCTTAAGCATGAATTCCCAGGCGAACTCCATGTCGTTGCAATTGTCGCTCCAAGACACCTCCGACATCATCGACTTACAAAACGTCCCGTACGTCCGCTCACAGAGCGTGAGGCCGACCAGCGAGATTGGGCGGAAATTGAGAACCTTGAAAAAGGCGGTCCTATCGCAATTGCCGATTATTACATTAGCAATAACGGCAGTCTCGAACACCTCCACGAACAAATCGATGCTATCGTTGACGAAATTGAATTTTAGTTTGTAAAAAATCTATCACTTAGCTATACTGAGAGTCGCCGATCAAAGGAGATGATAGCAGTGGCAACAGTTCGTTGCGCACGCGGCATCAGCTTGACTGAATCCGAAGTGGGTCGTTCAGACCTTCTCAGGAACTGGCAAAAGCAGTTCGACCGAGGGTGGATCCTGAAGCAGGTCTGGATCTCTGACGGTGTGAAAAGCACCGATGGCGTCGTTCGCATGCTGTTCGCCGCCATCACGCTCAGCGACCGCGAAGGGTTCGACCACCAGCGAATCGTATTTCTGCGTGGCGGAACGACCGACGTTCTCACCATCCTCGTCACTCCGGACGGGCGCGAGCACGTCGCTTACGTCGAAGAGAAGCGGGTTGCCATTGGCCGCACTTTTCTCACCAACGCCGCCGGCATGATCGACGGCAATGAGCTTCCCGTGATGGCCGCCATCCGCGAGCGTGGTGAAGAGGTTGGCGGTGATAGCATCACCTGGAGCACCCCCATCTCACTCAACCGCAAAATACTCGGCGATGACATACCCATGTATGTCTCGCCAGGTGGTACAGACGAGACTGTCTTCTTCTATGTCACCAAAGCGAACGTCACCTGGGCACAAATGCGCGCGCTCGACGGCTCGATTGGTGGGCTCAAAGAAGAAGATGAGCTCACTACGGTTCGGATCACTCCCATCAAGCACGCTATCTCTGCCCTGAGGGCGTCAGGCGTCGCCGACATGAAGGCAATCGCATCGCTCACCTGGTATCAACTACCTGAGTAGTAGCGATCGAGCCCGCAGCCAGTTCAACTCTCTGTAGACTGGCTGCGGGCATTTGATTTCTTGAAATAACGATAAAATTCCACTCGATATAATCGAGTGGAATTTCTAGAATATAAGAATCTTACTGTAGGTATTCGTGAAGCTTGCGAGCATCTTTATGCTTACGCAGTTTCGCAAGTGCTTTTGCTTCAATCTGGCGGATACGTTCGCGAGTGACGGCAAATTCCTGACCAACCTCTTCGAGTGTATGACTTTTGCCCGTATCAAGACCGAATCGCATCTTAATAATCTTCTGTTCACGCTCACTGAGCGTTGAAAGAACTGATTGAACCTGTTCTTTTAGGAGCTGCGAAGTAGCCGACTCTTCCGGTGTCTTGCTGTCCTCATCTTCGATGAAGTCTGCAAGCACACTGTCTTCATCTTCGCCATCACGGCCGACGCCTGCGTCAAGGCTTGTAATATCCTGCTTGATCTTAATAACGTACTCAACCTTCTCAGGCTCCATCTCAAGCTCTTTACCAAGCTCTTCGATAGTTGGCTCACGGTTTAGCTCCTGAGTCATACGACGCTGTGTACGAAGAAGTTTGTTGATTGTTTCAACCATGTGAACTGGGATACGGATAGTACGAGCTTGATCTGCAATCGCACGAGTAATTGCCTGGCGAATCCACCAGGTTGCATAGGTGCTAAACTTGAATCCCTTATCTGGGTCAAACTTCTCAACCGCACGGAGTAGACCTGTGTTACCTTCCTGAATAAGATCAAGAAGATCAAGCCCACGACCGCTATAGCGTTTAGCAATACTTACGACAAGACGCATGTTTGCTTCAGCCATTTTATCTTTTGCCTTCTTATCACCGGCAACAACACGCTGAGCAAGCTCAAGTTCCTCTTCTGCGCTTAGGAGAGGAATCTTTCCGATCTCACGAAGATAGAGGCGAACAGAGTCATCGCTAATGTCATCAAAGTACTGATTGTTATTGAGTGTATCAATATCTGCTTCTTCTTCGTCCATCAATTCATCGATTGCTGGCTCATCCGCAAGATCACCAAGTGAAGCGTTAGTTGCATCAACCACCTGATCCTCGTCATCCATTGGTGGTTCGATTATTGAAGTATCATCTTTCTTAGCCACGTTTCATCTCCTTAATATATAGGTATTCTTCATGCCTCAGACGCTGGACTTCAGACTCGTCTCCGCGTTCTTCGGCTTTTTGTCTTTGTGCCTGGATTCGACCAAGCGTGTGTTGGGTTATATATTGGCGGAGGAGGCTGGCTGCTTCGTGTGATATATCATTATCACTCCAGTTGCCATAGCGATTCTCGGCTCGTAGTAATACTATTGTCACATAGTCATCAATTGTTTGCAAGGCATCAGGGGTATCAGTCGCATCCGCAACGTCCCCTGTTAAATACGTTGCTACAAGCTTTCGCCGAGGATTCCCCTCAAACGCCGTTACGTCTATGCCCGAGAAGTGTTTACGAGCCGAAGCATGAGCAAGTGCAAGACCGAGCAGTGTATCGATATGGTCATATTGAGGTTCAGTTTGCCTTTTTGCCGAGGCGACAGGTTGTTTGAGCGGCTTTGGCGGTTCTTTTTCTGCGACCGTATCGAGTTTCGCTTGAATCGCGCGAAGTGATGATCCTGTCATCTTAGCAATTTTCTGTTCGTAGTGCTCTCGCTCTACAGGATCGTTAAGTCCTTTCACGACCGCGAGCGCTGCCGTCGTGAATGACCGTTTCCCTGCAGCGGTAGTAATATCTTCTCGTCTTTGATACTGCTCAAGAATCCAGTCAACCGCAGGAAGCGCCTGGTCGATTGCCCGCTGCCATAAAGCGACATCTTTTTGGATGAGTTCGTCAGGATCCTTTGACCCTTCAGGAAGGCTAATGATCGTCAGCTCAAGCCCAACTTCACTCGCAATCGGGATTGCACGCTCAGTTGCTGCGATACCAGCCCGATCACCGTCGAATGCTAGCCGCACGTTCCCAGTAAGTCTTCGAAGTGCCCGAAGGTGGTGTTCCGTCATGGCTGTACCTGCGGTAGCGACAACAGCCGTAACTCCCGCCTGATGGCTGCTTACAACATCAAGGTTACCCTCCACAATAACAGCATAGTCATTTGCTCGAATACCCTCTTTCGCCTGGCTGAGCCCAAAAACATGACGCCCTTTATCATAAAGAAGCGTTTGAGGCGTATTGAGATACTTTGGCGCATTCTTGTCATCAACAATAATACGTGCAGTAAAACCAATTACCTGCCCACTGGGATCCATAAGAGGAACCGTCATGCGACCACGGAACATATCTCCCCCATAACGGTTCGCAAGGCCAGCATCTGCCAATTCCTGGCGGGTATATCCCTTCTTTCGAAGGAATTGCACTAAAGCATCTCCTGATGCTGGGGCATATCCAATACGAAAGTCCTGTACAATTTGTTTACTCAGCCCGCGCTTCTTAAATACATACTCAAGTGCCCGTTGGTTGCTTAAGAGGCTATGCTGATAATACTTCGCCGAAAGATCACTTGCCTCAAGAAGCCGCTTTTTCTTGCGCGCAATCTCTTGACTCCCCTTTGACTGATACTCAGAGAGATCAACGCCAGCTTTACGCGCGAGATGCTCCAAGGCCTGCCGAAAATCCATTCCCTCGACTTCCATCACGAAGCTAAAAATATCACCCCCCTTGTTAGAGGAGAAATCATGCCAGATATGTTTATCAGGGGTCACGAAGAAGCTCGGCGATTTCTCCCCGCTAAATGGGCTCAATCCTTTGAAATGCCGCCCGGCGCGCTTGAGCTGAACATACTCTCCAATAACATCCTCAATATTCAGCTTCGCACGGATCTCTTCTTTTGCATCCTGCATACTATGATTAGTATATCACTTTACCCCTGTAATTGGCAGCCACTTAGGCTTGAACCCTCCAGCGGCTTATGGTTAAATAAGTGCAGTATGAACCCCGATCAAAACCAACAGCCTTATTCTATTGATTACCTCAATCAGATTGCACCGCAACCACAAAAGCAAGGTATCAAAGATAAATTCTTTTTCTGGATTATTGGCGGCGGACTTGCACTTGCGGCAATTGTTCTCATTATTGTACTGACAAGTAGTGGTGGTGGACCAACTTCAGACATGCAGACACTTGCAGCCCGTCTCCAGACACTACAGAAAGTTGCGACCGACACTCAAAAGAACCTCAAGAGTGGTGACCTTCGAAGTACAAACAGTAATCTTACGATTTTCCTTACAAATGCCAATCGGGATATTGTTGCTCCGCTCGCCGCCAGTGGTATCGATGCCAAAAAGCTCGATGGCGGCATCACTAAGAAAGAGGCTCCTGATAAGCTCACTCAGGAATTTGAAGATGCTCGTTTGAACGCCGTCCTTGATCGAACGTACAGTAGTGAGATGACCTATCAGCTCAATACCGTCTCCATTCTCGTACGAAAAATTTACAATTCGACAAACAACGCATCATTCAAGACCTACCTCGAGAAACTGGATGCAGACCTCCAGCCACTTATTAAGCAGATGGCAGCATTTAGCGGGACCGAGGGCTAGCCCTCGGTTACAAGTCGATAGCTTAAGCGAGCAAGATCCTTAATCTCATCATCAGTAAGCTGTCCTGAACAAATAATCGTGTTCCAGTGTTTCTTATTCAGGTGATATCCCGGAAGAACCGACTCGTATTTTTCGCGAAGATTCAATGCAAGCTGTGGGTCACATTTCAAGCTTACTCGAAGCGGTTTACTTCCATCGGCAATAATTGCAAAAAGCTTCCCTTCTCCGGTCTCCTTGTGGCCAACCTTATATACAGACGTACCCTCGCCAAATGGAAAGTCGAGCCAGGTATTGGGAAAGCTCAGTAGGTATTCTTCTAATTCCTTGTGTGTCATAGATTAACGCGTACTTTCTTTAAATAATATTCAAGCTCCAAGATACTCCCACGAATATCGCCAAGTGCACGGTGTTCTTCCGGCTTAGGGAATTTCTTTTTGTATTTACCTTCAAAAACAACCTTCCAAGCGCTTACATCAAGCATACGGTAGTGGAGACGCGCATCAAGTCGAGGCCACTGCGCAACAATAAAACGTCTGTCCATATGAATAGAATTACCCGCTAAGATTGGACGCTCATCGTCGTCATAATGTGTATCTATGAATGCGAGAAGGTCATCTTCAACCTCTGAAAGTTCCTTACCGTGCTGATTCTGCTTCAGAAGTCCATCTTTCGAAGCCGGGTTCGCCTCCCAGAAAACGCTATTTGCAGCCATACGTTCTTCGAGGGTCATATCCTCATTTTTCACAATACCCTCGTATGTTGCAATTTCTTTGAAATCCCAATCCGTCGCAATAGCCGCCACCTCGAGGATAAGGTCGTTATCTGCATCAAGGCCGGTCATTTCAAGATCAACCCATAATAGTTTTGCCGTTTTTGTCATGCCTCCAGTATAGCATGCAAATAATTTGAGAAGTTCATCTATTCATTGTATAATATAAAACGGTACAGACGTACGCATGCGGAGTGGAGCACACTAGTGGCCCACGCTCAAATGAGCCACTCTGGGTCTCACAATACGGACCCCTGTTGGATCGCAGGACAAGCGTTTGTAATCGGTCTACCCGAGCACATCCAGCCGCTTGTCAGTCATATCGAGGAGATGACACCGAAGGGAAGAATGCCTCCGGTCGAACTTCCTGGGGATCAACTCATCCAGACGTTCATCGAGAGTGCAATCAAATTCCGAGGCCGAATTGGCCTTCTCGACCAGAGTGAAATGGGAAAACAAAGAACAGGTGTAACACGAGACCACACACAGCTGTGGCTTGCCATTCACCCGGCTCTCACCCCAGATCAAGCAGGTCTTTCACTCTATCAGTGCTGGCGAATGACAGTAGGTCGCACGCTCCTACTGTTGCCCGGCGAACCGCCAATATCCGAAGGAGTACCTGGTGAGCAGCACCGATACCGCAACTCACGATCTCGAACGAGTCACCATCGACGTTGGAGGGCTGAGAATTCCTCCCAGGTCGAGCCGTAACCCGCGCAACCCAAGCGAAGGAGAGCGTCAGCTCAAAACGTTCATCGAACTGCTTCGCAGGGTGCATCTCATCGAAGGGACACAGGGTACGGTAACAGATGACGGAACAAGGTTTTCGCTCACCCTGCGCCAGTACCCCACCAGCCAGCGGCTGGAAGAAGTCTCCAGACTCTACATCGAAGCGACGCGTCGATCGCTCGTCTTCGTCTCCGAGTCGACAAACGCACCGACGCAGAGCGGCAGGCCCCGTATTGACCTGAAGCGGATCACGGGCGGTCTTCTGAAGGGCGTCATCGACGCACTGGGCGACATCGACTAGCCCAACCCATCCGCAAAGCCCCTCGGGTTCACAATCCGAGGGGCGCTATTCTTTGCTTCTGAACTAACTCGATTTACGTGTATCAGCAGTTAAATCGCCAATCTCCTTAAATAACGCCTCATCACCACTACTGCCGTTATCTGGATGATACTCCCGGGCAAGACGACGGCGAACCTTACCCTGCTCCTTTGGATCAAGCTTTTCAAAAGGCACACCACCTGTGGCTTTATCAATCAAATTTTGAGCTTCGCGGTAGTAGTTACGTTCACGCGGAGCCTCTGCTTGCGGTTGATCAAACTTCTCTTGATCTCCGGAATCAGAAACGGGTTTCTCGTAGTGCACCTTTGCCGTCTTAAACTGTGACGCGCCCTCACTAAAGATACCACTCATATCATAGTTATAAGAGTGAATAACCGAATTACGAAGAGAAGTACTCAAACCCGCAGGCTCAGTAGAGACTTCCTCCACACCCTTATTAAATCGCACCTGTAGGTTATATCGCATCTTCGTCGCGACCAGAAGAAGCTGGTCTCGGATGTCCTCGCTGACCGCTTCCTTACTCGCAAGAATAGCCTCGTCAAGAAGATCAAACACTCCATTAATAGATACAGAGCGATGGTCATCCATTGCCTCTGCAGCAATTTTCTCAAGCATTCCACGAAGACCTTCGGCCAGTTGCTGTTCCTCTGCGTCGAATGTCATCTGGTATTCAGGCTGAGTAGCCATTTCCGGCGTCACATCTACATACGCGTCAAAGATCGTGAGGCTATTAATAAACGCTTCAGGTGACTGCTCTTGTGATTTTTCATGTGTTTGTGTTTCGAACGAGGCGGTGGTTTCGTACGTATTCATTTACAGCTATTATTAGCATAAACGATATAAAATGTCAACCAGCTGGCCCGCTCTTAGATGTATCTGGCGTAAACTTAAGACTTAACGAATTGATACAATATCTTTTATCTGTTGGATTACTAAACCCTTCCCCTTCGAACATATGTCCAAGGTGACTTCCGCAATTTGAACATGTCACCTCCGTACGGTGCATACCAAGACTATCGTCTTCGTGAAATTCCACTGCGCCCGGCTTCGCATCATAAAAACTCGGCCATCCACAATTCGCATCAAATTTTGTCGTGCTATCAAAAAGCACTTGTCCACATGCCGCACAGGCATAAATCCCGTCCGCATAGAGCCCATCATATTCACCACTGAATGGCGCCTCTGTATTCTTCTCGCGGAGCACTGCAAACTGCTCCGGTGTGAGCACCTGTCGCCATTCATCATCTGTTTTTTGAATCATTCCACACCTCCTTTATTGTCAGTATAGCACCATGGGAAAAGCCCGCCAGATGGGTGTTCTGGCGGGCGTTCGAGAAGTCCTTTTGAGACTCGCTCTATTCCGGTATTACGACTAACGCAGTCGATATGTCCGACGCTGTGTCTTGGGGTCGAAGCTGATGGATATGACACGACTGTCCTTCAGCTCAGCGAGCGCCCTTTCGAGCTGCTTTCGACTCACTCCTGTCAGCTTGAACTGACGCATGAGGCTCGCATGATCGCCGCCCGTCACGTTCCCCTGCTCCAGAGTCTTGCGGATCTGTGTCTTGGCGTTCTGCGCCATGGGATCCTCCCGATGCCGATACCGGATCTGAAACAAAAAACCGAGGCTATTGCCTCGGCGATGTTTCAGAAAAGTACAGGAAACTATATCGCCGAGGCAACGCTACGCACAATAATGAGACCGAGACCAAATTGTTGTGTTGTTGCGTATTTCATTGACATAAAGTTTCCTGCATTTAGTATAGCATGTAGATGAAGTTCGAGTAAACAATAGGAGACTACATCTGATCAGGCGCGTGAATACCCAGCATTCCAAGGCCTTCACCAAGAGTGTCCGCGTACTTCCTAACGAGAGTAACACGTTCGCGTTCACGTTCGTTTCCGACAACCTGATTCTTCTCATAGAATCGGTTAAACTCCTGCGCAAGTTCATAGAGGTAGGTACAGATATAGTGCGGCAGGAGCTCACGCTGTGCACGTTCAATCACTTCTACGTATTCGCCCAGTTTTCGAACCAGCATTCGTTCACTATCTATAATCGTTATAGATGAAAGCTCTGCGGGAGACTCTGTCGCTTTACGAAGAATGCTCCGCGCACGGGCGTGTGCGTACTGCAGATACGGGCCGCTGTTCCCTTCAAGGCTCACGGATTCCTCTGGATCATAGATAATATCACCACCAATTCGTGCTTTTAGAAAGGCATATTTGATCGCCCCGAGCACCGTACTTTGATCTGCTTCGCCCATGAGTGTACGAGTTGCTTCCGTTGCTGCTTCAAGCACATCGAGGGCAAGTGGTGCGTTACCTTTACGAGAACTGATCTTTTTACCACCAGCAAGCTTCAGGTTTCCATGCGTGAGGTGAATGCTCCGCCTAGTAAGCTCTGGTTCAAACTGCTCAATACTCTTTTGAACAACTTTCATGTATTCAATGATGTCGTTACCTGTAATAATGATCGAAGTGTCAAAGTGATAATCACGCCACTTCTGCATGATAAGCCCAACATCCTTCGCTTCATAAGTCGGAAGTCCTTCGGAATTAATGAAGACACGCGTATGGAGCCCATACTTCTCCCCATTAAAGACAACTGCGCCATTACTGCGCTCATACACGCCCCGCTCGAGCTGTTCGTTAACTGTCTGCACACCCGTTGGTGTTGTCATACTTTCGGGGTAGTACTTTTCAAATGGTACAACCTCGAGGTCATTATAGAGCACCTTAAAGTAATCGTAGCTCCACTCACGGCACGTCCAGTAAATTTGAGCAAACCCGGAGGTACGATCATCATCAGCGTGGAGCGCATAGATACGCTTATTAACTTCAACGATCTCGGCTTTTGACTGCTCATTTTCACCATATGCGTTATTACCTTCGATATAGCGAGCGCTCAACCAGGCTGCCTGCTGGTGTGGATCGTCACCAACTTCCTTAAGGCCTTCAGGGTTCTCGCCGCCAAGATGGCGTACAATCGCCCACATATTCTTTGCCACATGAAGGCCAACATCGCCCCCAAAATTGAGACGATGCACTGAAGCACCTGCCGCCTCCACGAGTCGGGAAATAACATCACCGACAAGGGTCGTATAGAGATGACCTACGTGGAGTACCTTAAAAGGGTTGGGATCGGAATACTCAGTGACGACCGTCTTCCCTGCGTAGATCTTTGCCGGCTGAATGTCCAGAAGTCTCACGAGAGACGTGTCATCTAGACGAATATTAATAAATCCAGGGCCTGCGACAGTTACATCAGCAAATGATTCATCGGTACGCAGCTTCTCTGCAATTGCCTCTGCAATCTCACGAGGGTTCTTGCCAAGAGGCTTCGCGAGCTGCAGTGCAACATTCGTAGCATAGTCGCCAAACTGGGCATCCGGACGAGTAAGGACTACGTCCGCATCCGTGTTATAGAGTTGTTTAATAAGAGAAGCTATTTTTTCTTGCATTTCGCATCTATTATAACAGAGGCGGATACAATAACCTATTCTTCTTCCGGTTCTATAAGAGGGGCCGACGACACGACACTGAGGCCACGGACATTATGAAGTAATACTCGAATGACATCCGTGTCATCAAGAGTATCAGCATTTGATTGTGTAGTTTGTTCTTCACTCATTTTTTTGTTTTTACCAATTTAATAACTTCGTTACTTTATCATAAGCATTATAAAAAGTCAATATCCCCCTGGCCTAAGCCAGGGGGAACGCATTACCCACACTTCTCCTATTCGCCGTAGGCCCGTCGAGCTGCCGCGCCTACTTCCTACGCGGTCGATGGACACCCGGCTTCACTGAGTACACCTCGTAGCCCTTCGCCATCGCCTCGTTGTACTCGGTTTCCGTCTCCGGAATCACCCACACCTTATCAGGTGCCCCCGAGTACTTGGCGACGATCACCGCGATCAGCCTCCCCTTCGCAAGTCGCAGTGCTTCGTCGTACGAGAGTCGCACGCCGAGTCGTTTCCAGGTACCGTTCGCCGTAGGGGTTCGCGTATCCACGATTCCACTCCGTCCACTAAGGAATTTGCTTGCCTAGTATAACACATCTATTACGTTTCGATCACGGCTTGAATAAGCCCCACAAAGAGGGGGTGTGGTCTTGTTGGCCGACTTCGAAACTCAGGATGAGCCTGCGTCGCAATAAAATAGGTGTTCGCTGGAGCTTCGACAAATTCAACCAGTTTCCCATCTGGAGAGGTTCCCGATACAGACAGGCCCCCTTCTTCTATTTCACGTATAAATTTTTGGTTCACTTCATAGCGGTGACGGTGACGCTCGGTAATTTGCTCAGCACCATAAAGTTTCTCTGCAAGCGATCCTTTTTTAAGTCGAGCCGGGTAGTCACCCAATCGGAGCGTACCGCCCGTAGACTCCTTCCCCTCCTGGCCGTCCATAATATAGACAACATCTTCATTCGTATCACCAAACTCGCTACTACTTGCATGCAAGAGGCCACCCTTTCGTGCTGCCGCAATTGCAGCCACCTGCAGCCCCAGACAGATCCCTAGATAGGGAACATCGTGTTCGAGCGCATACCACGCCGCAGCGATCTTTCCATCTACCCCACGTTTACCAAAGCCTCCAGGCACAAGAAGTGCGTCCACAGAGGCAAAGTCGTCATCCTTTGCTGTCTCCGCATTTATCCATGCAATATCTACCCCGATACCCTCACCCCAAGCAGCTGCCTTCAGTGCTTCAAGGACCGACAAGTAAGTATCCTCATTATCCATGTATTTTGCAACGAGGCCAACACGCACTTTCTGAACTGGTTCTTTTACCTGATTCTCAACAATACGTTTCCAATCCGAAAAATCGGGAGCATGTGGCACAGCCGCAAAAGAGCTAAGGAGCGCGTCCAACCCACTCTCAGCGATTGTAAGTGGAACCCTGTAGACTGTATCTGCATTTGGCATCAGTAGAACATTCTTTGAGGCCACCCCACTAAAGAGGCTAATCTTATCAATAATTGATACGGGCGCCGGTTCATCCGTGCGCACGACGACAGCATCCGGCACGATACCAAAGCCCCTAAGGTCATTAAGGGCGTTCTGTGCTGGTTTTGTCTTAAACTCTTTACTCGTACCCAGAAACGGCACATACACGACATGTACGAATAAACACCGTTCACGTCCGACCATCTGGGCAAATTCACGGATCGCCTCTACGAAGCTCAGCCCTTCATAATCGCCTACAGTCCCACCAATCTCAACGATGTGAATGTCACTCTCACCCGCAGCGCGCATAATAGCGCGCTGAATTGCCTGTGTAAGGTGTGGCACAAGTTGCACCGTCTTACCACCAAACTTCCCAGCACGCTCATCGGCAATAAGTTCTTGAAGGAGTTTTCCTGAGAGAGTCGCATTATCCTGAGTGAGTTCAACATCCAAGAAGCGTTCGTAGTGTCCAAGATCGAGATCCGTCTCAGCTCCGTCCTTTGTCACAAAACACTCACCGTGTTCCGCAGGATTTAAAAGACCCGCATCCACATTGAGATACGGGTCACATTTTTGAATAGACACACTCACGCCGCTGCGCTGCAGCACCGCTCCGATGCTTGCAGCCGTGATGCCCTTACCTACCCCAGATAGGACACCTCCTGTTACAAAGATATATTTCTGTTTTTCAGCCATGATACAGCACCTCCATGGAAGTATAGTATAGCAATTAACCGCTTATTAACGCTACATGCGACGCGTTTATTACATCAGTTGAAGTGGATAGGCTCATTGACATTAGTCTATAATTATGTTATTTTAAAGAAATGTGGGAGAGTCGCTCCCGCCGTACATGAGAGGCAAGACCGTGTCCAAGCTCAAGAGCTCTGCTCGGCGTATCGCCATCGCGTTCGGACTGATCACGCTCGGCCTCGGCTTCGGGGCATATCTCGTCCTGCCGATGCCCGACGCGCCCTGGAAGGACCAGAACATCACGCTCCCTGTCCAGCCGACGCGTCACGTCGCCGCGACCATCCCGATCGACCTGCAGGACGACCTGGACCGACACGGCTTCGCGTCCAGCCCGGTCGAAACGCACATGAGCGAGAAGGTACTGGTCAGCACCCAACTGTGGAGGTCCAAGGACGGCACGCAGGTCGAACTCAACGACCTCGGCTCCGGGGTCTTCAAGCTCCACACCATCTCGTACCCCGGCGGCGTCGGTCCCTGGAAGGACTTCTGGTGCGCTCCGGCCACCGGCGAGACGCTGACCCAGGCGATCAACTACGAGACGACCATCGTTCGCCCCGACATCAAGTCGGGAGTGGCCACGCTGCACGCCGACGTCACGACGCCGAGCGGCACGAAGGAGTTCCGCTCCTCGCTCGCCACCTGCTACGTGAAGTAAGCCCTCATGTCCGTCGCCCCGCACCTATGGTGCGGGGCCTTCCCTTTATCCAGCAAGTACTCCGACAATGAGCCAGCCATTGAGGGCTGTTATAACGCCCGCAATGCCATAGACCACACCCTTGAGCCATGGACGATTCGTATGAACACCCATATGCTTTTTACTACTCGTGAAATAAACAAGCGGCAGTACTGCAAAAGGAAGTTGCAGGCTCAGGACCACCTGACTGACAATAAGAAGGTGTGACAAGCCAGAGCCTCCAAAAAGGATAGCGACAAATACCGCAGGAATAATTGCCATTGACCGTGTCATCAGTCGTCTCACCCACGGCTTCATTTTTATATTCATAAACCCCTCTAAGATCACCTGTCCTGCAAGGGTTGCTGTTACCGTCGAATTCTGACCCGAGGCGAGTAGTGCCACGGCAAAGAGCGTACTTGCAAGCCCCACACCGAGAAGTGGCGCCAGAAGCTGGTAGGCTTGATCAATCTCGGCCACTTCAGTATGTCCGGTTGAGAAGAATGTCGCTGAAGCGAGAATAAGGATTGAAGCATTCACAAAGAAAGCCAGCGTCAGGGCAATCGACGAATCGAGCGTTGCAAACTTGATCGCCTCTTTCTTTCCCTCGTCCGTTTCATCATGCGCCCGTGTCTGAACAACAGATGAGTGCAGATATAAGTTATGCGGCATAACGGTCGCCCCTAAGATACCTATTGCGATAAGCAGCATCTCTTGATTTGTAAAAAGCTCAGTTGCAGGCAGGAATCCAGCCATGAGTGGTGCAAATTCAGGTCGCGAGAATATAAGCTCAAGACCAAAGCAGGCAATGACGATGGCAATAAGTGCAATAACCAACGCTTCGAGGTATCGAAAGCCTTTCTTTTGCAGGAAAAGAAGGAGCAGTACATCAAGTGCCGTCAGGACAACCCCTATGGCGATAGGAATATGAAATAGTAATTCAAGCGCGATCGCCGTCCCTATCACCTCGGCGAGATCACAGGCAATAATCATAAGTTCTGCCATCAACCAGAGGATACGGTTAACCCACACAGGAAATACCTGCCGACAAAGCTGCGCAAGATCAAAGCCCGTCACGACTCCAAGCTTCACTGTAAGGTGCTGCAGGAACATTGCAAAAATGCTTGATAAAAGAATGACCGAAAGAAGTGTGTACCCAAAGGCCGAGCCGCCTGCAAGATCAGTGGCCCAGTTTCCTGGGTCCATGTACCCCACTGCAACCAGATACCCAGGGCCTGTAAAGGCGAGGAGCTTGCGGAAAAATGACGCGTTTTTCGGTATCGCAATAGACCGATGCACCTCACTTAAGCTCTTCAGAGCACTCACTGTATTACCCCTCGCCTCTCTTTTTTAGGTTCTATTTATCTTGCGTCTTACCAGCGTTCACTTCGTAACTCGTATTTGTACTCTCAAAGAAGTTTACAAGCTCGAGTGTGTCATTTGCAGCAGCCATCCATTTTGCTGGGTTCGCGACGTTGTAGTGTGCGTCAAAGCCAAGCTCTTCAAGACGACGATCTGCAAGATATTTCACATACTGGTTAATATAGTCACTGTTAAGTCCGAGGATCCCATTTGGAAGGAGGTCGCGGTTGTACGCTTCTTCCATCTCAACCGCATCAAGAATCATCTGCTTAATCTCGTTCGCAAATTCCTCTGTCTGTAAATCCTCATTCTCTTCAAGAACAGTGAGAATCAAGTTGATACCAAACTTAAGGTGAAGACTCTCGTCACGTACCACCCAGTCGATGAGACTTCCGAAATTACGGAGCAGGTTACGCTGACGGAACGAAAGCGCTACCATGAACCCACTGTAGAACCAGATACCTTCGAGGATAATGTTATACGCAATCAGGTTACGGATAAAGTCCTTCTTACCCTCAGTGGTCGTAATATCAAGCGTATCTTCTGTCATACGCTTAATGAACTTAGTCTCGAATTCCTCTTTTCGCGCCATCGATGGTGTTTCGACATGTGCAGCGTACGCCTTATCTCTATTAATTGGGAAGGTTTCAAGAACGTACTCAAACGACATGCAGTGATTCGCCTCTTCCCACATTTGCTTTGCGAGATAGAGATGGCATTCTGCGGCATTCACGTACGGATACACACCGAATGCAAGCGCCTTGTTAACGAGAAGTTCGTTCGGGTTGAAGTAACTCATGAGGAACTCAAGCGCACGGCGCTCTTCTTCGCTCATTTTCTTCCAGTCAGAGAGGTCCTGACCGAGTTGAATCTCATTTGGGAACCACGTATTTGCGACCGCTTGGTCGTAGAGATCCATTGCCCATTGGTAGTGGACAGGCTTTAGAAGTAGTCCGTCCTGAATTCCCGTGCCTAAGATCCCTGCCACTACTGGCATCCTTCGCACATTGTAAGATCAGCTGGATCAATCGGCGCAGCAAAGCTTCCATTCGCCGCTGCTTCCTCTTGCGCCTGTGCCTGTGCATTCGCCATCGCCTGATCAATAGCAGCAAGCTTCTCTTCAAGTGTCATGTCGTCGTTGATAATTGTGTTTGCATTCATGCCCATTGTCGTATTCCCCTTTTACGTTATTTTTTAAGCAGCTTGCTTTGCTTTTGCGAACCCGAATCCTGCTTTTCGTGGACCCGTTTTCGTCTCGGCTTTGTTTACCTTCACGGTACTTTGTTCAGCCTGGTGACGCGGTTTGACGTGGAGGTAATAAGTCGTTTTAAGTCCCTTCTTCCATGCCGTGCTGTAGATATCGACGTATTTATCAATATCACGTGTCTCAAGATACATGTTGCGTGAAATCGCTTGGTCAACCCACTTCTGCGCACGTGCCGCCACCTCAATGAAGGCGTACGGACTCAATTGGAAGCTCGTCTTATACACATCCTTAATGTGCTGCGGAATTGCTTCAATGTTTGTCAGGTCACCCTGGTCACGCAGCACTTCATCCTTAACCTTTTCCCAGATGCCTAGCTTTTTAAGGTCCCGAACAAGGTTGTTGTTCACTTCAAGGAACTTGCCACTAAGTGTTGTTCGACTAAAGATTTGTGCAAATTGCGGATCAAGGCCAGGTGTGGTACCTGCGATGTGTGCAATATTTGCTGTTGGCGCAATTGCCATAAGTGTGGCATTGCGCATCCCTTTCTTCACCTTTTTACGAAGGCTATCCCAATCAAGGCGCTTCGTACGGTTTACATCCACGGCGACGTGACGATCTTCAGCCAGCTCATCGACTGTGTCGATTGGAAGGATTCCCTTGCTCCAGCCACTCCCCTTAAAGGTTGGGTAGCTTCCGAGTTCCTGGGCGAGATCTGCCGATTCGTCGATCGCATTGTAACTAATAAACTCAGTCAGCTGGTCAATAAGATCATAGGCCTCTTCCGACTCATAGCTATACCCAAGTTTTTCGATTACATCCGTAAAGCCCATAAGGCCGAGACCAAGTGCGCGGTTCTGCGTATTACTGTTCATTGCCTCTGGAATTGGCGTATTCGTAATATCGACAAGATTATCAAGCTGGCGAATGGCACTCCGTGTACTTGCCGCCATGCGGTCCCAGTCCCATGTCTTATCATCATTCAGGTGAGCAGAAAGATTAATACTGACAAGATTACAGACCGCTGTATTGTCCTGGTCCTGCGGGAGCGTAATCTCAGTACAGAGGTTCGAAAGGTGAATAGTACTCGTGTTATTGTTCAGAGCCCGAACGTTGATCGTATCCTTCCAGGTAAGCCATGGGTGACTTGTCGCCTGAAGCACGGTCAGAATTTGACGGAACTGCTCGCGCGCTCCAATTTTCATGAAGTCACGCATCTTTCCCGCTTCTGCCCTCTCGATATACTCTTGGTAGCGTTTACTGAACGCTTCGCCGTATAGCTCTGGGAGATCAGATACTTCTGCAGGATCGAAGAGGTACCAGTCCTTGTCGTCCTGGACTCGCTTCATGAATTCATCACTAATAAATACGGCCGTGTTTGCAAGACGAGTACGAAGATACGGGTCGCCGGAATTCTGCTTTAGGTCGAGGAACTGAGGAAAGTTAAGGTGCCAGTTTTCCATGTAAAGCGCTGCTGCCCCAGCCTTCTTACCCTTACGGCTGACTGCAAAGAGGGCTGTGTCGATCATCTTCATGAAAGGAATCGGACCGGTCGATTCTGTATTGGTTGTTTTTACTGGACTTCCTGCTGCTCGGAGCTTGTTGAGCGAAATACCAATACCACCCGTCCCCTTCGCGATCCACATAACATCGCGGATGCTCTTTGCAATAGACTCCATGTCATCCTGTACTTCAATAAGGAAGCAGTTAGAAAGCTGTGGGAATGATCCGCCGGCATTAACGCGCGTACTCCCACCAGGGACATAGTCGAGGTTACTCATGTGCTTATAAAAGTCGATCGCTGCCGCGGTAGGATCTTTCTCATTAAAGCTAAGTCCCATAGCAATACGCATGTGCGTGAACTGCGGTACCTCAATAGGAGCGCCGCTCTGCTTACGAAGCGCATAACGATTCTTGTTCGTAATAACCCCGAGGTATTTAGAGAGTCCGTCCTTAGCGGGGTCAAGCGCAGCGGCAAGTTTCTTAATATCAAAGACTTCAGCCGACATACGAGTATCGAGGAGCCCTTCTTTTACTCCGTCGATAAGGTACTGCGGGAACGTATCGGCATGCAACTTCTTTAGTTCCGCACTACTAGAATATGCTCCAAGAATATCGGTGTAGATAGACTTTAGAAGAAGACGTGCCGCGATTGTATCGTAGTCCGGGTCGTCTTTAACGTTCTGCAGTGCAGTGTGAATCACTGCCTCATCAAGTTGCGCCTGGCTCATACCATCAAAGAGCGTCAGCTGCAGCTCTGCAGTCACCTGCGCAATCTTATTAATCTGATCTGGCAATCCATCGCTCGCCATGAGTAGGTCCATCTTGACCTTGGCTGCGTCAAATGGTGCACGCGTTCCATCCGCTTGTACCACATGAATGTCGCTCATCTTTATCCCCTATGCTACTGTTAATTTCTACCCTCCACTCCCTCTCCAGGGGCTGCAAGAAAAGTACCGCCGTAGCAGTAACCATACCCTCCTTGCAAAATGTGTGTTTTTGTTGAACTACTACATATGTAGCGTCTAACTAAAACTATAGACCCTATATGTGAGGTTTTCAAGAACCTAAACCATGTGTAAATTACCACGTGCATTTTCACCCCAATTAGCGTACTGTTTGTTATTTACAACACCACATATAGTGCCGAAGTTACCTCTGTCGTAGATAGTTAGAGCCAACTTTGCAGCAAAAACTGTAACTGTCGACGGTTACAGTTTCTTCCTCTTTTACCCCTGGCTCTTCATACTTTTATGGACCCCTACCTATAAATAAATAGGTAGGATATGGGTAGGTAAAAGACAACACGCCCATCACCCTAAAATAGGCTACACTTTAAAAAGAGACAATGTCATAGGAACAGTGTATGTGAAGACGCCTATTACAAAGCAGCAACGAGCAATCATGAGCCTCCTCTATGAATACAGGTTTCTTCATCGACGCCACGTACAGGTATTTCTTCAGCATAAAAGCAATGCCCGGGTCGCCCTCTGGCTTAAGGACCTCCGCGAGAAAGGGTATGTGGCGTGGTTCTATTCAAAAGCCACGCTCACGAGTAAGAACACCCCAGCGGTCTATTTTCTCTCCCGACAAGGTCTCAAAGTACTCCAGAAAGAGTTACAGTATCCTCCGGAAGTACTTCGAGTACGTGCCAAGGATGCCGAGCGTTCGCAGACACTACAAGAACGACATCTCCTCATCGCCGATGCCTGCCTCGCCCTGAAGCATAGAGACCAGCCAAAGCATCTTCCCATCCTCCCTGTCCACTTCGCCCAGGCACCTCATAATAGTGAGTTCCTCACCGCACTAAAACCCCACCTTTTCTTTGAAAAGCAGGTTACTCCGGTACCCTCTTATTTTGTACTTGAATTATTGAGTGCTTCTCTACCGACTTATCGACTTACAAAACGCCTCCGGGATTATCTTCACTTCCTCACATTCGAATGGGACGATACGAACGGGCATCCCCCGACGGCCCTTTTTATTTGCCCTACCGCGGGTATGCGGAGTACTGTTGAACGATACCTCAGAAAAATCCTTCACGAATCCAATCAAGACGAAATGCCCTCTATCCGACTTACTACGCTTGACCGCGTGCGACAACTCGGCATCGCCGGGGCTGTCTGGGAACCACCATTACTGTCCGATAAATGAACCAATCGCCTCGTAGTATGTCGGCCTCGCCTCACTTGGATTTGAGGGATCATTAAAGCGGTGCATAAAGCCTTCTGCTACATAGGTTTCTGTCGCAAACCGGGCCCCGTAGGCGTCGGTCGTCGCACTGAGGACTAGTTCATCCCTACCATGAACGATTAAGAGCGTCTCATTTTTCTCTTTTCCAGCGCCTGTCTGTAAGAAAAGTGGGTGAGTTCTTACCATCCCCATGTCACTCGTATAGAGACGGGTATGTGTTCGGTCACGGTCCTGGTGGGAGGTATAAAGATCCTCGGGTGGATACAGCGCCGGCGTACGGAGAATGAGTTTTGGAATAAATCGGTAGAGTGAGAGATACGCGGCAATATAGCCACCGTAGCTCGTTCCCATGAGGGCAGTAACGCTTCCATGTTTCGCTTTTACCCACTCGAATGCCTCAACCGCCTCGAGAATGTGTCGACCTGCGGTCATTTCTTTCATAGAAAAATCACCCTCACCCTGGCCAGAAAGATTCACTACAACTGCGCTCTTTCCTGACAGGGCGACAATACGAGCAATAAAAGAGGCATGGTCCTCTTTACTTCCTCCGAATCCAACAAAAACAAGCAGCACTCCGCTTCCTGGCACCCCTTCGTGAAAATCCGCCTGAAGCGTATATCCAAGACATGGGATGGTACTATTTCGGATCATACCCTTCATCATACACCACCCTTTCTATAGTTCAGTGAGCTCTTTTTTAGAGAAACGCCTCACCCCAATGCGGTTCTTAGGAATTTCCTCGCCAAAGTACATCTGAAGCGCATCCTCGACCACCTTTCGCTCTACTCCATACTGCATTCTACTCCGTTCAATCACCTCGTCCAGCGCGGCCTTATTCTCGACCATACCAAGCGGTATAGTCTCACCAGAGAAGGCCTCCTCACTGTCTTTCGTCGCCACCTTCATGAAGAAATGATGCGGCGCAAGATTAACGATATCGCCTACTCCTACGGCCGATTTCATATATGGCAACAAGAATGCTTCGTCTTCAGGGTTAGCCCGTAACGAGATAATCGTTGCAGCATTTCCCGCTACGATCTTCACGAGGCGCTTGTCTTCTATCTGGGCAATATTCTGGTGTGACACGATAAGGGCAATATGAAATTTTCTCCCCTCGCTTGTTATAGCGGCAAACTGTGGCGTCGCAAAATTCTGAAACTCATCCACATAGACGAAAAAATCACGGCGCTCTGGTTCAGGAATTTTTGTACGTTGGTATGCCGCCATCCAGACGAGTGTCGTCAGAATTGTTCCAAAAAATTCACTCTGATCTTCACCAATATCACCTTTAGAGAGATTCACGAGTAATAACTTACCTTCGTTTATAATATCGGCAATTCGCAGCGTTGTTTTCTCCTGTAAAAGAATGTGTCGGGAAAGTGTTGAGGTTATAAAATGCCCTAGTCGGTGCGTCAGCGGCGCAGTCACACTCGCCATTTGCATTGAGCCAAGCATCGCGAACTCCTGCTTCCAAAACTGCTTTAAGACAGGATCCGTGAGACTTCCCGAAATCTTCTTCTGGTACTTCTTATCGGTTAAAAGCCGCTGCAAGGTGAAGAGATTCGGCGCTTCGGTCTGCAGCGCTGTCATAGTTACGTTCCTTAGAATGTGCTCCATCCGCGGACCCCATTGACGCTCGTCTGAGAGTTTTCGAAAGATAGAAAGAACCGCACTCGTAATCCAGTCCACCCTATCTTCATCGCTCGAAAATGGAATTCCCGGGTCGAGGATATTAAGCCCAATAGGATACGCTCGGTCCGAAGGATCGAATATGACTACGTCATCACGGCGTTCCTCGGGTACGATCGAGAGAAGCTCCCTGAAGAGGTCACCATGTGGATCAAGGACCATGAGCCCTTTTCCGCTCACCATATCCTGATAAATAGCATGTTTTAAGAGTGTCGTCTTACCCATACCTGTCTTCCCGATAATATAGGTATGCTTTTGACGTTGCTCTAACGTCATGCCTATAGGCTGCACCTCATCAGTCGATCGATTCTCTCCAACAATAACATCCAGCTGCGTCGTTGACCTTCGTAGCGATAACGGTGTGACGAGCTCGGGACTCCGACTCTTCACGAGCCCTTCTGCACTCGCTCCGTGCGCTGGAAAGTGATACAGCGAGGCAAGCTCCGAGGCGGAAAGGAGTACGGGGTTATGAAGTACGGTCGTAAGACGACGTGCGCGAAATCGCTCTATCTTCCGTTCCTTGGAAAAAGCGAGGAGTGTTTTTGGCTGTACTATCACAGACTGCCACAGAGTCGTGAAGAGGGAGAATGCTCCCGTCAATGCATTGAGGCGTGTATCGATCTTCCGCTGATCCGTACCTGCGGCCAATATACGTATCGAAACCTCATAGAGTGGCTGATCTAATTTTTCCTTTATCGCCCGGTTCATCTCCTGGTCATATACGCCACCCATCTGCACGGGCGTACGCCTTCGACGCACGCCCTTATAGGCATGCCTGAGGAACTTGTATCCAAGCAGCCCCACATAAAGCGGAGCCAAGATGCACCGAAGCACGATATCTCTTCTCCGTATCTCTCCAGTGAGCAGGTGTGCGACTGGCTCGCCCTGTGTTATATTCCTCTGAATGGTTCGTATATGATGAAGCGCTGCAGGATGCGTCCTTTCAAATACTGGCGACACCACGATCTGGAGCGCAATGCGTTCATCCAAGGAAAGTTCTGTCATATGTCCCAGCACGTACGAAATAGGGTCCTCGTTTTGTACACCCTGAGAACGAGCAAGCGGAAGGACAGCGTCATGTGAGAGACGCAGTTCGCGTACACCGTACGAAGTCCGATCCGGCGTAAGGTAGTCTTCTGCATCTTTGATTCGCATCCCTGGCGAGAATGCTGTAATCATCCGCTTCACAGATTCCCGTTCCCGTTTTGGAATCCGTATAATGTACTGAATACCCTCATCCCTTGTTGCAACAAGCTCAAGTGAATACGTGCGTTTTGGCGCTATCAGGTGGTAAAGCCTTCCCGGATACCGTACACTGCTACGTAAAAGAAGATGGAGCTGTTCCATTACTTCAACAGGCACCTCCGCCCGGGATGGAAAGACAAGTTGTAAGAATATATATGGCTCATCGTCACCGTACACGCCAAGACTTTTCAAAAAGAGTGAAGTGAGTGTGTGAAAATGTCGAATCCCAACCCTCACCGTACGAATGCAGACATAGAGGCATCCAAGTTCTACGAGAAGGCAGTAAATGCAGAAGATAAGAACCCAAAACGTATCAAGGCGATGCGCGAGCGCAAGGCGAACAGGTCCGTTAATAAGTATATCCAGAACCTCCATTTGTCCTTATAGTAACAGTCACTCTACAAACCACAAACATATATAAGACGAATGGTATCCGTGAAATCTAGGAGGGGTGGATATTGACTTTATCATCATTTTATTTTATTATTAACACGTCGTTCTTTCCCATGGAAGAGGTGCAAGATGGAGCAGAGCGCGTTTGCATTCGAACTGTTGGATGCAGCCTCGTACCGCCTCTTCGGAGGTAACTGGCGTCACCGCGCCAAACGTCGAGAGACTATCGAGCTTGACGACGGAGGCCGTTCCGTCATGCTGTCCGGCTTGTTGGTATCCGACTTCGGAAAATGCCTGATCAACTTCAGCGTGCAGAGTACCGGTATCCGTGAGCTTGAGGTACACAGCCTCGACCGTACGCGCCGGCGCGATTGCCAGGGGTGGCGGATCACGCAGCCGGTCCATACCGACCTGCCCGAACTCGAAAGCCTGCCCTTCTGTAAGGGCGCCGTGAGCTATATCCCGGTCCTTCCGAGACACTACGAGCAGGAGTTGATGCTCATCGCCCAGACCGTCCACGGTCTGGCAACCTGTGGCGGCGCGTATGACGTCCCGTACATCATCAACACGTCTCGCTCACCCGATCTTCACGCTCCTCTGCTTTCGACACTCGAAGAGGGACGACACGACTTCTTCTTCGAGGGTACGAAGCAGTATGTCCGTTCCGCACGGACACAGATCGCTTCACGCAGCTAACGTAGCTACAAGGAAAGAATCGGCAGCCCCCACTGACATCCAGTGGGGGCTTCTGACATTCTACACCCCCACCAGACTATTGATTAAAGCGCAATTATATTTTATTATATACACCGATACATCTCCTACCCTTTGCGAGGAACCATGTATAGCATCACCATTGGCATCGGCCTCTTCCTGTGCCTCCTTGTCGTCGCTTCTAAGCTTAAGGTCAAGCATTTCATCAATCGGAAACAACTTAAGGTATCCGGTGCCATTACTCTCTGCCTTCAAGTACTCCTGAGCATTGGCAGCGAATGGGACTGGGTTACCGTTATATTCCTACTTAGCCTTTTGTGGCTCAGTCTCAGTTGTACTGGTCTCTTTGTAGAGCTCCTGCTCCATGTTCGGGACCGCCGCGCTACTGTCCTATTGACCGAAGCAGATGTGACATACCAGCCGCCCGAACTCGTGCCGCTGACGGACGAGTTTGAGGATAGTACCGTCGTGATCACAGACAGTGTCAGTCCTGCGGACTACAGCCGCGTGTACACCGCGCTTGAAACCGCACGTCTCCGGAAAGTGCCGGCAACCATCCGCCTCGTCACGACAGGTGGTGAGGTTGACTCTGCAAACGCGATCATCGATCTCATCGAACGATTTATCGCACTCGGAAACACGGCAAGAATCATCGCCTCGGGAAAGTGCATGTCGGCGGGTACCATGATTCTCATGGCGGTTCCCGTTGAGCACCGCTATGCGACCAAGCGTACTTCGTTCATGATTCACCATGTGCATCTCGCAGCCAGCCTTGGAAGAGATGAGCGAACAAGACGACGCGACGAGGAGTACATCGAACTGCTGACAAACAAAGCTAATATATCCAAGGAGAGCCTCCACGCCCTGTTTAGGAGCGAACGAGATTATTATCTCACCCCCGAAGAGGCTCGCACGCTCGGAATGATTGGCCACATCCTTTAGAAGGAAGCACGCCCCGACTTGAACACCGTTTCATCGGGGTTCAAGTTTAGATTCATTGTTTATACGTATGAATACACTTGTACTTTTATAAATGCATGCTATAGTCTAAGGCATGAAACAAATCGCAGCAGCAATCCTTCTCGCGCCAGATGGTCATGTTATCCTCCAGCGACGCACAGAGGATGACCTCACAAAACCAAACAAACTCGCCCTCTTCGGTGGACATATGGAAGAAGGTGAAACCCCCGGACAAACAATTGACCGTGAGCTTAAGGAAGAGACATCACTTACATCGTTTGATCTCGAAAAACTCGCCGAGCAGCACTGGTATGTTGCCTCCGTTGGCTCCTCAACATTCACCGTCTATGAGGGTGCCGGAGCTGAAATCTTTACCGTTGACGAGGCACTCGCTCACCCCGATATCACCTACTCAACCCGCTATGCATTGGAACGTCTGAAGTATGATCGTCCCCTTTGAATCACTCCCATCCGTACGCCGCACCCATGAAGATGAGCAAATCGTGTTTGCCGGTGGATGCTATGACCTTATACACGAAGGGCATGTCGAAAGTCTTGAGTGGCGTCGAAGCCAAGGTGATCTTCTTGTGGTAGGCGTTTCAAGCGATGAACGGGTCGAACAGCGGAAAGGACCAGGAAGGCCCATTCGCTCCGAGCTTGGGCGACTCGCCGTCATCTCCGCGTTTCGTGCCGTCGACTACGCCTTTCTTATGCCGCTTCCAAACGAGCAGACGCCGACAATGCAAGTACTTTCGACACTTCGCCCCAATATCTTCATAGATTCTACGGAATCACGTGAACGGTGGCTCGAGGAACAAGAGGCGATGCATGCGCTCGGAGTGACGCTCCAATTTGACGAGCAGGAAAAACGCGATTCAACCACCGACATCATCAAGCGTGTGCATGCAGCGCGCATAGAAAATACAAACCTATAAACGAAAAACACCCTCAAACTGGGGGGTGTTTTTATAGTAATTAACAAACTACATCCGATCGTTCGCAAAAAATGGAACTGCATCCAGGCGTCACTCCGACAGAGGAGTGACGCCAGGATGGTGACGTACTAGTGGCGGTACCGGGCGAACTCGCGCTCGATGGGGCTGGCGATGCCATGCAGGGAGCGGAAGCGCTCGGCTTCGTAGCCCTCACCCATCGCGCGGAACTTCCACTCGCCGCCGTGACGGTAGAGCTCGCCGAACAGCACGAGCGTCTCGTCGCTGAAGTCGGCGCCGAGGTTGAAGCGCGCCAGCTCCTGGCCGGTCCGCTTGTCGTAGATCCGGATGTAGGAGTTCTTGACGTCGCCGAAGCGCTGACCGCCGCGCTCGCGTGCCTGCCAGATGACGACCTGGACGCGGATCTTCAGGATGTGCGCCGGCACCTTGGTGACGTCGATGGTCAGCTGCTCCTCCTTGCCACCGCCCCTGCGGTTGTCGTGCAGGAACCGGATGGCGCCGTGGGAGTCGCTGCGCATGTTGGCCCAGACGAGCCACTCCTGCCGCCACTCACCGTCGGAGTTGATCGTGTTGGAGGGCACCCTGTCGGAGGCGTCCAGACCGATCGCCGAGATGTCGAGGTCGAGACCACGACCGGCCTTCCAGCCGCAGGCGACGACGACCTCGTTGAGGCTGAAGCCAGACTCGCTGGCCAGCTTCGTCAGAGAGACGTTGCCGCCCTTCGCCATGTTCACAGCCATGAAGTGTTCCTTCCTAGTACTCACCCAACCTATACAGGTTGGCCGCTCGGGATTCGAGCGGGTGTAGTGTGTTAATTATCAAGGTGCAACAGTTGATAATTGTACATCACAATTGCCAATATGTAAATATGATGTGTAACTATAGAAAAAGCCCTAGCGTATGCTACGACTTTTTCTATG
>DATFHX010000024.1:0-51646 GCA_035247945.1 Saccharimonadales bacterium (SeqCode) | reverse complement strand
TGGCTCGGGTTGGTGATGGTATATGACATTGGCACCGTATCACCTCTTCGAGTCGTTGTCTTGGTCGCATCGGTGTACTGCATACTAAACTGCGGTTTCTTTTGAATAGTATATGGATTGAAACAGGTTGATTCCGTACTGTTAAGCTGACAGGCTCTGAAACCAACGTCACCATCTAGCCAGCTACTGACAAAGAATTGGTACTGTCCTTCCATTGTCGGAGTATATGTTGCGCTAATTGTTCTCGATTCCCCAGCGCGGAGTGTGAGGTTATTGAGCCACACTTGGTCAATATTACCGCCATTCGGATCACGTCCAGCGATACCAATCGTCTTATAAAGGAAGTCACTTCTACTCTGGTTCGTTACCGTGAAGCTTAGCTGAATTGGATCGCCCGTAAAGCGCTGACCCTTGTCGTCAGACGTTGTAATAGAAAGTGGAGTTGCCACTGCTCGTCCATACGGCGAGCCGAACCACTCTTGCCACATAAACCAGAAGTTACGGTTTCCGTACGCACCGCACGGAGCAGTTCCTGGATAGGCGTTAAGCGCGGCGTCATTTGGAGTATACGGCGTGTAGATGTAAAGGCTTGCTGTGGCATAGTTTTGGATGTAGACGCTTTTGGTTCCGCATGAAGGATCTGGACTATATTGGATTGTATTCCAACGACCAGGGGCGTAGTTATAGTCACCCATGTGGTCGTAGTAGTACCTAAACTGCCATGCAGCAAGGGTAACTTGCTTATAAAAGCCGGCTTTCGAGTCAACACAGGCAGCTGAATAATTCGGACCACTGTCTGGACAAGCGTAACCCATTGCATAGCGGTACTGACTCTTCAGTGGCCAGCTATCGCCAAATAGGTTCAGGGATTCTTTACGGAGTGTTACCAGGAGTACTTGCGGGTTTATACCGTACTGCTGAGACGCATTCCAGATGATCTGCCCTGCGCTCTGCCCACCATCAAAGGAGCCTCCGCCTTTTTCAAATGAAGTTTCTCCAGTGTTTGGATTCTCATAGTAGTTCTGTAGACAGACATAAGGAGGTCCAGGCCAGCCTTTTATTTGCTGTGCATACTGAGCGTTATTGAGGTTACCGTATCCAGAAGGCTGTGTTCCCCAGGTATCACAAGACGGCGTATGTGCACGGATGAAATCCTGCACAGCCTGTGCGCTTCCCATGGCATTCTTGTTGTAAAACACTTCGTCGTCGATAATACGACCGGCATCAAAATCAGATGGATTAATTGCGTGAGCGCTTGAAGTAGCGAGGATTGGCGTACCGACAATAGATACGAAAAGGAGTAATGCAATACTTATCTTCTTCATTCTTTTATTTCACCTCCAATGAAGTAGCTGTGCTTTTACCATATGATGTCGAAGATGAATATTCAAGAGTCACCTGCCAGGTCCCCGGAGAAAGTTCATCTTGTGAAAATTGGACTGATTTACATGAAGTCGATGTAGGACCGCCGGGGAGTGTTCCGGACGTTTTCTGCACGCTAGCGCTCCCCATGGTAAATGTAAAGGTACAGGTACCCCCATCTTCGGCCAGGTTCATGACGGAGCCACGCGCATCCACTTGTCGATTAATCACCCCAGCACTTGTAATAAGCACTTGGACCTGTTGCTTGCCTGTCGATGGATCTGTTGTTGGCTGCGCAGGAACGTCTACCCCCGATTGATCCGTTTTCTTATCTGGGTTTTGTTTAAGATCAGTTTCCGTTTTCTTTTCAGTTTCGGATTTCTCCATATTGACAGTATGTTCACCGGTCGCGATTGGATCTTTCTTTTCAGCAAATGGCGGGAGGTGAGCTGCATAGGCAACGCCAAAGTAAATCAGGACGATAGCGACAATGCCTAAAAGTGTAGCAAGAAGTATTGGTTTTTTGTTTTTCGGTCGTTTTATTTGTTTCAAGTGCGGTTCCTCTACACTTGAGTGTACTATACTTATTATTGTTTTTCTATAGAGCTACTGCTTAATGTCAGTAAGGTTCTTGTAGTCAGTGTAGTGCTCTTTAAAGTAGGTTTTTAGTGAATCAATGTACTTCGCATCATAGGGCGCTGTCTTTCGATATACACGGAGTGTAACGCCATTATCTATCTTGAAATCTTTCAGTTCGATGAGGTTCGTCACTCTGCCCTGTAAGATATCGTTGGCAAGTACAGTGACCACCGCCTGCCCCGTTGGCAGATGCGTCTGTACTGGATCGGCAACAATAACGTATGTAGCACCAAAGAACTGATTCGGGAAGCCGTCTCGTTTATCTACATGAGCCGAAGCGAGTACGTCTTCTACATATTCTTCTGGTAAGGTTACATCTCGAAAGAGGCTATCGTTAAATGTATCAGAGCTTGCAATCACATATGTCATATCTCCAGGCTGTCGCTCTGCTTTTAAGAACGCGGCGAGTTCTCTTATCTCCTGAAGATCATTTCTCACAACCGGTGGTGAAACTTCGCCAAAAAATGCTCCACGAACCGAAGCAAGCATGTTAGTAGGCAGTACAAAAGCGCTCAGCGTCATCCCAGCGGCAAGAAGCGTTAACGCACCGTAGAGTATGAATCGAATCTTCTTTTTCTGAACCATATCGATCGCCAAGAGTATAAAAGTCATTCCCACCAAAAAGAATGGGAGGAGGAGATAGTAGTGATGAGCACTAAAGCTCTGCGTTCTCGTAAAAAGTATATAGGAAATCACGCCCTGGAGAACCACAAACAGTGCGACGGATGATCCCATCCGAATCGATTTTTTCATAAAAGCAGCGACCATTCCGACCACTGCAACAAGCAATGAGACTATACCAAAGTAGTAGAAGAAGCGTTCAAAGTTACCAAATGCCCCACCGAGCATGTATGCAGAGTAGAGATCGTGGTAATCAAGGAGATACGCCTGAAGAAGATACGGGAATACTTTCGCAAGAATGCCAAGCGTGACACCTGCGGCGATGGCAAGATAAAAGATCCACCAGAGTATCCGCTTTATATTACGCCAGTCCCGCAACCAGAAACTTACACCGTACGCGATCGCAGCACCGAGAACCCAGAAACTGTACCAGCGCCTCAAGACAATAAGAAGACAGATCGAGAACCCAAGGAGCAATGCCATACTCAGCCCCGCCGCTGAGAATGATGAGAATCTAGCTTTAGAACAAATCCAAACAATACCAACTATAACAAGGAGACCGACGACGTCTATTTGCCCTGTAAGTACTGGGCGAAGAAGTGGTGGAAAGAAGCTGGCGGCCGCAAAGAGAAGAATGAAAGGCACGAGTAGGTTTCGAACCGGTTTTTTTCCAAGCCTTCGGAGTGCCAAAACAGTAAATAGGAGCGTTGCTGGGAGTAGGTAGAGATTAGTCGTGAGGAGGATAAACTTTACACGACCAACACCAAACATATCCATGAGTGGAAGAAATGGGACAATTGGGAGTGCATTGTAGTCTGTTTCAAAACTCTTTTGAAGCATTTCCCATCCAGTATGGAAGGAGACGTGGAATGCATTCAGGAGGGCGATTGCTGTCGTCCAGTAGGCTGAGTTATCCCAGTAGTAGACAGTCTTTTCCGTCTTTACATACCAGTAGACAAAAATATTTACCGCAACCCATACGAGAACAATGCTAAGGAGGACCCATTTATTTCTGCGCAGAAAGGCGGCAACAGCCGCAAAACGCTCCGAGAGAAGATTGTTCATAGACGCTTAAATTATACCACACCGATTCGCCCCATATACTTATCTGAGGTATAATTGAAGTACTAACTAACTAGACACATGTAGGAGTCTTTTTTGAAGCGCAATCCCCTTTTAAATACAACTGTTCGACTGAGCCTTGCTGACATTCAGAAAAAGGGTGGCTATGTCCTGGAGAATACAACTGACACCCCTAAAAAAGTGCTCGTCGCACAGCCTCTCTTTACAGGAAAGAAACCCCTTCATATTAGTTCATCGGTACACACCATCTCTGGTGAGACGCCTGCGTTTAAACTGCTTGATCGCAACCTTGGTACACTGCAGACATTCGAGGTAAACCGTTCGATCTATCTCGAAGAGAGCCGTCGTATTTCGTTTGTTGGTATTCATGTACCACCGCACAGTCGCCACGAAATCAACGCTCTTTCGTTTGATGTTTCCGAAAGCATCCCAGCAGCAATCCAGCCTCTCTTCAAGGGTGATCTACTCCTTCTTCTCCCCTCACTTCCTTCCGAACACTCTCTTGAAGGAAAAGCGCTTCTTTCTTACACGGCAAAACTTAAAGAGGCGAATCATACAGTCGACCTCGTCGTGATTGCATCTGACTGGCAAGGCCACACTGAGATTGCCGACACAGCAGCCTTCGGTACGGTTTTCTATGCTTCATATAACGACATCCGTCTCCTCCTCCAGACAAAGCTTTACTCTGCTATTGTGGCGCACTGGTTCGATGAGAAACTCGCTCAGATGCTGGATGGAAGTGACCTTTCTTCGACAAAACTCACACTTCACCCCCGCGTTCAGGATGTTCTTCTTTCTGAATATGAAGAAATTCATCGTCAGTATTTCCAACATGCTCAGTCGCGTACGCCAGAAACTACAAGGCTTCTCGCTGAAAAAGAACGCGTCCTTCGTAAGTACAGCAAGATGCCAAACGTTGCTTGGGTTTTTGCTGACGAAACTACTAAAACACAAACCGAAAAAGCACTTGGTGCGCCGTTTACGGTGAGCCATATTGGAAATATGTTTGATTTTCTTGAGGTAACACCGGTAGCGCATACGCCTAGCGACCGCTTCACTGTTGGAGTTGTGAGTGATTTTGCTCCGCTTCATAAAGATGGCGTTGATATCGCTGTGCGCGCGCTCCTTGAACTTCACCATACAGGGGTGTCTGACGGTATTAACGTCTCCGTCCACGGAAATGGACCATCCCAGTCACCCCTCACCGCTCCCCTAAGGGACCTTCCGCATGTCGCATTTCATCCGAACATGACACTTGAACAGCTGAGCGCTATCGACATACTGCTTCAACCAGTCCGTGCGTATAGTGATATTCGTTTTATTGAGCTTCTCCGACGATTAGGACGTCCTGTCATTGAGCATATTGCTGAAACAGTCGAAGCACCGCTCCCCTACGACGAAGTTGAATCATTTGCAGGATTTGCAAAAGCAGTTGAGAACCATATCGCACATTCCGATACGGAGATGGAAGCCGCAGCCACACGTGCCGTTTCGCTCAATAAAGAGGTGGCTTCAAGGGCGAAAGTGCTTATTGAGCTCTATCGATCTGATGCGATTAAGGCACCAAGCTACAAGGCAGCAGAACGCGACGAGAAACCACTGCTTACGATTACCGTGCCTTCGTATAACTGCGAGAAGTTCCTCATGAACGGTATCCTCTCCCTCATTAACCATCCACTTGCCCACCGACTTGAGATCCTTATCGTCAACGACGGCTCAAAGGATAAAACAGCCGAGGTGGGACGTCGACTGGAGGAACTTGTTAATACTGGAAAACTCCCTGTGGTCCGTCTGATTGATAAAGAAAACGGTGGACACGGCTCAACGATCAATGCCGGAATCCGCGAAGCAACCGGAAAATACTTCCGCCTCATGGATGGTGACGACTACTTCTACACAGAGAACTTCGAGAAACTTCTTCGACTCCTTGAAAAAGAGGACAGTGATATTGTTCTGACGAACTACGTCGAAGATTTCGCCATTACTGCGACAAAGAACACCCCGGCACTCTACGACTTCATGACACCAGGGCTTCAGTACAACGTTGGGTCCATGAACTACGAAGGGTATGGCTTCTGGCTTTGGGGGCCACTGCTTCCGACAAATACCTACAAGACCCAGCTCCTGAAGGATGCAAACTTTAAGATTGACGAAAACAGCTTCTACGTCGACATGGAGTATAACTTCATTACCTATGCTAAAGCCGAGACAGTCACCTACTATCCACTCGACATCTACAACTACTACCTTGGTCGCCCCGGACAGTCGATGTCGCGTGAGTCAATGATCCGAAACGTCCGTCACCATGAGAAGGTTACCCTTCGCCTTCTTGAAGAGCTCGAGAAACGCCGTGATTCGATTGATCTCAATAAGCAGCACTACCTGATCAACCGCCTGATCATCCCGATGTGTAAGACTCAGTACTATATTGTTACTGAACTCTTTAAGGACGGTGAACATTTCAAGTCATTCGATGAGAAACTCAAGCAGTACCCAGAATTCTACAACAATCCTGAAATTGCCGGAAAGATTGTCCGTCTCCACCGAAAGACAGGTGGTGCAAGCGTACGCTTTGATACGACGATCCGAAAGACGCGCGACACCCTTAAGCGCGGTAAATAGTTACCAGGGAATGCTATAATAAGGGTGTTTGCATGGTGCGATATCGGTGTGGGACAGAATATTGACGTAAACACACGACATAACAAATAGAGGAGTAAATCGAATAGCTACTATGAATGAACGACACGTAAACAACCTAGTGATCGGTGCCGGCATATCAGGCCTTACCTTTGCCAACTATGTCAAAGATGACTACCTCATTCTTGAAAAAGAATCTGAAGTTGGTGGCTACTGCCGAACGATTAAAAACGATCGCTATGTTTGGGACTTTGCCGGTCACTTCTACCACTTCAAGACTGAAGAGATGAAGAAACTCTTCCTTTCACTCGTTGAGCCAGAAGAAATCATCGAACAGAAGAAGATCACCAAGATCTATTACAAAGATGCGCTTGTTGACTATCCATTCCAGATGAACATCAATCAGCTCGAAAAAGATGAATTCGTTGATGCACTTTACGACCTTTACACAAAGGAAGAAAAAGAGACCTACGACAACTTCCTCGACATGCTCTACGGAAAATTTGGTAAGGCAATCGTTGAAATGTTCCTTCGTCCCTACAACGAGAAGCTTTACGCAATCGATCTCCGTAAGCTCGATACGAATGCAATGGGTCGCTTCTTCCCGTACGCAGATTTCGACGCGATTATCCGTAACTTTAAAGAGCACAACAACGTTTCATATAACGACCACTTCCTCTATCTAAAGAAGGGTACACAGTACTTTATCGACAAGCTCTTTGACCAAATCGATAAGTCAAAGGTTGAGCTTAACACCATGGTGACAGAGATCAACCAGGCTGAAAAGTACGTCCTCACCGATAAGGGCGAGAAGATCTTTTACAAGAACCTTCTTAACACCATGCCGCTTAACCGCTTCCTGGAACATGTCGACCAGGGCGACAACACCGCGCTCATTAACGAAATGTCATACAACAAGGTACTTGTTTTGAACCTTGGATTCGACAAGCCATCTCCACGCTACAAAGAAGAACACTGGATCTACTTCCCTTCAAAGGAACTCAACTTCTACCGCGTTGGATTTTACAATAACATCCTTGGTACTGACGAACTCAACGTGTACGTTGAAATTGGCTATCCAAAAGATGGCGTCGTTGATGTCGATACTGAAATTGAAAAGACGCTTGATGGCATGAAGAAGACAGGTATGATCGACGACTCAATGAAGCTCGTTGACCACTCGTATGTCATCATGGACCCTGCGTATGTTCACATTTCAGGTACTACTGACGCAAAGATCAAGGACAAGATTGGCGAACTCAAGGAGCAAGGTATCTACACTACTGGCCGCTACGGTAACTGGACCTACTGTTCAATGGAAGACTGTATGGTTTGGGCTAAGGAAATTGCCGAGGACGTAAATAGCAAGAAATAGAGCTTCCTCCACAACTAAAAATCCCCGCATTTCGCGGGGATTTTTTTGTTTTCTCTCTTACGCTATTCTCGCCAGTGACTATCGAGAAGTGTCGTGCCGGCAAATTCGTGCTTTGCCCGTGACCAATCTTTAGTAACGATAAACTCACCAGCTTCAGCGATACCGCCAAGGCGTTCTCCAAAGTCTTTCGACCAGAAGCTTGCGGCGAAGCGGTAGCTTCCCGGTGCAAGATTCAAGGTAATATCAATGTCTGCGTGTGACTTTTCAGAAAGTGATCCAAGCCCCTCTCGGCTTGTAATGAAGTTGCAGACATGCTCTCCGGTGTTCTTGTATAAGTCGAGGAGGATACGATCGATTTCCGGTGCCTGGTCCCAGTCCATAGAAACAGTTGCGACTTCGTTCACTGCAAAGCTGCTGGATTGCTCATCGCCGCGCTTGACGGCGAGCTTGATGCCGCGGTCATCTTCAGCCTCCTCAAGTTCCTCTTCTTCGTCGTTCCGTTTCTTAATCTCTTCGTCAATAACGAGCTGATTAAGACGACTGTAATCGTCAGCAACACGAATTGGGTCACCTACACGGAGAAGCTTTCCCTTGCTAATAAGTGCAGCACGGTTACAGTATTTCTTCACGGTATCCATATCGTGCGTTACAAGAATAACTGTCTGGCCGGTTGCCTTGTATCGTTCGAATACATCAAGACATTTACGTTGAAAGGCTTCGTCACCAACGGCGAGTACCTCATCGAAAATAAGGATGTCGTTCTTTGCTTTAATGGCGATTGAGAACGCGAGACGAACCTGCATACCACTCGAGTAGTTCTTGAGTTTCTGGTCCATGAATGGCTCAAGCTCGGCAAATGAGACTATCTCATCGTACATTGCTTCCATTTGCTTACGGTCATACCCGAGCAGCGCTCCGTTAAGGAAAACGTTATCTCGACCTGAAAGTTCAGGGTTAAATCCAACGCCTAGTTCAATAAATGGCGTCAGGCCACCATTGAGTGTAATGCTTCCCTGCGTTGGCGAATATACACCAGCAATAAGCTTTAAGAGTGTACTCTTTCCTTCACCGTTTCGCCCAACAATTCCGAAGAAATCACCTTTATTAACAGTAAAGGTGACGCCATCGAGTACTTTCTGGGTGATCTTATCGTTCTTTTTAACGATGTTCACTGCAACTTGCTTAAATGACGTGTTCTTACTCTGTGGTAAAATAAACTCTTTGTGAATATCATTAATGATTACTGCTGGTTCAGCCGTGTCAGTGGTGTCCATATTAAATATCCTCCGCAAAGTACTGTGATTGTTTCTTAAAGTAGAACCAACCAACAAGCGCTACAACTGCAATGATAATAAACGGTACAACTACCATCCAGGATTGAACGGTCGACCAGAGCGTTACGCTCGTATCGGTCGCAATGGCATGACGAGCATCTTGGATAATCTGTACGATTGGATTCATAAAGAACCATTGGTGGAGCTTTTCTGGTACGAGCGTGAGTGGGTAAATAATCGCGCTCGCATAAAAGCCTGCTTGAAGAAAAATTTCCCAAATGTAGGTGATATCACGAAACTTTACATAGGCGGTGGCTAGAATAAACGATACACCAAGTGCAAAGACGTAGAGTTCGATAATAATAGGAATAATAAGGAGCCAGTTCCAAGTCGGAATAACGCCGTTAAAAAGTGCGAAGACGACTACAGCCAGAAGACTGAGTCCAAGGTTGATAATTGCCGACAGTGAACTTGCAATCACGAGTAGGTAGCGTGGGATGCTAATCTTCCGAATAAGGTCACCGCGAGCTACGATCGAGCTTGCGCCAATCATGGTTGCTTCGGTAAAGAAGTTCCAGAGCACAATTCCGATAAGAAGATAGACTGGATAATGCTCCACTTCCTTTCCGAGGGGGATAATGTAGGTAAATACGAGGTAGAGAATCGCAAAAAGAAACAGTGGTTTTAGTAGTGACCACGTGTATCCTAGAACTGATCCTTGATATCTGACTTTAAAGTCCGTACTCACCATCTCGCGGAGGATCGCACGGTTTCGTGAATTAAGGTATCTCATCTCACCCTATTATACCATCGTGTATACTATAGGTAAGCTATTTATGAAGAATACTCGTATAATCCTCATTCGTAATGCCATGTCATATGACTTTGGTGGCGGTGAGCGATTTCCAGTATTTCTCGCCGAACGCCTTAAAGCGGAAGGCTTAGATCCTCTTATTATTTCAAGGTCTCCAAAGCTCCTTGATTTTGCCAAATCTCGCTTCATTCAGACAAAACGAGGCTGGTGGTGGTCTTGGCAGAATTGGAGCGGTGTACGCATCTTCCTTACACCCCTTTATTTTTGTTGGCAACTTATTCTCTTTTTCTGGTATTTGCAGTTATTTATTCGAGTAAAGCCCGCTGTCGTACACGCACAAGGTAAAGATGATTTTATTGCTGCAACATTTGCCGCAAGTGCGCTTGGAATTCGTGTTGTTTGGACCGATCATGCAGACTTAAAGCATATTTGGAAAAATATTCGTGTTTGGTATAAGAATCCCATCGGAAAACTTGTTCATGCAGCGGCGAAACGTTCGAATGTAGTTACACTCGTAAGTGAGAGCGAACGGTCGCTCGTGGCTGCAAACCTCAAGGACAACGACCCTGTCCTACAAAAGATGACCGTTGTATACAATGGCTCTTTCGATTACGCGGGCGAGTATCCCCATAGTAAAAATAAACATTTCATTTTCGTTGTCGTCAGTCGACTTGTCATCGACAAAGGCATTCGAGAGGTTATCGATGCGTTTACAGATGTCCAGAAAGAACACCCTGCAAGCGAACTATGGCTCATCGGGGATGGTCCCGATGAAGCTACGCTCCGTGACTACGCTAAAGACCGAGATCATATTCAATTTCTCGGCTACCAAAAAGATCCGCTCAGTTTTATGGCGCGTGCAGATGTTTTTGTTCATCCAACCTACCACGAAGGCTTCAGCGTAGCACTCGTTGAAGCGAGTATGTTGTCACTTCCTATTATTGCGACAAACGTAGGAGGAAACGGTGAAATTATTAGAAACGAAGAAACGGGACTGCTTGTTCCCGCTCAAAATGTCGATGCACTTTCGGCTGCAATGGCGCGACTTAGTACGGATCCAAAGCTCGGCAGCGAGCTAGGAGCGCGCGCTCGAAATCAGTACGAGCAAAAGTTTGATTTTGCCCGTATCGTCCACGACCGTTTTATACCGCTTTATGAAGGGAGAAACTCATGAATATTCGTATGGAAATAAGTCCACTTGCTACACAATCTATTTCAGGTGTTGGCCATTACACGAAGCGACTCACCGAAGCACTTGATGCTGAACCAAACACCACGCTCACCGCCACATACTTCAATTTCTTGAATCGCCAAAAAACGCCTGACGTAACGCTCAAACGAAATCCTATTAAGAATCCACTCATTCCACTTCGAGTGTACGCAAAACTACAAAGCTTTAATGTACGGATCCCCTTTGATCTTTTCCTCCCTAAAGCAGACCTCACTGTCTTTCCTAACTTTGTAACCTGGCCAACCATTCGGTCTAAACGCTCCGCAACCGTCGTTCATGATCTCACCTATCTTTACTTTCCTGAAGTCGTCGAAGATAAGAATCTGGCTCATTTACGGCGCGTTGTTCCTCGTACACTCAAAGAAGCTGACTTCATTATTACCGTATCAGAAGCGGTCAAAGCCGAGATCGTAAAAGAGTTTTCGTATGATCCATCCCGCTGTATCGTGACACCGGTTCCTGCAGAACCTGAATACTTTACAGAGAACACAAATGAGATCCACAAGAAATACGGCATCCCTACGGAGAGGTTCATCTTCTTCATTGGCAACATGGAGCCGCGGAAGAATCAAAAGACACTCATCGAAGCATATCAACTTTTGCCTGATGAGATAAAAGCCGAATATAGCCTTGTTCTTGCCGGCGGTAAAGGGTGGAAGAGCGACAGCACTCAAAAAGCAATTGCCGATGCTCAGGCTGCTGGAGAAAAGGTTGTCCATACTGGCTATATAGATCAGACAGACTCACCAGCGTTCTTCCAAAAAGCAAGCCTGTACGTCATGCCTTCTACATACGAAGGCTTTGGCATGCCCGTTGTCGAAGCGATGGCCGGTAATACACCTGTGGTTGCATCAGATATTCCAGTACTTCGAGAGGCGGGAGGTGACGCTGCTCTCTATGCCGATCCAGCAAGTCCGGCCTCGTTCCGCGACGCTATACTCCGAGTTCTCACAACACCAACGTTAGCGCAGGAAATGCGAGAAAAGGGTGCGCGGCATGCACGGTCATTCTCTTGGAAAGAGAATGCTGACCGCATTGTGTCGTACGCAAAATCATTATGAACCTCTTAGAGTACGAAGCCAAGAAACTTTTACATCAGGCAGGATTACCTGTTCCAAAAAGCACGTTAGTAGCTGCTCCACAGCGTACCCTATCCGCGCCAATTGTCCTAAAGTCGCAGGTCCCTACTGGAGGTCGAGGCAAGCTCGGTGGCATTATTGTCGTTGAACGCTCTGAGGATATAAAGAAAACAGTATCCGAGCTTTTCGAACGCTCTATTAAAGGATTCATTCCACGAACGTTACTTGCGGAAGAAAAAATTGCTATTAAAAAAGAGCTCTACATTTCTCTTTTCATAGATCAGGAGACAGCTTCAATACGCCTTATGGCACACACAAAGGGTGGCATTGAGGTCGAAGACAATACTACGACTGGGTTTTTTAATGAGGCGGTTGACGCAGCTACCGTACAAAAAACTATCAAGAAACTTGCTCAGTACTTTGGCTATAGCGTATCGATGCTTCAGCCTTTTATTGAAAAACTCTATGCAGCGTTCATATCACTGGATGCAACACTTATTGAAATCAATCCACTCATCGAGAAGACGAATGGTGAACTTGTCTGCGGAGACTGCAAAATGGAACTCGACGATATGGCAGCCTTCCGTCACCCCGAATGGAACTTCGAAGAAAAGCCTCAGAACACAAACTTCGTGACACTCCATGAAGATGGGACAGTCGCCACAATTGCAAATGGCGCTGGGCTAGCCATGGCAACAGTCGATGCGGTTGCCGCGAAGAGTATGATGCCAGCCAATTTCCTTGATATTGGAGGCGGTGCGAATGCTGAGAATGTTCTTGCCGCATTTAACCAGATTATGGCGTTTGAGAACGTCAAAGCAATCGTGATAAACATTTTTGCAGGCATTACCCACTGCGACGAAGTTGCAAAAGCAGTAATTGAAGCAAAGAAACAGATTCCACATCTCCCTCCGCTCTTCATTCGTCTTGCCGGCACTAACTTCGAAGCAGCAGAAGAACTTCTCTCAGCAGAAAACATTGCCACACTTGCAACGCTTGATGAATGCCTGGAAGCGGCGAAGGAGGTTGTCTATGCGTAGTCAGCTCTTTAAAAGGAACACAAATGTCATCGTTCAGGGCATAACCGGAAAACATGGCGCATTTCACACTAAGCAGATGATTCAGGCTGGCACTAGTATAGTCGCGGGCACCTCGCCAGGAAAAGCTGGCGAGCGAATACATGGCATTCCGGTTTTCGACTCAATCGCCGCTATCCAAGAAGAAATGCGCGTTGATACTTCTGTCGTCTTTGTGCCAGCACCGTTCGCGAAGGCAGCACTGCTCGAAGCGATTGATGCAAAGGTGCCACTTATTGTCTGTATTACCGAAGGTATTCCTATACACGATATGCTCGAAGTGAAGCAACGAGCTAATGCAGCAGGTACCACGCTCATTGGGCCAAACTGCCCAGGCGTGCTGCTTCCAGGGGTATTAAAGCTCGGTATTATTCCAACTCATATGGGAACACCTGGGAATGTCGGCATCGTGAGTCGATCCGGAACCCTTACCTACGAAGCCGCAGCCAGCCTGACTGCACGCGGGATTGGACAGAAATACATTATTGGTATTGGTGGAGATAGAATTCGGGGTACTGACTTCATAGACTGTTTAGCGCTCTTTGAAAAAGATCCCGACGTCACCTCAATCGTACTCATTGGAGAAATCGGTGGAAATGGCGAACAGCGCGCAGCTGAATATATCCGAGCTCACGTCACGAAGCCAGTCTATACATACATCGCTGGTCACGCGGCGCCAGCGGGAATACAGCTCGGTCACGCGGGAGCGATCCTGAATTCTACCGAACAATCCGCAGTCGCTAAAACGAAGCTTCTCCGAGAGGCTAGCGCTTTAACCTCTGACAGCATCACGGAACTTGTCGATACCGTAAGGTGATATACTGATAGCATATGAACTTCATACCTGAAATGATTACTTCCGAGAGTCGAAGTTTTAATTACCTCGAATTCGAGGTAATTAAAAAGGAGACCGAATAAAGATGAAAACAATTAGCATTCTTATTCCTGCATACAACGAAGAAGAAGTTTTGCAGCATCTCTACGAACGACTTGGAAAGCTTGCTGAAAATACTCCAGGTTATAAATTCGAATTTCTTTTCGTTAACGATGGTAGTCGCGACCGCACGATGGAGATTATTAAATCGTATGCCAAAAAAGATCCACGGATTGCCTATGTAAATCTCTCTCGTAATTTTGGAAAAGAGACTGCAATGATTGCAGGACTTGATCATGTCACTGGTGATGCGACAGTTATTATTGACGCCGACCTTCAAGATCCACCTGAGCTTATTCCTAAGATGCTCAAATACTGGGAAGAAGGCTATGACGATGTCTATGCGCGTCGTAAAAGTCGTGCCGGCGAAAGTTGGTTTAAGAAATTTACATCTGAGACTTTTTACAAAGTCCTACAAAAATCGACAAACGTCCCTATTCAACAGGACACCGGTGATTTTCGCCTTCTTGATCGACGCTGCGTCGAAGCACTGAAAAAGTTCCGCGAATCACAGCGCTACACCAAAGGCATGTTTAGCTGGATAGGATATAAGAAAAAAGAAATCCTCTATGACCGCGATCCTCGCATTGCCGGTGAGACGAAGTGGAACTACTGGAAGCTCATTAATCTTGCGATCGATGGCATTACTTCGTTTACGACCGCTCCGCTTCGTATCGCATCACTCTTTGGAATGATCGTTTCTTTTGCTGCGTTTATTTATATTCTCTATCTCGTTATTCGTACGATGCTTGGCCATAACGATCTCGCAGGGTATCCTTCCATGATGGCTGTCATCCTCTTTCTTGGTGGCGTACAGCTTCTTTCACTTGGTGTAATTGGAGAATATATTGGTCGTATTTTTAATGAAACAAAACAACGACCACTCTATTTTGTAGAGGAATACCATGGCCAAGCTAAACGTTGAATCACAGAAAATTAGATTCGTTCTTGTTGGTGGCGCAAATACAACCATAGACTTTGGACTGCTTTTTATACTGACTGCGTTTGGACTTCCGACACTGTTTGCCAATATCGTATCGACGACAGTTGCCTTTTGTTTTAGTTTCATCGCAAACAAGAAGTTTACGTTTCAGTCTTCCGGAAAGAACATTAGGCGTGAGCTGTTACTTTTCGTCATAGTCACGCTCTTTGGACTTTGGGGTATACAATCTGCGATCATCGCTGGTATTAAGCCACCACTCCAAGGAATTATCCCCGATCCACATATGGCACTCCTTGCAGCAAAGCTCATCGCGACGGTAGCATCACTTATTTGGAACTATGTTCTCTATTCGCGCGTCGTCTTTGTAAATAAAGAGAACTAGGTTCCCTAGCGACTATAGTCATCCGAAAGACGGATGATGTCATCCTCCTTAGAAGTGTTTGTTGAATCGGTGTGTTGCCAAATTTCCGCAACAACTGCATAGGTATCCCCCACGGAAACAAGTCGATGACGCTCACCTTGTTTAAATTGAACCACCGTTCCAGGCTGCGCAACAACGAGTTCACCGGGTTCGTTCGTGTCGCTTCTATAGTATCCGCCTTCTGTAAGAAATGCCCAACGCTCAGCGCGGCGATTATGGTACTGCCAGCTGAGTCGTTGATGCGGTGCGACAAGGAGAATTTTAGGACTGAGTTCGGCGTCCTTTATTCCAAGTCTCGCTTCATCAGGAGCGAGACTTGGAAAGAAATCGGCAATGAACCTATCAGCCTCAGTACTGTTCATTCGAAAATAGGCACCCCAAGGCTTTTCGTCATTTAGATCAACGATCGTGTATCCTGCGTCTGTAATCCCCTGTTTGAGGACACTAACGATCTGCCCTTTATCAAGCGAACCGTCTATGCTGAGTGCTTCAAGATAGGTTGAAAGCTCATTCATATAGTCTCTAGTATACCGTATAATAGAGATACTATGCATATAGCTATCGATGCCCGAATTATCAATTCCTCTACCGGAACCTACGTTGAACGATTACTCCACTACCTCGAAAAGATTGATACGACAAACACCTATACGGTTCTCGTACCTACAAAAGATCTTGGATACTGGAAGCCAACTAACCCCAAATTCACCCTTAAGGCTTTGGATGTCCCCAACTACTCATTTGCCGAGCAGACGACCTTTAAAAAAGTACTTGATGATCTCAACCCAGATCTTGTGCACTTCTGTATGCCACAACAGCCATTAGGCTATAAGGGGCCCCACGTAACGACCGTGCATGATCTTACGCTTCTTAAAACCTATAACTCAGACAAGAACTGGTTTATGTTCCACGCAAAACAACTGGTTGGACGATATCTCTTTAAGCGCATCGCTTCTACGAATCGGCACATTATGGTGCCGACGCAATATGTAAAAGATGATTACATCAAGTTCTCCGGTATTTCTCCCGATAAGGTTACTGTCACACTTGAAGGTGCAGATGCGGCCGTGGATGGGCTTGAGCCATATGAACACCCCTTCAAGCAGTTCATTATGTACGTAGGGCAACAGAGCGACTACAAGAACATTAAGCGACTCGGCGATGCACACCAAAAGCTTCTCAAGAAGCATCCCGATCTAGGCCTTATTCTCGTCGGTAAAAAAAATAAAGCCGCACAGATGACTGAAGCGTACTTCACGAAGAAAGGGTATAGGAACATCCTCTTTACAGACTTTGTTCCAAATGCGCAGCGAGACTGGCTCTTTAAGCACTGCGATGCGTACGTCTTCGCATCACTCATGGAAGGATTTGGTCTTCCGGGACTTGAAGCTATGGGATATGGATCTCCAGTAGTTAGTAGCAATGCGACCTGCCTTCCTGAAGTATACGGCGATGCTGCGCATTACTTTGACCCGACGAACGTCGACGATATGGCCCGTGCAATTGATGACGTTATTACGAACCCCGAACTTCGTGAAGAACTTATACGAAAAGGTGCTGAGCAGTTTAAAAAATTCTCATGGGAACGTATGGCCAAACAAACGCACGAAGTCTACATGAATGCATTAAAGCAGTAACGCTTTTGCTATACTGAACCTATGATAAAGATCCAATCAGTATTTAGTGGGTTCTCGGTAAAGAATATAGATGAAGCCAAGCAATTTTATGGCGACATACTCGGTTTCCAGTTTGAAGATCAGGTAGGAGGCACAAGTATGCTCCTTCCGAGTGGTAATCGAGCTTGGATGTATCAAAAGAAAGATCATGAACCGGCAACATATACCATGCTTGATCTGGTTGTCGATGACATTGACGAAGCGTATACTGAGCTTACCACCAAAGGAGTCGTTTTCGAGAAATATCCTGGATCTCCTCAAGATGATAAGGGAATTATGCGTGGTAAATCACATAATATGGGACCAAACATAGCCTGGTTTAAGGATCCGTCGGGCAACATTCTTGCCATTGTGGAACTCTAGATTTTTAGAATAAATAACGCCGCAACGAGCGGCGTTATTTTTACAGTTTCTAAATTATGAGCTCTTCTGGGCAATGATGATCGCACGGTCACGACCTTCACCCTCTGAGAAGGTACGGATATCATCGTACTCACTGGCTACGTGGTGTACGATGCGACGGTCTGCAGCATTGAGCTTTGCGACATGCGAATCGCCAGTACTGCGAACTTGCTCAATCCATTCACGGGCTTGTTCGGCAATCTTTTCGGCGCGCTGCTTTTTGTAATCTGCAACGTCTACATTAACTCGTGTAAGGGTGGCACCTTGATTGCGAAGTGTCGTCGAGACAAGGTACTGAAGACTACGAAGCGTTTCAGCATTTCTTCCGATAAGAATACTATTGATTTCAGATGAGGGCACGGCAAGTTCAATGACTTCGTCTGTAACGTTCACATCTACTGAAACGTTCACTCCAAAGAATGAAAGAAGATCTTCAAGGTACTTCTTAGCGTAGTCTACTGATTGCAGCTGATCCATCTTACGACTTCTTTCCCTTCTTACCGGTATCACTCGCGGTGATCTTTGTTACGACGGCATCACGTGCAGCCTTTTCTCTTGCCTTGGCAGTCGCTTTCCTCCCTTGCTTTGGTGCTTCATCGGCAATTTCTTCCATTTCCTCTTCATCTTTTCGAAGGAGGTAGGCCTGCTGTGCAACAGCAACAAGGTTCGATACAGCGTAGTAGAGCGCAAGCGCTCCCGGAACGGTTACCATAACAAAGAACATGAAGAATGGGAGGACAAGAATCATCTTACCCATAACAGCGGCATTCATCTCTGATTGGTCAGCTTCCTTACCCTGAGCAGCTTCGCTCATAATGTCACGGAGGCGCTTCTTTTCACCTGTCTGTGGCATCGTTTGTTTACTCATAATGTACTGGGTACCCGCTGCGACAACCGCAAGAAGGATGAGGAAAATATCTACTGAACCATGGCCAAACGCAGATTTTGTAAGATCGACAAGTCCAAAGAGCTTTTCATTAAACTGATCTGGGTGTTCAATCAGGTGCTTGATTGGGCCAATATTCTCCATGAAATCGTAGGTAAACTTCGCCACCTGATCACGGTGAAGGGTGAAAATTTGAATCACGCTATAAAGCCCGATAAAGATTGGGAGTTGAAGCAGAAGAATTCCAATTGAGCGAAATGGACTTACACCGTGTTTCTTGTAAAGCTCAAGCATCTGCATGCTTTCAAGCTGCTTGTTCCCTTTTGCCTTCTTCTTGATTCGGACAAGCTCAGGTTGCAATTTGCGCATCATCTTTGTTTGATGTAGCTGCTTCTTTACAAGCGGATACATCGCAAAGCGTACAAGGATGGTAAAGAGAATGAGACTGACCCCAAAATCACCACCAGGGATTATGCTGTACAGACCGATAAGAAGGTTAAAAATCGGTTGTACGATTATGATTTCAAAAATGTTCACAGTATACTAAACTCCAGAAAATTATCTGTCCTTAAGTATACCATCTTTCGCCTCTTTAGGATACAGACGCGCCTGAGCAAGCAGCGGCAGAAGTGTTTGTTCGAGCTCCTCGTGCGGCATTGTGATCACCTCACTCGAAAATACCATAATGGCAACGTCATGGATGCCGTGCATCTTTGGAATTTCATGCCGTACAATTTCGTAAATGCGGCGCCTAATCCGATTTCGTCCTACAGCGCTTTTATGTACCTTCTTACTCACCACGACTGAAAAACGAGACGTCTTTCTATGTGGATTGCTCGTGTGTTTTATCGTAATAAGGCGAGAACGAACAGCCTGCCCGTTTTTATACACGTAACGCAAGCTGCCATGCCCGTGGAAACGGTACTTTGCTGACAACATAATTACTTTTAAGTATACCCCATAAAAACAAAATACGCTCACATCTGTGAGCGTATTGCTAGCTTTACGTCAATTAGACAGTCAGACGTGCGCGACCCTTGATGCGGCGGCGCTTAATTACAGCGCGACCTGCCTTGGTCGATACACGCGCGCGGAATCCGTGCGTACGAGCACGGTGACGAGTGTGTGGTTGGTACGTTCGTTTTGGCATATCTAAGCTATTTTACCCTTTTTATTGGATTTTTACAAGAGATAGAAAGCTATCCTTTTGATATACACCACTAAAAGAATAGCCCTGCGCCGCCGAACGTCGGCATCTCTTTTTTATTCTTAAAGCTCCTGCTCATAAAAAGTGAACAGCCCCAGCCCAAAAGGACTGGGGCTTGAGGTTGTGGATCACACGAGCAACTTTACGAGCTGCTGGCGCCGATCCTGATGCCACCCGAGGATTGTTTCACATAGCCCTTCTTGAAATCCCCTTGGGGGATTCTCTTTCTTCGCCGCGACCTTCGCGAGCACTCGCCGATTATCGAGCGGCAGGAGAAGCGCTTGACGAAACACAGCCCTTTCCTCTGCACGAAGTTTCTCTCGAAGTCCTACTACGGGATAGTTAATGGGCACATCCCGCGTTCGGACCAACGTAGCCAGCTTTCCCCGTAGATCATTGAGATGACTCGAAGGACGCTCACGAACCATCACGTCTACCCTACTTCCCACGAGACGCTTATCTTTCGAGTTGTAGGAATACATGTGTGCGTTGAAGAGGCTTTTTTTGACATTCTTGACATGGAGTCCTGCACATTGGGCGAGCACTTCAAACCCCCACTTGAGGAAGTGCTGTTCCGTAACGAAGAGTTGGTCCTCATCAGTGCAGAGTGCTGCCGCAAATACGTAGCCCCCTACGAGGGAGGGTTCCGTGCCCAGATCAAACGCCTCGTCTGCGTACAGAATTTCCACTGTTCGCGTGAAGGCGGCATCCCGATTCATTTTTCATCCTCTCTGTCGGGCGCTTGCAAGTATAGCACACATGCTTGATCTCCCGTCGCTTTGTTTTCTAGTATCCACAGTTTTCCACGTTTTCCCCTACTTTATCCACAATTTAACAGATGAAATAGCCATTTGTGGACAACTCATACCCCTATTTGCCGTGCATACTTTTCCTCATCCCGTTATGGTTGTGGAAAACTTCTCGCCCCTGTATAGTAGAACGTAACAGACAGAAACGACCGAAGGAGAGGGTAAATATGCATCATGCGTTATGGCAAAGTGTTTTAGGTGAGATCGAATTATCGGTCTCCCATGCCAATTTCACGACATGGTTCAAAAACACCGAATTGGTCGATCTTACAAATGACACGGCAGTTATTGCAGTGCCAAATATCTTTGTTAAAAAACAGTTTGAAGTAAAGTTTAATGACCGCGTAAAGTCTGTACTTGAAAAGAACGGTGCCTCTCCTGCTGCTATTAGCTACGTTATTAAGACAACTGGTAAAAAAACAGTAACTCGCGAAACCACTGCAGCGGCCAATCGTTCTGCAAGTGTCGAAGAATTAATTTCAGCTCCAGCGGATCGTAATGTTGTTACTGCACCTACTACCTCCACAGCAGTAAGCGGTCTCAACCCACGCTACACGTTTGCAAACTTTATTGTTGGATCAAGTAACGATCTTGCCTACGCCGCATGCCAGGCGGTTGCCGCGAATCCTGGTACGAAATACAATCCGCTCTTCCTCTACGGCGGCGTAGGACTAGGTAAAACCCACCTCATGCAGGCTGTTGGTAATGAGATTGCCAAGAACCAACCTGGGGCAAAGGTTATGTATATTAATACCGAAACCTTTACGAAAGAATTCGTCGACAGTATGCGGTTTAAGAAAAAAACTTCGGACAAATACCGTACCGCAGACGTCTTTATCGTGGACGATATGCAGTTTATTGCTGGTAAGGAAAAAACACAGGAGGAATTCTTCCATACCTTTAACGTACTTCACCAGGCAAACAAGCAGATTATTATTAGTAGTGATAAGCCACCAAAGAGCATCCCAACACTCACAGAACGTCTTCGAAGTCGGTTTGAGTGGGGCATGGCAATCGACATTCAGATGCCCGACTTCGAAACGCGCTGCGCAATCGTACAGGCAAAAGCATCCCTTTCAGGAGTGGAGCTGGGTCGAGAAACTATTGAATACCTAGCAAACAATATTAAAACGAACATCCGCGAGCTCGAGGGGGCGCTTAATCAATTGCTTGCCTATGCTGAAATGCGTGGGATTACCCCGGACATCTCTACTGCAGAAGGATTGATCAGCAATGTTCGTCACTCTCGCCCACAACATCTGACTGCAAAACAGATTATTGATAAGACTGCTCGTCATTTCCAAATCGAAGTAAAAGAGATTTGCAGCGCAAAGCGAGATAAGCATATCGTCGTTCCTCGTCAGATTGCTATGTATCTCCTCAGGAGCGAACTTCACCTCAGTTTCCCTAAGATTGCTGGTGAGCTCGGTCGCAAAGACCACACAACTGCGATCCACTCTGTCGAAAAGATCGAAAAAGCTATTAAGCTCGACTATCTTATCCGGGAACAGGTAGCTGAGATACGGGAGAAACTGTATGCCTAGTGGCTGTGTAAAAGATGTGGAATCTGTGGGTAAACAACATAGGACAGCCGGTGTGCTTCTATCCACACTCAGCCAATCAAAGGTATGGTTGTATAAACTTGGGAGTGTAAAAGCCTCAGTTATCACCACACCCCTCCCCACATTTCCCCTCTACTATTCCCCAAGTAATTTTAACCTCTCACCCCTGGATTTCCCCAACTTATCCCCACTATCCACAGGAACTACTAATAACCGCAACCAAATAAATCTGAAAGAAAGGTAATAATAGATGGAACTAAGCGTCACCCAGGAAAATCTGACTCGCGCCCTCAGCAATGTCGGTCGAGTTGCAAGCAATAAGACACAGCTACCTATTCTTAGTAACATTCTTTTACGAACAGACGGTAATCGTCTCCTTGTTGCTGCAACAAACCTTGAGATTGCGTCGACTCATTTGATTGGAGCAAAGATCATTACTCCAGGATCAATTACCATTCCCGCTCGGCTTGCAAGTGACTTCGTTGCCAGCCTTCCTAAGGGTACGGTTGAACTCAAAGTTGTTGATAACCGCCTAACCATTACTTCAGGAAGCTATAAATCAGTCATTAACGGAGTGATTGCGGATGAATTCCCTGAGCTTCCTACGATCGATGAAACCTCTTCAATTCAGTACAGCATTCGTCCGGCTGATTTTAAACAAGCCGTAGGTCAAACTATTATTACGAGTAGTAGCGATGCGACCCGTCCGATGCTTACAGGTGTATACTGGCATTCATTTGAAGGATATCTTTACCTTGCTGCAACAGATGGATATCGTCTCAGTGAACGCCGACTTGTTGAAACAACCAGTGAAGTCGCGGCAATTATCCCTACGACCACCCTTCAGGAAGTGCTCCGCGTCCTTACCGATGACGTTACCGAGGTAGATATCCTCTTTGATGAAACACAGGTGCGTTTCCGTGTCGGAGAAGCGGAACTTACAAGTCGACTTATCGACGGTAATTTTCCACCATACCGAGAACTTATCCCCAAGGAGTCGGAAACAAATATGGTACTTAAGGCAAGCGAGTTCGTGCGCATCACTAAGATTGCAGGACTTTTTGCCCGTGAGTCAGGCGGAAGTGTCACACTTACTGCTGACCAGGAGAAGCAAACGCTTTCTATCCACTCAATTGCCTCAGAACTTGGGGAAAACACCTCGAGTGCAGATGCAGAAGTGACTGCGGATGGACAGGTGACGCTAAATTCTCGCTACCTTGCCGATGCGCTCTCAGTTGTTGAAGGTGACACGGTTGTCTTTCGCTTTAGTGGAAAGCTTGCGCCGTGTGTACTCTCCGCCAAGGGCGACGACGTTAACTATAAGCATGTGATCATGCCTCTTAAGAGTTAATTAGATTTCTATGCCCCTCGTTTCACAGGTTCGCGTGCAGAATATTCGCACGCATACTGATTACACGCTCGCCGTTTCGCCGGGCGTGACTGTGGTGACGGGACCTAATGGAAGTGGTAAGACCTCGCTTGTTGAGGCACTCTATATTGCCCTGCAGGGGAGCTCGTTTAAGGGCGGTGACGCAGACGTACTTCGTCAAGAAGCGCCGTGGTACCGTATCGATATCCGCTTTGACGGCGACGGTGAGCGTACAGTCAAGTTTGATCCGTCTCGGGCAACGGGGCGAAAGCAGTTCGTAGTAGACGGAAAAACACAGTACAGGCTATCTCCTCGGAGTAAAATACCTGTCGTTCTCTTTGAACCAGATGATCTGAGGCTCCTAAATGGATCACCGACACGTCGGCGGCAGTTTATAGATCGCTTTATTAGCCAATTAGACCCGCGCTACGGGCTTTCGCTTCGTCGATACGACCGAGCGCTTAAGCAGCGCAATACGCTTCTTAAAAGGCCTCAGGTGACGGATGGCGACCTATTTGCCTGGAACGTATCGCTCAGTGAGTATGGTGCGTATATAATTGAGCAGCGCTTCGCTTTTATTGATCGTCTGAATGCACGCCTCGCGGATGCCTATAACCTGATCGCCCATACTGGCGATGCGGTCACGATGCGCTATTCATATAGTGGAGACGGCTCATTACAGCAAAAGCTCCTCGCAGAACTCCATGCGCATGGTGAACGGGATAGGATGCTTGGGTTTACCTCTGTTGGCCCCCATCGGCATGATGTTCTTTTTGATTTTAATCATTCCCCCGCTCTTTCTGTAGCGTCTCGAGGTGAGGTGCGCAGTGTAGTGTTGGCACTCAAGTTTTTGGAAGTCGAAATTATTGAAGAGATAACAGGTCAGTCCCCTGTCATCCTCCTTGATGATGTATTTAGTGAACTCGACGCTACGCGTCAAAATCTACTCATTTCGCAACTCGTTAAGAACCAGATGATTATTACTACTGCTACTGGTGGACATGGAGTAGATGATAAGTACGTGACAAGTCTTTAGTACTTGCATAAGTATAGTGAATGTTGTAAAATATGCTAGGCAAAGCGCCTGTCGCGGATATTCGCGACAATTAACTGAGAGGAAATCCTGTGCGGAATCGCAAAGGAATCGCCGTGGCGATCGCTCTACTGTTCGCCGTCTCTGGTTGTAAGATCGGAGGTGACGACTCCTCGAAGAGTGAGGCCAGTCCGAAGCCTCGTCACAGCCCTACTGCGACTGGGTCCGCGAAGAAGGCGGGGTCGTACACACTGCCGGCAGAGCGCATCACGGTCGCCGGTAAGCTGTCGCTCCCCAAAATGGAGGGGTGGAAGTACGGGTCCGATGTGATGTATGTGGACACATCGTCTCGGTGTAACGACACGGCCACATCGCCCGACTTCTCCTGTCCTCTTCTGTCGTTCGTCCGTCCTGACGGACCGAAGACGCTGAAGGACATCATGACTCAGAAGCGGATTCCCTGCAACTCGTACGCGCCGTTCCAGGACAAGAAGCCGGTGGGGTCTGATGTCGTGGACGGACTCCGAGTCGATCGATACTACTCCGATATGAGTGACTGCAAGACGATCCCTGAGGGTTCCACGCGCGATTCGCGCTCGACCTTCTGGATCTTCAATCACGGCGGCGAGTTCTTCTACATCATCGGGATCGATGCGCCTAACGGAGGGCCGAAGTTCGATGTCGAGAAGATGAGCTTTGCTCTTCGCCACGCCAAGTGGCTGAGCTGAGAAGCTCCCAGAAGCCCCCTCCGCTACTATGCGGAGGGGGCTTGAAACTTTTATAAGATTATGTTATAATTTACAACGTTCTATTTCAACTATTCACCGTGAGGGGTGAGAAGATTGAAGGCGCTGAAGGTCGTCGCATGGGCGACGGTAATCGCAGTGCTGGTGGGGTGTATTCAATATATCCACGGCGATTGGCCGTTCGATACGGATACGTCACATCGGAACGGTCCATCTCAGTCACATGAGGTTGGCCCGGAGGGTGGCACCTTGTCATTCGACGACGGTGTTGTGATCACTGTGCCGAAGGGTGCAGTGAAAAAGAAGGCTGAGGTTCGCTACGGTAACGTGCGAGTCCTCGATGCGAACGATCCTGGTCCACTCATGGGGTCTCGCAGCTCGGCGACGAGCTTCGACGTCTCATTGATTCAGGATGGTCTGTCTGTGCAGCCGGCGCGTTCTTTGACGCTGACGATGCCCGACAAGACGTCTGATCGGCCGTTTGCCTATACGGCACTTCCTGGCAACAAGAAGTATCCGTATGCCCTGCTCGACACCTGGCGGCCTCGTGCTGGCATGGTGTCAGTGACGCTCAGCCACTTGTCGCCTAAGGTGCTGACACACATGAGTGACGATGCGCTGGCGGAGTTGTTTCATGATGACGAGGCCAAGAAGGATCTCGGGTCGTGTAAGCAGGATGTGACGGTCAATGGTGCTAAGGTGCGCATCGGTACCAAGGAGCACTGGTCGCTGGACAAGGTCAGCCCCATTTACGCCTGTATGGTGAGTGGGACTGACGCAGCGACAGTCGGAGTTACGAACAACTTCGGCTATCTGCTGCGCGTATCGGCTCCTGACGGAGTGCGCACCACGGTCAGCGGTGGCAACATCGAGGACCAGCTCATTAAGAAGCTGTATGGCTGGATGTTTCCGGACAATCAGTCCTCAGCCGTGATGGGCGGTGGAGATAAGTTGGTCGCAGCAATGTCGACCGACTCTCTGCCGGTGACGATTCAGGCGCAGGCAACGGTCGGCACGTTCCTGACGGAACTGTCGTACGATGCTGCGGGATTCCTGGTCGGAATGCTCGCAGGTATTGGTCGTGGTGGTGCGCTGATCGAGATGGCTGCCAAGGTCATCGAGAACGCAGGTGTCATCGCATGTTTCCAGGATGCTTTCGGCAAGCTTGGCTCCTCTCCGGGAGTCAAGGAGTACGCCGAAGTGATCAGCGACTGTTTCATGGTCGTTGCTGGAGTGGTTGCCGAAAACCTCGGCGATGCGGTTGACTGGTTCGGACTCTTCAAGGGTGTCGAGCTGGCCAAGTTGATCGTCGATACGGCGACACGTGCGATTACCGAGCTGGTGGTTGGTACGATGAAGGTTGGGGTTGAGCCGGTGGTATCCGAAACATCTGCATCGCTTTCGACCTACGTTGGCTTGTGGTACTCCACTCCCCCTAAGGTCCTGATGACTATTCGGCGGGATGGAACTGGGGAAACTCAATCAGAGGTTGAGGCCGGAGGTGACTACCCGACCTGTACTGCGTATACAGCCTTGAGTGCGTCTCTGATTCAGGGTGGATTCCAGGTGAGATACGGAGAGACTCGATACGTCGACTGCCCGTCGAGCATGAGCAGCGGCACACCTCCCTATCCCACCGGATCAGTCGCAGTCTTCAAAAAAGATACGACGGAAACGATTCTGAGTAATTCGCGACGCTTGTGTCGTGGTGAACAGGCTCTGTCGAGGAACTCCTGCACAGCGTTGTAGGTTCCGAGCTGCCCCGGTGTCTCTTCAGGAGGCATCGGGGTATTTAATTTACTGCTGGAGAACTGGAGTACCTGTGGCAGTAGACCCGGCATAAAGTGCATATTTAGCTGGATTTATTCCATCTGAACTGATTGTGAGTGTGTATGCGACAGAAAGATTGATAAGTAGATGAAGTGTATAGATACTCATACCGCTGTCCTTATCAATGGTATGGGCGATCGTTTCTCTTTCCAGGCTTATTTTTTCTATTTTTGTTTTTCCTGCTTCAAGCTGCTGGGTAGTGTACTGATTTAAGAAGGTTCGTACGGCTGTTACCTGATCTTGGGAGAAGCCCCTATTGTATAGTTCATCCATACCATAATAAGTTGGAGTATACGTTGTTGAGCCTCCATTTTCCGGTGTTTTGCCAGTCGTATCGATTACTTGGTCGCCAGATGCGGGGTCGATGTATTCGTGTGTAGTGTAGGTTGCATTGTTAGAGTTTGAGGATCTCGTTGCAAAAAAGAACGAGGCGCCAAAGATTACTAGAATGAGAATGATGCCTGAGATGATTATTATACGCTGCTGTCTTTGATTCATATTCAACTCCTAGTTCGTTAAGCTGTAGATGCTGCCGATACCATTTGCGATGGATTTATCAAGAACGGGCTGAGCATCCCAATCTTTCTTACTATTCGTTTGGCCAATTTCTCCGTTGGAGTCAGATATTTTCCATTTACCTTCAGTGGTGACTCCGCGAATTAGGATGTAATGACCGCCGCTTGTGAATGGTGCTGCTCCTTTTCCGGCCATAATCACGAGACCACCTGCTTGCAGTACTTTGTTTATATCACCAACGGTTGCGGGTATTTGCTTACTCTTTAGTCCCCAGTGATCGCCGAGCACTTGTGGAAGATTCCAACTACTTCCACCTCCAACGAGAAGTCCTCTAGAGCTTGCATACGGAACGGTATCTTTTGGCGTGACCTCTTGCTTTGTGAGTGCGGTGATTGCCGCTGCCATTGCAGACGGACCACATCCGGATACGCAGGCATTTGAATCGCCATACGGTACGTTTGCCCAGCGTGTGTCGCACTGGTTGTATACAATAAATCCATCAGCTGAGAACTGTGAGCTAGATCCAGTACCACACCCGGTAACGCCGGATGCGCCAGCGATTGCACCAGAGTCTGGAGCCATATCCTTGAACTTATCGTAGTATTTCTGTGCAGCACCATCTCGTGTAGCTTGTGCGGGGACACGAGCACTTTCGTAAACAGCTTGGAAAATATAAGAGGCTTCTTTTGGCGAGGAGACAGAACCAAAATTTTCGTTTAGAAGGCTTTTACCGTAAGATGCATCAATTTCTCGCTGGATCATGAGGAATTGAAGGCCCATATCGTTCCACTGCTTCCCTTCTGACTTTGCAAGCGCAAATAGAGCAGTCTTACGATCAAAGGACCACTGGGCGAGCCCGTGCCCTTCGCCATTTCCTTCGATTGCTCCTGGATCGAAGCGTGATTCTTGGAAGAAGTTACCAAGAGCTCCGGCAGCTTGAATGGCGTTGAAAGGCTTGCCGCCGAGGCCGCTAAACTTAGTGCTTATAAGGAACTTAAAGATCTGCTCGGCGTTTTTATCTTCACTCTCACTTGAACTGACGTTCGGTACGCCACCTCCAGCTGATCCAGTGGCGCTACATGCTTTTGAACTATAAAAGTCAATTCCCTGTAGGCCGTAGTCTGCTGGGGTCAGTGCTCGTGCCGGCGCAGTGAGTGCAAGCGTGCCGATAATGATGCTGATGAGTATCTTCTTCATCTTATTCCTTTCTCGTGACATCATCTACGCAATCAAACGTGCCGTACTTAAGTTCATTTGTATCTGGACATAGAATGTAGAGGCTATTCTCACCTGTTGAGGAGTCTCTACCAATGTTGATTTTATAGGTACGTTTAACGCTTGGTATGTCAATGAGGAATTGAATTGTTATCACAGTGCCTTCGGCTGATTTCTTATATGACCCATCGCGAATGCTACCAGTAATGCCAGAGGTTGAACCTGTTTTGTCAACATATGCCTGCAGGCCCGACGTGATTGCTGTTTTATCTGTGTCCTGTAAGTCTGGATATGAACCGAAGTCTATCTTTAAGGGTGTGTAGGTAATATAATGCGGATCGCCGTCATTCTTCTTTTCTTGGGTAGGTTGATGGGGCAAGAGTAGATAGCCAACAACTGCAAGAATAGAAAGTAGAACAAATATTCCTATGCTAATTAAGAGGAGTCTTTGATTACGGGTCATTTGTAGTCTACCTCGGTGTGCGCGAACGTCATTTTTTTAGCTGCAATGTCAGATGCGGGAATGGTGCGTGTTCCGTAGGTATGATGCGAGGCAAAGTTATATTCTTCAACGACAAATGATCCATCTGCGTTTACTTTAGATACCATTGCTGTGTGGCCGTATTGTGGTGTGGATGTGACGGGAGTTGACATAACTGCATGAACGGCAGGAGTGGTGTCAACTTTGTAACCCATCCTACCAAGGCTTCCGACGATATCTTTACCATTCCCAAGAGCCATTGGTCGTGGCAGTACTTTGTGTTTGACAAGTCGGAAGATCACAAAGTCAACGCATTCACCATCACATTTACCTCCATATTGAGGACATTCTGTCTTAAAGTCATCGCCCGTTATGTCTGCGCCTGTTTCTGCTGAAGTAGAAGTACCGTCTCCGCCTTCGCCATCTGTGTACTGAGTGTCTTCATCGTCGCTACTGCCTACTCGTGAAGTGTAGGTGCGGAACTGGGAGATCTCTTCTTCGTCGCTTTGGCAGCGAGAGTTTGGCCAATCGTAATCATCATCCTCGAGTGAGAGAATCGAGGTTCCTGGCACCATTTGATCTTGACCGGTACAGTACTTCGTAAACTTTTCGTAGTCGGATCCGGCAACCGTATTCCCTTCTTCGTCAACATAGCCATGTCCAATCATATAGTCAAGGTTGGATTGTGTTGAGCGGGTCATTTCTTCTTTACTTTGTACGGTAAGAACATTACCTACGGAGTCGCAGCCAAAGTTCTTTTCTGCAAGTTCAGGGTCTGGACATGATCCGAGTGTTTGATTGTTGAGTGCGGACGGCATATCTGCAGCGTAGGCGGCGGAAGTTATAAGCGACGAGCGAGCTCCAACGATACTTGATGTAATAGTTCCAAGTGTGGATGAGAAAATGTTTGAGCCTGTATTGTATGCACCAAGTTGACGAGCGAATTGCCCCATGAAGGAATATTGATTCGTTACGTCAAATGGTGTTTTTTGTGCGTCGTATTTTGCAACTTCTGTATATTCTTTGTCGGCTTCAAAGGCAACTTTTGTGAAACCTTCTGCTTCGTCTTTTGTTGCAATTTTAAGGCCACTTTGTTCACCCACACCAGCAAAGAGAAGGCCGGCGCCAACAGTTATGGCATTTCCTGCATCCTCTGGGGCAAGGTCGAAATCGAGGGGTTTCTTCGCGAGATAATCAACGAGAATCGGCATAATTTCTTGGATCGCATAGCCGATTAAGGCAGACCCTGCAATGCTAATAAGTAGATTACCGGCCGTACACACAACTGCCCCCGCAACACCACCTACCGCATTCCCAATACCCGGGACTATTGTTCCGGCGGCACCTCCGCCCGCCCCGCAGGCTATGAGAGACAGGGCAGCTCCTACGACAACATTACTACTCGCTTTACAAGCTGAACGGACATTTCCACTACCAAGCAAATTTTTAATATAAAGTAGTGTAGAGTCGAGCTTTATAAGGGCTGTATTACCCCCGAGGAGAATTTTCTGAATGTTTGAGGTGAGGTTCGTCCTATCTCCATAAGCCATAGCACGAACCCCGGGCGAATCAAGCGCGGATTTACCCTTGAAGTCACCTGAGGCTGCCGTCGCCGTTAAAACTCCTGCGGCAGCGGCAATTGTACCAGAGTCGGCATCGCCGGCTCGTATCTGATCGGCGAGTTTTAAGAAGAGCCAGGCGTAAGCAATGTATTTGGCTGCGTTTTTAGCCTTGACGAGGCCCACGGCTAGCCGCGTTGTGTCATATATACTACATGCGTACCCGACAACATTAGTAACCTTTCCCGCTCCGCCGGCAACCTTACCACCCTTGCTCTTGATGTCTTCTTCAAGTGAAGTTCGCTCACTTTCGGCGGCTTGACGCCTCTCTTCGTCGGTCTTCGGTTCTTCTGGGGCTCCCGCTTCCCTATTAAAGGATCTCGCAACGGCGTCTCGATCTTTTCCAGAGATTACAACCTTATCTTTGGCGAGGCCAAATTTCTGAAGCAGTTTTGTAAACTTTTGGCCAACATACGGTCCACTCCGTGGGTTGAAGACGGCAAATACTCGACTCTTCGCGCTTACAGAAGAATCTAAATGAGCAACAAACGCATCTCCATCGGTTACTCGAGTCCCATCCGGAAATGTGATTGCCTTAATGACATGTCGATCACCAACCTTGTCGGTCTCTACCTTAAAACCTTGATCTGTATACTTCTTCAGTGTTTTGTCGTTAACTGATGCGAGCTTACAGCGAATACTTGCTGCGTTAGAACAGGCGCCCGTATTTCCTATGCGATACTTAAGTCCAGATCGGTAGTGGTACTGAGCAGCTCGGGATGAGTTACCATAGAAATTCTCTGCAGTAGAACGAAGCCACATCGGAAGGAAGCTCGGAATGGCGGTAATTGAGAAGCCTCCAATAAGAAGGATAGAGATAAGGAGTCCAAGCGGACCTTTCCGCTGCGCGAGCGCCTTAAGGCGGCCACCCTTTTTAGCGGTAACGTTTCCGCCCGTGAAGTTGTTCTGCCATCCTCCGCCAGACTGCTCGCGTTCACGGACGTCGCTTGACTTACCTTGTTCACCCGAAGTGACTGCCTTTCCTTCTGCTATACCGGCGGCACGTTCTTGATCTTGAAGATTCTTTGCTGCAGTAGAGCGGAGTGGTGCTCGTTCGGGTGTTGTCTCCCCACCACCTTCGATCACGTGAAGATTTGGTCGGATGTCCGGCTCGATCTCGGGGTGTTCATTATTTCGGAGGGGTTCTGCCATGGGATGATGCTATATGTGTCTGATTAAACGTTATATTCGCCTGGGGTGGTGTAGCCTCCCGGAGGTGGCGCTTGTTGCCCGGGAAGATTTTGTTGTTGCTGCTGGGGCGGTTGAGGCTGCGCCTGGGCGAAGCTAGCTGGGTTGGTTGTTATGAGTCCTGTCTCGGTCTGTGAGGCTACAATTTGGATATGGACATGGTTTTGCCCAGCGAAGAAAAGCCCCTGCCCTACCGGGAAGTTTGAGAGACGTTTACGCTCTTCTTCGGTAAGCTTAAACACGTCAGAGAGTACATCAACGGCACTGGTAGATTGCTTAAGGAGAAGCTGCATCGATGAGTTGGCGACAATTGCACGGCCCATTTTACTTCCCATGAAGTCTTCTACGTCCTGCGTGATTGTTGTAAGGCCTAGATAGTACTTACGAGCACGCTTTGCAAGCGAGAAGAGGAAGTTAGCTGAGTCGTCGTACTTCATAAGCTGCCACGCCTCGTCTACGATGAGCATGCGCTTTCGCTGCTGCGTACGGGTAATATTCCAAATGTGAGAAAGGACAATGTACATTGCAACTGGACGAAGTTCGTCTTCAAGGTCACGGATATTAAAGACGACCATGTGATTATTGATATCGATGTTTGACTGCTGGCTAAATATACCCGCGAAGGTTCCTGTGGTGTACTTACGAAGACGCTGGGCAAGTGCTGGTCCTGTGCCGCCCATGTGAAGGAGGGTGTCATAGAGGTCGGCAATAGTTGGCGGGGTTGAATTGTGCGTCAGTGGATCGCTCGTAATACCGGCACGGGCATACGTGTCGATGAGGCCCTGGTCAAGGTCGGCTTCTTCGGCCGGTGTGAGGGCTGACATCATCTGCCCCATGGCAGTTGTTTGGCTACCGCCAAGCATGAGACGGAAGAGGCCGTGAAGGGTTACAAGGTTTGCTCGAAGTGCATCATCCGCCTCATCGCTGTCAATAACGCGTGGAAGGTCGAATGGATTAATTCGAGTATCTGCATTAAGGCTGAGGCGAATATAGCTCCCGCCAACAGCGTCAGAAAGCTTTTGGTACTCGTTCTCTGGGTCGATAATAATGACATCTGATCCGACCATCATACTGCGGAGGGCTTCAAGCTTCACGGTAAATGACTTACCTGCACCGGACTTTGCGAAGACAACCATATTGGCGTTCTCAAGGCTGAAGCGGTCGAAGATGACAAGACCGTTATTGTGCATGTTGATGCCGTACAGTACGCCCTTTTCCTGAGTGAGGTCGGCACTGGTGAATGGGAAGCTGGTGCTAATTGCACCGGTGTTCATATTACGGCGAATTTGAAGTTGGTCGGCCATTTGTGGAACAGTGCTATTAAGCCCCTGCTCCTGCTGACTCGAGGCAACCTTGCTAAAGATAAGCTGTTGGCCAAAGAGTGTCTCAATCTTGTGCTGTACGAAGCTAAGTTCATCGAGACTGTCGGCGTAGAGTGTAACATACAGGCCATAGCGGAAGAATCGCTCTGCACCTACCTGGAGCTGGTCACGGAGCTCCTCGGCGTCTTGAAGGGCTGCTTCAAGGCCAGGGTCACGCGTACGGCCTTTTTCACTGTTAATCGACATGGTTGCCTCGAGCTGCGTTACCTTCTTGCGGAGGTTATTGAGGACTACCTGGCTCTCCACAGGATAGATAAACATACTGATATCGAGTACTTCGTCGATGTTAATCAGGGAGCTGAGCCAACCGGTATAAATCTGGCGTGGATAGCCGTAGATATAAATGGTACGACCGTACTTTGTGCCGAGGCGGAAGTGGCTGTTATGAATTTCAAGGCTACTTGGTGCGATGAGATCACGAAGTGTTGTAATACCCTTTAAGAATGCTTGTTCGACTTCAGCCTGTTCACGGGCACGCTGCTGAGCGGCAATATCTATTGGATCGAGTTTCTTCTTTGCCATTACATACTCCCCTCTTGCAGATGTGGACGTGGTGCTTCGCCTTGGCCTTTACGGACGAAAGTTGAAGTGACGTTTTCGAAGTCACCAAGTGGTTCACGGACGGCGGTGTCGGGGTTGTAGACGTTATAGTACAGCTCACCGATCTCTTTCGTGTTGAGCTGTACACTTTTTACGCCGATCTGGAATAGGCCGCTTGTAACGGAATCGACGCGGTTTTTGATCTCATCTTTGGCTTTTTCGTACTGTACTTTATCGATCTTTGTCGCAGTTGTTTGTGGCTTCGAGAAGAGTTTTCCGAAGATACCCTTACTCTGCTCGATAACGTTCGAAAGATCGCCAGATGGGAAGAATGGAATAACGATAAAGAAGCTCTTATCCATGATATTTGCTTCTTGAGAGAGGATGTCAATAAAGTTGATGTAATCGTCCATAAGGACGTTAAGAAGCATATTATCCTGCGAGCGGCGAATCTGAGCGAGGCGGTCAATGTATGGACCAATATCAACGCGTTGGGAGCGAATAAAGATTTGAATTGGGAAATAGAGGGCGTTAAGGAAGTTTTGATAGCTAAATTCCACACCTTCACGTTCGCGGGAGCTCATAAGGTCAAAGTTGATTGACTTACAGGCGACAATAGCGCGGAAGCTTCCATCGCTCATAATAACCATGCCATCCCGGATTTCAGATATCAGCAAACTATTCTGAGTTGTATTTTGTTGGGCTGGCTTTGGCGCAGGTTGCTGCGCCGGCGCTCCTGGTGCTTGCTGTTGTGGTTGAGCGGCATTACCAGGAGCTTGAACAGGTTGCTGATTGTTTGGTGGCACTTCCACTCTCCCCTTATATTGCTTAGTGTAGCGAAATCACTACCTCATCATCAGGAAGACGCTCCTTCTCTTTCTGATGGATCCTATCTGCTTCATGGGCTATGGTTTCAATCGACAGATCAGGATTATTGGCTAGATTTATTATATCAGGCGAAATAGGTTTTTCGCTAGTGATTGGTGCTGCGGTTTGGGGCGTCGGTTGGGTTGATGGTGTGGATACCTGAGGTGTTGGTTGTTGGACAGGTTGAGGCTGTGAAGCGGCTTGCTGCACTTGCTGGGGTCGAGGTGCTGGATTGCTGCCTAACGGGTTAATCATCGCTTGGTGGATTGAGGTTGGGTATGGGTTGTACGTGAGGTGTGGCTCGGGCTCGTTTGAAGGTACTGTAGTGGGCTGTGTTGAAGTCGCTGGAGCACTTAATGATGCGTACGGATCTGGAGGTGTATATGAGGGTTGAGGCTGCGGAGTTGAGACTTGTTGGCGCATTCGATTGACCATTTCCTGACGGCGTTTGGCATCGGACTGACTGATCATAGCGTCGAAGGATTGAGAGACCCCCCCTTCACTATCCAAAATATCTTCTGCGTGCTGTGCATCGTAGAACGCATCGGGCTGCATGGAACTATCCGGAGCGGTATCAACACCACGAACAGCCCATCCACCAGTATCTACGATATTGGCGAGGTAAGAGAGTCGTCGTTCAGCCTCAGTTTGAGAGAGATCTTTGGCACGTTGAATTTCAACGACCTTAGGGGCTGTGATCTCCACAAGAGATTGTATTCCGTCGGGTTGCCAGAGGCGTTTTCGTGGTTTCAGGTAAAACGAGACCACTGCTGCAAGGTAGATCTCCATGGGCTGATCTTTTCGGAGTGGAAGTGCGAGTGCTCCGAAAAAGACAATGAGTGGAAGCGGAATCACTGCGAGTGGAATGAAGAGCGTCCCAAGTCCCCAGGCAACGGCGATGGAGACAATTGCGATGATAAGATAAATAAACTGACGAAAGCTAAACGGTCCGATTAGCTTATCCTCCGCCTCTACGTCTTGGGGTACTTTGTAGACTGCCATTAGTTATAAGTATAGCAAAAATTAATCATAACTCTGTGCTGCGAGCGTAATATCTTAAAGACTATCGGTACTTTTGGCTATGTGGTAAAGTTACCACAACACCGATCGCATCTAGGGGGTGGAATATGAGTAAGCTTGTCGGTGCTGGATGTATTTTGGGGATTGTAGGTCTCCTTGCATCCGCTGAAAGTTTCATTGTCGGCACGGGACTGCTCCTTTTCGTTACGTGGATTGCAAATCTCGTCGGATCGAGTGTGGTTGCGCTTGTCGTGTACATCGCAATGACATTTGTTGCGAACTACCTTGTTCCGGTTGTTGCGTTCACATATGGGAAGCGTCTCATTCAGAAGCTGGCATACTTGCTTGGTGCAATGGCGGTGACGTATGCTCTCATCATTCCGTCGGTGATCGTTGTGGAAGCTGGCTGTCGAATGGGACATGATTACGCGCGGTGGGCAGTTGAGTCCTCTCCTGTCGTGCAGGTTATCGATTATGCTAGCGGTGAAGAGATAATCTCATGCCGTTCAGTGACGTCCAGGTAAAAATGCCCCCTTTAAATAAAGGGGGCATAATTTCTTTTGGGACACTAAGGAACGAGATTATGAATTCGATCGAATTGCTCGCGGTTCTTTCCAATCTGAGTTACGAGACGACCATCGCCCTGTGCTGTTTGAGCTGCATCGCGAAGGGCAGTTTTGTTGGATGAGATAGCTGTATTTGTAGCAACATCGGCAATTGCTTTCAGCTCATCCTTGCTTGTTCCAACAAGCTTGCTCGGTGAGTAAGTGTTATTGTTGATTGAATTAACAATGAGTTGATCACTGAGGCTGATTTTATTACCGTTGGAGTCCGTGTCTCTATTCGTCTGGTTCAACTCAGGTGCGTTACCCTGCCGAAGACCTGCAAGTACGCCGGGACTGAGGTAGGCTGGCCTATCTTTTGCATTGCTGAGCGCGTCGACGAGATCTTGACGACGAGTGCGAGTTTCTGCGGTTCCTTGATCTTGCTCTGAGAGATGATTGAGAAGCTGATTCATGCCTTCGACATCACCTGTATTTGCGACTCGTTGCATAGCTGCTGCTCGCATAGTCTCACTTGAGCCCTTAAGGTCACCGACATCCTCCCCTCTCGCAAGTGCTCGTGTGTCCGCCTGATTAATATCAAGGTGTTGAAGTACTGCTGAAGCCGCTTGGATTTCGTCAGCTCGAAGCTTTCCTTGCTGACTAAGCGCATAAGCCAAGGCGGCATTTTGCCCACCTTCCCCTCCACCTCTTGCCATCTGACCAGTGAGTTGTTCGCCTTGTGTTTTACCTCCTAGGCGTCCGCCCGAGACTGCGCTAAGCGCTTGTTGTGATCGACTTACTTCATTAGAGAGGGCTGTATCGGCAACGTATCCTGTTCTTGCTGCATTTAGGTTGCGCTCGCGTTGAGCAAGGACTGCTTGACGACGCGCACTTCTCTTTTTAAAGCTTTGTCCAAACCGGTAGCTCCCATCGTTAAGCGCATTTGCGTCTCGTAGTTGCTCACGATTTTTACGGTATCCTTCTGCTGCTCGACGTGCGCGATCGATAGGACCTTTGTTCGGATTGTTGAGAAAGCCGCCAATACGGCCACTAACGGCCGACCCAAGCGCATTCGTGCCCTTAACGAGCCCAGGCACTATGATAAGCGGCAGCACGCCCGCTAGGCCACCAATAATGATAAACACTTGCTTGTAGTCTGAGGATGGTGCGAAGTTTGTAATGATTACCCCAGCAAGCTTAGAGGCACCAAATACAGCACCGACAATTGGAAATAGTAGAAGAAGCGTAGTGAAAAGCTTACGCCATCTCGTAAAGAGTGACTCGGTGTTAGGCAGAAGATATGCGACGAACGCCAGTGGAGATATTACAATGAGAAGGATAATGAGCGCTTGTCGTAGTACTAAGGTGAAGACCGTAATGAGAATAATGACAAAGACGGTGAGGAGGGCTGGGATGAGTGCGCTAAGCCCAAGATATAAGAGCGCACCTGTTAGGATGAGGATCTCTCCTGAGAGGACCGCCCATTGACCTGCTGAATTTCCTGCAATTGTCTTGTAGTCGGGACTAGCGAGTTGGTTTGCGGCCCCGTCAAATAGTCCTTTTGTACTCGATCCGATGATGTTCGAAAGATCTACAAACACCGCACAGATCCAATACGATGCATTTACGAGTATTGCTGCAAGGATAAGTCGCGGAAGGAGTTTCTTAATTCCATAGTTATTAATGCCAATACTTGTAAGTTGAGAGAAGACAATAAAGAGGAACGCTATGACAAAGGTTACGTTTGCAATGTCTCGTACCGTAGTCCAAGCTTTATAGACACTCGCACTGGCGTCGGTTGTTGTCAGGGGTTGAACTTGAAGAAGCTGGGCGACAAACGCGTAGGCAGCATCCGTTATTGGTGCAAGGAATTTGTTAACAATTGGACAAATAATCCAACCAACACCTTCGACGGCGCATGTCTGTACGTCCGCTTGGCTGCCGTCGTCCGTGTCACTTTGGTCGACCCCTGTCCCTGCTTCATCGCCATTAGGTGCCTGATGTCCATCTTTTACCCATGCAGCGTAAGCCCCCGCATATTCGTTCATGCGGTCTTTCATCCATTCACAGTTCTCTTCTACATAAGAAAAGTCACCGTTATTTTTGTTGCGAAACCCTACGGTGTCGTTATTCTTTTTTGTATAAAGAACAGACTTCGTGGCCCCTGTGCCAGTAACCACCGTTACTTTGTCGTACTTATCGGTATTGCTTTTTTGGTCTGGGTTGGCATCGTCAACATTTACGACGGCCTTACCACCGCAGGTTGTGATGTAGGTCATTGCTGCCAGAACATAGAGGTGTGCATTGTCGTAGTCGCTAATACCAAGCTTTCTATCAAGGGCGCCGTATACCCCTTGAGCGCTCACACTTGTTGCAGTAAATCGGTCACCGTCTCCATTAACACAGTCGCTACCGTCAGTACGCTTGAGGCCGATGGCGCAGGCAAGTGCGACATTGGAATCAAATCCAAGGTCTTTAGCTACGTTTCGCCCTTTAAAAAGGTTGCGACACTCGACCTTACCATTTTCAGGGTCAACAATGGCACCGGCGCGTGTTTGTGGTTCGCTGTCGTCGTAGAACCAGTCTCCCGAAGCAAGATCACTCGCACTTACTTCATTGCCGCGTCCGTCGCCATCTTTCATCGAACGAACGCCATCGACTGGGTGTTGGATCGTCTTTACTTTATAGGTAGTACAAAGTGCAAGTGAGTTACGAAGCGCGATCTGTCTGTCGGCTGTCTTCATCGTGTCCGCAAGATAGAGGTTTGCTGTTGCCGCATTTGCTGTTGGTGAAAAACTAACTGCTACCCCGATTGCTGACGACGTGAGAAGAATCGCCAGAAGAATGAATGATTTGAGTCTTTTATACATGAATCCCGCTTATCCCTTTGTTTATATTAAACATGAGTTGAACGCTAATTGCTAGAGTGTCAATTTTAAAGGGGAGGCTCCATATGGAGCCTCCCCTTTTAGGTGCTTTTATAGGGATTTATTTGTATGCGTTTTCTACATCCGCAATATAGAGAGGATTGCTCGTGGGTAGAATCATTCGGAGTTGCCACTGACTGTCTTCTTTTCCGTCGAGATCCTTATAAGTGTTGTAGGTGAACCAGTATTGACCTTCGAAACTGCCGTCTCGCATGTTGGCGTTAATTCTCTTTGAGGTTGTACCATAGTCGTCTCCGGCTATTGATTCCCTTTCCACGGTTCGTGCAGGATAGCCACTTCCATTATTGGAGTCTGTACCATCGTTACGGAGGCTCGTCATATTTTGAAGGTATCCTAGTGCGTTTTGGTAGGACTTCGTTATTGTTGTGTTGTGAAGATCGTAGATATACGAGAGAGCCTTCATAGCATCTTGGCGATTTGCATCGTTAATTTGATCGAGGTTCCCTTTTGTGGCGAGTGATGCGAAGATGATGCCTCGCTTTTCGGCAAACGTATTTAAGATGGCCTGGCCACTACTTTCCTTATTTACAGCTTCGGGCGTATCCTTTTGATAGGTTGGATACTGCTCAACGATTTCTTTACCGTAGGCTTCGTATGCTTTGTAGTAGAACGCTGCGTAGGCAAACTGTCGATCGTAGCTGAGCTGATGGAATTCATCATATGACATATTGTGGAGGGTGGTGATTTCCGCCTGTTCAGATGATGAGAGTGCTTTGAACTCTGGTGTTTCAAGAAGTGTTTGTGCATATGGGGTTTTTGTTTCGAGCGTTACTCCATCAGAGGTTTCGCTTGCTTCGGGTGATGAAGTCTCTCCCGGAACAGCAGGAGCGCTTGTTCCTGCTTCTTTTGGTGGAATATATTCCCCCCGCTCATTACTTTTACCGCTGACGCCAATTCCGACGATCACTCCGGTCAGAACACTTCCGGCAGCAATGCCAGCGATGGCAACACGCGCTCGTCCGATCTTATCGATCCAGCTTTGTCTTTCATTCTCTGCTGATACTTGGGTAAAAAAATTCCCCGCAGACGCAGGGGCATACTCAGGTTGATTTGGAAATGATGATTCGTTCCATGGCGACGTGTCGGACGCGTCAGGCACATACTGCTCGCTCCTTCCATCGTCATCATATCGTTGATTGGTTGGACCGAACTCGGTACTCATATAACACGGCTCCTTGCGCCAACTGCGCCTAAAACTCTTGTCATGTTCACTATATCAGGTTATGGTGAAATAGCAAGTGTCGGAATGTGCTCATTATATACTACATCTAGCGTATGTATATTTGTTAAACAGGGGTGGCATACTATACATTCTCAATTGCAGTATCTTTTATGATGTTGTAAAATATATTATTTTTTCTATAGAAAAAGCCCGCTCGAAGAGCGCAGCTGGATTTCTCCGAGCGGACTCTTTCAAGCGGGCGTTAGTCTGTCAGTCCGTATTCGGTGAGGAGGTGGTCGATGCGCGAGGCGAGTGTCTGGAGAGACCAGCCACCGCGAGTCGCCGCCTTATCGGCGGGAAGCTCTTCGATTCGACTCTTGGCGTCCTTGCGGTCCTTCGGGAGGGTCTCGTGTCGGAGGTGGAGCTTGCCATCCTCTGCGAGGATGAGCTGACAGATGTCGAATCCCTTCTCCGCCGGAGGCAGTCCGCAGACGAGCCACCCTTCGACGGAATCACTCTCAGTGGCACGAAATGGACTTGTCTCACACTTGGTGCGGGTCAACTTTCTCGCGACCCTGTTGGCTGTGTTCTTGAGATCGTTTGCCGTAGTCAATGCTACCTCACTTAAGTAGCGTATGGACAGAACTATATAATTATTACATGAGATGATTTATTTTGCAAATGAAAAAGCCCACCCGAGTGAGCGTGAAACCTGAAGATGTGCCTTCGGGTGAGCTCTTTCGAATGGGCTAGCCGAGCATGCGCCGTAGCCAGGAAGTCGAGTTAGGCGGCTGTTTGGGGTAATACGCAAATGCCCTGAGATGGTTCACGACGTTCTTCAGCTCGTGCACCGAGAGTTCTGATAGATCTGCAACTTGATGTGCGCGATCGAATTCTCGGATGATCGTTCCGTCGGCGAGCAGGCGGATGTATCGTTTCTCTTCATGACTGAGGTCGGTTATATCAGTCAGTTGCCATGCGACGCGATCCTCACCCCTGAAGAAGATCACATCATGCCGAAAGCCGCCAAGCTTGTAGTTATGCTTTCGTAGATTGGTGACGACCTTCGGGATGAGCTTTTGTGCCTGCTCCACATAGACTGCGATCTCTCGTTGTTCCTCTCGGACGCGAGCGGCTTGCTGAATTCGCTCCTGTTTAAAGAGGAAGTCCTCGGCTTCGCCCATAAAGCATCTCCTATACTGCTGTGACTCTGACTATAATATTTTCACATATTTCTAAGTTTTTTGCAAATAAAAGAGCCCACCCGAATGAGTGTCGAACCTGAAGGTGTTTCTTCGGGTGAGCTCTTTCGGATGGGCTACGGGAATGTCACCGAGATGTCAATTCCATCACTCCACTCTCCATGGTTTGCCCTTACAGAGCAGTCCATGCCAGTTTCGCTGTCGAGACGCTGCTTGAGAACGTCGCAGACATTTACTGTGCATGGTGATCCGTGCTTAGCGAAAGCGTCCGGATCCTTGTTAATGCTGAAGTATGCTCCCCTCGCCCCGGAAGTGAACGCTTCTCGGATCTTCTGGAGAGCTTCGGGATACACCTCGTCGATGATGGCTTGGCGAAGGCGATCGTTGTCTGCCTGTCCAGCATCGCGTTCGCGAATTGCTTCTTCGCGTGCGCGCCGCTCTTCTGGCGTAAAGAAACTCACGAGTTACTCCAATCTTTCGACAATTTATATTATACATCAGACTACGTATATAAGCAAGGAGTTATGTCAATGCATTCTATTTGCGATGATGCTGAGATTAAAAATAACACCGAGGCTATTGCCAGGGTGTTATTTTTAATCGAGGTGCTATGGACTAGGAGGTGGAGCTGGAGGCGGTGGCGATCCAGGAGGATATAAGTTTTCCAGCTTCTCCAGCGCTTCCACAGCTCCCACTGCCAGGCGAGAGTTGAGACGTGGATCTGTGCGTGCTTTTTGTGCATCATTACCAAGTTGGTGGACGAAGTATTCAAACTTAACTGACTCGGCGGCATCCAGCCCAAGGGAAGCTCCACTCTTTCCTCCAACCTTGGCTACCATGCTCTTGAGAGCGTCTTGATCCATACTAACAAGGTGTTCGGCCTTAATCTTACCACCTGCAATGGATTTCGCAATTGCAGTTGCTAATTGATCCTCATTACCAATACCACCCTGGCTAACTGTGTTAATGGTCTTACCTCCCATAAACGGAGCTTTATCGGCAATCTTGTAGCTTACAATAGCATCCGAGATGGTTGTAGCGTAGTCTTTAAGGTTGCTACCAGAGGCGGTGATAATCTCTTCCATATTGAGGTAGTTACCTTTACCAGATAGCTGAGCTTCGATAGCTGCTTCTCGCATGTACTTACTATCGCTCTTAAATGTCTTAATAACTTCACCGGCAGCGTTCTTGACTTCGACATCGGCCTTACCCATGGCAAGCGTTTGACGAGCTGTGCCATCGAGGTTGAAGTGTTTAATCAATTCGCCAGCAGCCTTAACCTCGTCAGCGTACATGCTACGCTTTTGTTTAATGGCGTCAGCAAGAGCTGAGTCAGCACCAACATCGCCCGCGATGCCACCCGCTTGCTGCTGAAGTGCAGCCCGATCGATCATAGCCTGCGCGTAAGTATTCTGTTGAGCTTCCTTTGCAACGCTAGCCCGACGTACTTCGGCTGTATTTTGTATAGAGTCTTCAAGTATAGATTGAGCCTGTGCTCGCTGGCCGGCTTGGTATGATGCGAGTGCGTTAACAGCTAGACTGCTAGGAACAACCATGTTGCCACTATCTCCTGCCTTAATCTCTTCCCAGTTGGCGTCAACCTTAGCTTGGGATACGTCAAGAGCAAGCTTCGATGCGCGCGCATTAATATCGAGACCTTGCATAGTGGCATCAGTTGCGCGCATTTCTGCAACGTGTTGGTTAGCGTGGTTTTCGGCCGCTTGCTTGATTGATTCGGTTTGAGCAGCATTAGTATGAATATCCCTATATGCCTGCTCGTTATGCCAGTTAGCATCAGCACGGTCTTGGTAGGCCTTCTTCCAACCCTCACGTTTTCGTTTATTGGTGTCCATGCGCTGTGCTTGGCGTGCAAGGAAGTTCGGGTTGTCTTTATTAGCAAGCTGCTTTGCGGTGTATGCGTCTGCTCGATCTTTCGACCAGTTGCGTGTACGATCGACGAGACCCTTTCCTGGGTTATTGACAATACCTGCAACACGTCCAACGAGTGAACCGCTGAACTTAAGGAGGAATGGTGTAACAACGACCGGAGCAACTTTTACGGCCATACCGAAGATAATGAGATTTAGTTTGGCGACATCGTCACCCATGTGAATGGCGGTTTGAATAATTGCTTCACCAGCAAGCTGTGCTCCGCCCATGACTCCGGCAAAGAGTGGGAACATGAGGAGCAATGTGGTAAGGAGTTCGCGCCATTTATTGAAGAACTTCTCAGTATTTGGCAGAAGATATGCGACAAATGCAAGCGGTGCGATCATAATGGCGACAACGATAATTGCCTGACGCGCTGCCAGGACCATAATAGCGACGAGAACGGCAAGGACAACACCGAGTAGGATCGGAAGAAGAAGCATAATTGAGCCACCGGCACTTGCTAGAGTAACAACGACCCCTGTCGCAATTGCTCCACCGGCCGCTCCACCGGCAAGAATAGCACCGGTGAGTGCTCGCCATGATGTTGGGCCGGCAGTCGTGCCACTTCCTACGAGTTCTTTGCGGATACCTTCCATGACATCATAAATACTATGACCAAAGATATTTGAGAGGTCGACTGCAATCGCGCAGATCCAGTAAGACAAGTTTACGAGGATAGCGGCGACGATAATACGTGGAAGAAGTCTCTTAATACCGTAGCTTGAGATTCCGATTGAGGTAACCTGCGAATAGATAATGATAAGAAACGCGATGATGAAAGCGACATTTGCGAAGTTTCGCATGATTGCCCAACCTCGGAAGATTGGACCATTTGTGTCGGCTTGGATAGGCTGGACGGTAAGGAAGCTTTGAAGAATGGCGAATAGCTTATCCATAGCGTCGGAGAGGAAGTTGCTGACGGGACAAACGATCCAACCAATTCCGTCGACAATACAAGACGTTGTTTCGCCTTCTTTTCCTGCTTCGTCGGTACTTGCCGCGTCTCCACTAAAAGTTACCGTTGCCTGTTTACTTGGATCACTGAAAGTGGCGTCCCCTGTTTGTGAGTAGTATCCATAATGCGCTGTCTTGGCTTTTGCAGGATCCTCACCGGATGCGAACCAGATGATATTTACTTTAGGTGGGGTTGCGCTCTTATCACTACTTGATGAGTACGTGTAAACCTGTGCGCCTTTGGGAATATCTGCTGTTTGATTGGGAATACCGTTTCCGTACCTTGTGTAGGTGTTACCCTCGTACGTGATAGTACCGTCTTTCCAGGTGCCGTCAGCTGCATTTGCTGTAGGAGTAAGAGTAAAGATTACCCCAAACACGGACACGATAAGCGCCGTAAAAAAGAGTAGAAATCGTCGCGTCACACCTCGAGTGGGCGACAGCCATGCCACCTGATCTCTCATATGATTTAACTGTACCATTTTTGAGGTAAAAAGTCAATATACATATTATATGTTTCGTTTATATTGCCTCTATATTACACATAAATGCGTATATTTGAAATACTTGCGTGAAGGGTGAATTTATCGTATTTTATTAGCAGGATGAATATAAAACAAAAAATAACCAGTATCACTATCGCCTTCTTGATGATGCTCGGGGTTACGTTCGCGATTACGCAACCAACATTTGCAGCTAAGTGCGGTGATGTCGAAACTTCAATCATCGGCGGAGATATCTGTAAGGGTGCTTCCACTGACGGTGGAGGAAAAAACAGTGCAATTTGGGCAATCTTAATACTAGTTCTTAATATTCTTACTGCTGGGGTTGGTATTGCAGCAGTTGGCGGTATTGTGTATGGAGCAATTCTCTACTCGAGCGCTGGAGACAAGCAAGATCAGACCAAGAAGGCGCGCGGTATTATTACCAATACGGTTGTTGGACTACTTGCGTATGCTCTTATGTACCTAATCCTCAACTTCTTAATCCCTGGTGGAATTTTTACATAGGAAGAATAACTCATATGACTATACGACAAAAGATTTTGAACTGGATGATGGCAATTGTCTTTGTTATGGCAAGCGGCGGTGCGACACTTACGATGGCAACAGCACCAACGGCGAATGCGGCGTGTAATGATCGCCTCCTCACCTTTCCTGCATGGTTTCGTGGATTAACGACGGCGAACTGTGATATTGAGAGCCCTTCCGTCAAAGGCCCTTCCCGGTTTATCTGGAAGATTGTGCTTAATATTGTTGAGCTCATGCTCCAGCTGGTTGGCTATATCTCGGTTGGTTTCATCATTGTCGGTGGATTTAAATATATGACAAGTAGCGGTTCTTCAGATGGAATGGCCAAGGCGAAGCGGACGATTACGAATGCTATTATCGGACTTGTCATTTCAATCTTCTCGGTAGCAATTGTAAATGTGGTGGTAAACGCACTATGATCGATAAAATCAATCTTGCACTTTTTGCGGCAACAGAAAAAATTAACCCTGGTGACATAGGACTTCAGGGTCAGGTGACGAATGCAAATACGGCGCTCACAAGTATTCTCAATACGGTCTACTTCTGGGCGGGTATTGTTAGCGTTATTATCATCATTGTCGGTGGATATATGTATGTGACTGCTAATGGCAATGCTTCGCAGGTAGGACAAGCGAAGAACGCTATTCTTGCCTCTGTAGTTGGGCTTGTGATTATCCTGCTTGCCTTTGTGATTACGAACTTCGTAATCGGGAGGTTTTAGAAGATGAAACGATCTATTGTTGCAGTATTCGTTGCGGTTCTTGGACTTGGGGTACTACTTCCTGCCCCTTCAACACACGCTGTTGAGGTATTTAATGAGTGCCAGGAGCAGAGCTCGGCTGTCTGTAATGGCACAAATGACGCCCCGAGCATGGTGAAGACGGCAATTAACGCCTCACTCTTTGTACTTGGTATGGTTGCTGTACTCATGATTGTGATCGGCGGTATTCGCTATGCCACCTCTGCGGGTGACGCAGCGCAAGTGAAATCGGCCAAGAACACGATTCTGTATGCGATCGTGGGGCTTGTTGTAGCGATTATGGCCTTCACGATTATTAATTTTGTGCTTAACTGGTTTAAATAAGGAGAATACTATGAAAAAAGTCGTATCAGTTTTTATCGCTCTCGCAATTGTAGTTGGAGGTATGTTTGTTCTTCCAGAAGTTTCACACGCTGCACCTGTGGATGAGATTCAGAGTGGTGTTAATTCAGCTGGCGGTAATAATTCAGGGGGCTCTCTTGGATCTCGTTTTCAAGACATTGTGAACATCATGCTCTATGTACTCGGTGCGATTGCAGTGATCATGATCGTGATCGGTGGTATCCGCTACGCTACCTCAAATGGTGATAGCGGTGCGGTATCTGGTGCGAAGAATACGATTCTCTATGCGGTTGTTGGTCTTATCGTAGCGATTCTTGCCTACGCAATTGTGAACTTCGTCCTGACCTCGTTTAAGTAATAGAGACTTAACAAAACCCGTTGTATCTGCTATAACATAAATAGAACAATCCTAAGAAAGGAATAATAATAAATGAAAAATATCATCAAGAAAAGTCTACAGAGCTTGTTGATCGTTCCAGTACTCGCTCTTGGCGTTGGTGCTGTAACGACCGTACTACAACCAGTTGATAGCTACGCACAGGGTGCCGAAGGCGGTCTCGCTGGTGGTGCTTCATCTGCTAAGGGGCAGGACCAGCAGGAAAACCTTTTTGGTAACGGTGGCCTCTTCCAGACTATTACCAACGTGCTCCTCTTCATTATTGGTGCTGTATCTGTGATCATGCTTATCATCGGTGGTATCCGCTACGTGGTATCTGGTGGTGACAGTGGTGCTGTAACGAGTGCTAAGAACACGATTCTCTACGCAGTTATCGGTATTATCGTAGCGATTCTTGCCTACGCTATCGTTAACTTCGTTATTACAAGCTTCGTTAAGTAGTCTTCTCTACTCGCGAATTGAAAACCACCCAAAATACCGGGTGGTTTTCTTGTTTACGTCAAACCGTCTTCTCTGCTCCAACTAGGAAGGGGCTTATGCACTATAAATAATGTGCGTTTGTGCGCGTAGAGTGAATAGACTCTCCTAACATAAAAACAACCCGCTCGCTCGGGTTGTTTTTATGGTTTGCATTGAGTATTACTGGATAGTAATTTTCTTTGCCTGTTCCTGCTTTACCTTGTTGAAACTGATTGTAAGAACACCATCCTTTAGGACTGCGTTTACTTCATCTTCCTTTACAGCAACAGGGAGTGCTAGTGTGCGGCTGAATTCACCCCAGTAACATTCTTGAATGTGCCAGTGTGTTGCGTCGCTGTCATCTCCACTTGAGAGCGTACCGCTGATGGTAAGAATGCCATCACTGATGCTTACATCGAGATCCTCTTTGTTTACACCTGCAGTACGTGCTTTAATGATGAGCTTTTCGTCTGTTTCGTAGACGTCTACTGCTAACTGTCCAGGGAATTCATCCTCATAGTCTTCGACGGCACTGTCGTCGGTCACAGGGGCAGTAGCGCTGGTCGGTTGCTGGGTCAGCTCGTCGTCATTTAGAAACGCGGCAGCCAGCTCGTCTTCGATCAAAAGATCGTCGTTCTGTTTTCGTGCCATTGATATCCTCCACTTTTCTCTAGGCTCTATTGACAAATAGTCCCCTTAATTATAACCAAGATGACCGATAGAAGCAACAAATCGATGAGTTGAAACGCGGAAAATACAACGAATTTTATAGCGTTTTTGCTTAATTCCCTTCACCTCTGTCATTCTTGCGGTAAAATTGCGACTATTTTTTGTGTTTGTTGTAATTAAATCATCGTATAACAAATATGTTCGTACAGCGTCTAGCGACATAGTATGTTCACTGGCTTTCCCTATAGGTTTGATGGATTGTCAAATATGCTTATGGTACAATTTAACGTTTATAGAGTTTCAGGAATGAGCCTCCTTCCCTCTCGACTAAACGACCTCGATCTGGTATAGTAGCGGAAGCACGGAGAGGTGCCCGAGTGGTTGAAGGGAACAGTCTTGAAAACTGTCGTGCCGGCAACGGTACCGAGGGTTCGAATCCCTCTCTCTCCGCCAAGAAAAAAGATTCACTACGAAGTGAATCTTTTTTCTTGGCGAGTGCTTCAGGGTTGCCTTCTGCTTATGGTGTTCAGGTATACTTACTATATGTCGACACCCTCTTCTAAGCCTGTATATCAACTATCACCCGATGCGGTGCTTGAACAGGCTCATTCCACTCCTACAGGGCTCACGAGTGCTGAGGCGAACGCGCGCCTTTCGCAGAATGGAACGAATACGCTTACGGTACTGAAAGGTGAATCGTGGGTTCGTAAGTACCTCAGGCAGTATCAGGATTGGATGATCCTCCTACTTCTCGCGAGCGGTGCAACGGCGGCATACCTTGGAGATCTGCGAACAGCAATCGTACTCGGCGCATTAGTACTCTTTAATACAGCGATTGGATTTTTCCAGGAGTACCGTGCGGAGAAAACGATGCAGGCACTTGAGAAGTTGGTGCAGCCGCTGGCTGAAGTATATAGAGATGGAGCGCTAACGGAGATCGAATCGAGAGACTTGGTGGTTGGAGATGTGATCCGTATGACCGAAGGAGATAGTATTCCTGCGGATGCGCGTCTTATTGAGCTTACCGCCTTTTCGACCAATGATTTTGCATTGACGGGCGAAAGTGACCCAACCTATAAGTTTATTCAGGAAATCGATGGCACGGTTCCTGTTGCGAACCGCCACAATCTTGCCTATATGGGGACGACCGTAGCTATTGGCGAGGCGTATGGGGTGGTCGTAGCAACGGGGATGAACACAGAGCTCGGTAGGATTGCAAATCTCAGCCAGAGTGCGCCTCGCGGCGAGAGCCCGTTGCAGCGAGAGCTTCGTCATATCGCGACGTATGTTACCTACGGTGTCGCTTTCTTGTCTATTATTCTACTTTTCGTTGCTGAGCAGATTCACCTCCCCTTTAAAGATGCACTTTTGTTTGCGGTAGGATTTGCGAGTTCGCTCGTTCCGCAGGGACTCCCTGCGGAAGTGAATACATCGCTTGCGCAGGCTGCGGGAAAGCTTTCTCGTGCTCGGGCGCTTGTGAAGAAGCTTTCTGCCGTCGAGACACTTGGATCGACGCAAATTATTTGTACGGACAAAACGGGAACGCTTACGAAGAATGAAATGACGGTTGTAAGTGCGCTGATTGGTGGCATCCCCTATTCGGTTGCTGGAACGGGGTATGAGCCAGCGGGAAATATTGCTGCCGACAGTGAATCACCACTCACGCCTGAAGATGTTCGGGAATTCTTTAAGGTAGGGCTGCTTGCGAGTAATGCCAAAGTGGTTGCACCGGATGCGACAAGTGCGAAATGGTACTGCCTCGGTGACCCTACAGAGGGTGCGCTCGTGACTGTTGCGGTAAAAGCGGGACTGCCACTCGAAGGGCTTGATGGTAAAGTGCATGAGATACGAGAACTTCCCTTTGATTCGAGTCGTAAGCGGATGACATCTTTGCGGCAGCTTGCGACCGACCGAGTGAGCGCCTTTATTAAGGGTGCACCTGAAGCGGTCCTTGAACGAGCGACGCATATTCAAGATGGCCGCGTTGTGCGACCAATTACCGATGAGGACCGGAAGGCGTTTTTAGAAGCACATACTGCACGGGCGAACGAAGCACTTCGTAATATTGCATTTGCGACACGAGCACTTCCGGAAGATGTGGCTATGAACGGTGATGTCGATGCTATTGAGTCAGGGCTTACCTTAGTTGGGATGGTGAGTATGATCGACCCGCTTCGTGAGGCTGTTCCAGAAGCAATGCAGGCAGCGCACCGTGCTCATATCAAGGTTAATATTGTGACGGGAGATTTTGCGCCGACTGCACTCGCGATTGCTCGCCAGGCTGGGCTTGCTCCAGAGGGAAAAGAACTCACCGTAATTAGCGGCGAGCAGCTCGCAGGTATGTCGGATGCTGCAGTACTTCAACAGACAGTTATGGGCGGCACGATCTTTAGTCGTGTGAGTCCAGAAGATAAAATGCGTATTGTAGAACTCGTGCGAAAAGCTGGTCATGTGATTGCAGTAACCGGAGACGGTATTAATGATGCACCAGCCCTCAAGCGAGCGGACATTGGCGTTGCTATGGGCGTAACGGGGACGGATGTTGCCAAACAAGCGAGCGAAGTCGTCCTGCTTGATGATAGCTTCAGCACCCTCGTATCTGCTATTCGAGAAGGACGCACTATCTTTGCCAATATTCGAAAAGGAGTACTGAGTGCATTTACATCGAATATGGCTGAGCTCTTTGTAAATATGTCGAGCCTTATATTAGCAGCGGTAATAAGTGCACCTCTTGCAATTAACGTATTGCAGATCCTTGCGATTGATCTGCTTGCAGAGTTCTTCCCTATTGCTGCACTTGGCTGGGATAAAGAACAAGGCGAGCTGATGCGCCAGGCTCCCCGCAGCACAAAAGAGCATATCCTTAATTTCAAGAGCATTATGGATCTTCTATGGTGTGGTGTTGTCATGGGTGGGCTTGCGATTGCCAATTACCTGCTCTTTTATAGTCGGCACGGGGTCGACCCGTCGCAGGCGACAGAAGCATTAATTTATTCGGCCACGACTATGACGTATACGACGGTTGTGATCTGTCAGTTTGTGAGTATTATTCAGCGTCGTTCGATTAACGGCTTTTTCGATCGTTACCAGTTTTCAAATAAATACTTCTGGAGTGCGATGGCGCTTTCGATGACTATCGTCCTCTCGATTGCCTATGTTCCGGCGGTGAGTTACTTCTTTAAGAGCGGCCCTCTAGGATGGATTGATTGGCTCTATATACTTGCAGCTGCGGCAATTTTCCTCGCGGTACGCGAAGTGCAGCGACTCATTGTAAAAGGGATGAAAAAGCCAGTAGTCGAGACGATTTAAAGGTTTGTACCGGTACCACTTCCGCCAGGAAGGAAGCTTTCAAGTACGAAGTTAACGATCGCGTAGGCAAGCATCGCAACGACGAGACCGACGATG
>DATFHX010000023.1:0-12883 GCA_035247945.1 Saccharimonadales bacterium (SeqCode) | reverse complement strand
CGGCCGATCTTAATACGACCTTTGGACTTGCGATTATCTTTCTCGTGACAGCACAGATCTACGCTGTTAAAGTGCATGGCTTTTTTGGTAACGCTGGGCGCTATCTTCGTAATCCATTTAAGGATCCGGCTGGTGCGTTTGAGGGCATTCTTGAAATTATTGCAGAGTTCTCTCGTACGGTTGCCCTCAGCCTCCGTCTCTTTGGAAATGTTTTTGCAGGCGAGGTACTGCTTGTCATGGTCGCCTTCTTGACGCACTACTTCGCGGTTGTTGCATTACCGCCATTCTATATCTTTGAGCTCTTTATTGGTGGTATCCAGGCCTACATCTTCTTCATGTTGACCACTGTGTTTATTTCGCTTGGTACAATGACGCACGGTGGGCACGAAGAGAATTCACGAGATTCCCCTGATCATTCTATTGCTGATACTGGTAAACCGACATCCGTCGCAGCACGCGAATGAAATATGTATAATTTAGGTAATTAATTAAAGGAGATATATTAAAATGAATGAACTCGCATTTGGTCTGACCTACGCCCTTCCAGCTGCTTTTGCTGCACTCGGTGCTGGTCTTGTTGGTAGCGCTGCCGTGACTGCACTTGGCCGCAACCCTGAAAAGGTAAACGAAATCCGTACTATGATGATTCTTGGTATTTCGTTTATCGACGCCCTCGCGATCATCGGTATTATCGTTGCGATTATCGCTCGCTCAATCTAGTTTAGGGGTTCTTAATGCACGGAATACTAACTAACATGGCGAATGCAGGTACCGAAGGGGCAAGCAAAGGCTTCTTCGAAGCGCTTGGGATTGACTGGACGCTGCTGGTAATCCAGACGGTTGCCTTCTTGGTACTGCTCTGGTTCCTCGCAAAGTTTGTCTACCCTCCCCTCTCACGCATGCTTGAGAAGCGCGAAGCTGATATTGAGGCTGGTGTAAAAGCAGCGCATGAGGCTGAAAAGAAGGCGGACGCAGCAAACGAGGAGACCTCGAAGCTACTGAAGCAGGCTCGTAAGGATGCGGCAGCTATTGTGGCAACAGCGAAAGAAGAAGCTGCTGCGGTGGTTTCAGCTGCAGAGAGTAAGTCAAAAGAGCGCGCAGATCGTCTGATTGAAGATGCTGAACAAGAGATCAGCAAGAGTGTTGAAGCGGCTCGAAAGACACTTCATAACGAAACGATTGAACTTGTTGCGCAGGCGACTGAGAAAGTTATCGGCAAGGCGGTTGATGCTAAGGTTGATGACACGATGATTAAAAACGCGATCAAGGAAGCTAAATAAGATGGCTCGCCGTATATCGAGGCGGAAAATTGCTGCGTTTGTCGCTGATCAGCTTATTGCTGGAAAACCAGCGACGAAGGCGGTGAAAGGAGCAGCTGCGTATCTTGTTGAGACAAAACGCACAAGTGAAGTTGATCTGCTGGTCCGAGATATTGAGGATGTACTCGCTGGGAGTGGCATAGTGGTCGCTGATGTGACAAGTGCACATCCACTGACTGATGGAATTCGTACCGAGATTCGGACACTCGTCCATGCTAAGGAGCTTCACCTCCGCGAGTCAATTGATCCTACGGTGCTTGGTGGTGTTCGTGTTGACATCCCCGGCGCTCGGTTTGATGGTACGGCGCAGCGAAAACTAAATGCCCTGCGGGCACAGCAACTATAAGGAAAGAGGAATAATGGCTGATATTGCAGTAACAGAACTGTCAAAGAGCTTGCGCGATGCAATCGCCGGGCTTGAGACATCTGAAGGCCTCGAGAAGGTTGGTATTGTCACGCGCATGGGAGACGGCGTTGCCTGGGTGCACGGTCTTCGTAGTGCCGGCTTCTCCGACATGCTCGAGATCGAAACGGATAATGGAATTGTTGAAGCGTTCGCGCTCAACCTAATGGAAGATGAGATTGGTGCTGTACTACTCGGAAGTGACATTAATGTTGCAGCCGGTAACACCGTTCGTCTTAAAGGTACGACACTTGAAGTACCGGTTGGGCCAGAGCTGCTAGGCCGTGTTGTCGACCCACTTGGTCGCCCACTTGACGGCGGCCCTGCGATTAAGACAAAGCAGATGGGTCTTGTCGAGCGCGAAGCAGTTGGTGTGATGGGGCGTAAGCCGGTTCACGAACCTATGATGACAGGTATCATGGCGATTGACGCTATGTTCCCAATTGGCCGTGGTCAGCGTGAGCTTATTATTGGTGACCGCCAGACCGGTAAGACGGCTATTGCAATCGACACGATGATTAACCAGGCAAAGCAAAAGACTGGTGTAGTTAATGTATACGTTGCAATTGGTCAGAAGCTCTCTAAAATTGCTCGTCTCGTCGACCGCCTCAAGGCCGAAGGGGTGATGGATCAGACGATTATTGTCGCCACAGGCCCAAGCGATCCAGCCTCGATGCTCTATCTTGCTCCATATAGTGGTACGGCGATGGGTGAATACTTCCGTGACAATAGCCAGCACGCGCTTATGATCTACGACGATCTTACGAAGCACGCGGTTGCATATCGTCAGATGTCTCTCCTTCTCCGACGCCCACCAGGACGTGAGGCGTATCCTGGAGATGTCTTCTATCTCCACTCTCGCCTTCTTGAGCGTTCGTCAAAGCTTTCTGACAAGCTCGGTGCAGGAAGCCTTACCGCCCTTCCAATTATTGAAACGCAGGCAGGTGATATTAGCGCCTACATTCCAACGAACGTAATCTCCATTACCGATGGTCAGATCTTCCTTGAAACAGATCTCTTCTACCAAGGTATTCGTCCAGCGATTTCGGCAGGGCTTTCGGTGAGTCGTGTCGGTGGTGCTGCTCAAACGAAGGCCGTTAAGGGTGTGAGCGGTAACCTCAAACTCGGTCTCAGTCAATTCCGTGAGCTTGCAAGCTTTGCGCAGTTCGGAAGCGACCTTGATGAAGAAACGAAAGCGCAGATTGATCGAGGTCAACGTCTTACTGAGCTTTTGAAGCAACCACAGTACCAACCAATGGGTGTATGGGAGCAGACCGTCAGTATTTTTGCGGTAACAAACGGTATCTTTGATGCCGTTCCGGTTGCAAAAATTAAAGACGCGCAGGCAGCATTCCTCACTCGTCTTTGGACTGACCATAAGGAAGCAATGCGTACGCTTAACAAGGGTGATAAGCCTTCTGATGAGCTTCTTGATGTTATTAAGAAGACTGGTAAAACGACAGCGAAGGGTTTTGAGGACTAGCCTATGGCATCGTCACAGCAACTAAAATCGCGGATTCGCTCGGTTAAAAATACCAAGCAGATCACGAAGGCGATGCAGATGGTGGCTGCGAGTAAGATGCGTAAGGCGCAGGAACTTGATCTCGCGACCGCTCCGTATACGCACACTGCTAATGAGTTGCTGACGTATCTTGCTGGACAAGGTGCGACGGAAGATCACCCACTGTTTACGAAACGTGAGGTGAAAAGCCGCCTGCTCATTGTTATCGCTGCGGATAAGGGCCTTGCTGGTGCATATAACAGTAACGTGGCTAAAGCATATCTCCGCGAGCTTAAAAACGACGATGCGGCACATGTTGAGAACGTTACAATTGCTGTTGGTCGCCGAGCCTCTCAGTTCGTGACCCGCCTCAAGGACACGAATGTACTTGGTGTATACGAAGATCTTCCTGATCATCCGGCGGGTGCACAGCTTCGCTCGATTCTCGATACGGCTCGTGAGAAATTTGTATCCGGTGAAGTGGATGCTGTAGACGTTGTCTTCACGAAGTTCATTAGTGGTATGAACCAGAAGGTTACCACGCAGCGGGTTATGCCGGCAGGCTTTGAGATTGAAGAGGTTGAGGAAACAGTACGCGAGGCTCGCTTTGAGCCAGACGTACCAACGGTCCTTGATGGTGTTGCCTACCGCCTGGTCGAGGCACAGATTTTCCAGGCGCTACTTGACGCTCGTGCGAGCGAATATAGCATGCGCATGGTTGCCATGAAGAATGCAACTGATAACGCCTCTGATCTTGCGGACGACTTGACGCTCGCAATGAACAAGGCACGTCAGAGTGCTATTACCCAAGAATTAGCAGAGATTTCGGGCGGTGTTGAGGCCCTGAGTGAATAAAGGAGAAAAGAATGAGTAAGGACCAAACCGTCGGCCATATTACCCAGATTGTGGGTGTTGTCGTTGACGTTGAATTTGATACTAAGAAATTGCCTGGCATGTATGAAGCACTCCAGGTGAAGCGTGGCGATGACACGATCACGCTTGAGGTTGCACAGCACCTTGATGAGCGAACGATTCGCGCCATTGCGATGAATAGCACTGATGGTCTACACCGTGGGGATGATGTCGTTGCAACCGGGGCACCGATTAGTGTTCCTGTCGGTGCTGCAACCCAGGGTCGTATGTTTAATGTAACCGGTGACCCTATTGATGGACTTGCTGCGCCAAAAGCAAAGCGTGCTTCAATTCACCGTCAACCACCTGCCCTTGAGGACCAGTCAAACAAGGCTGAGATTCTTGAAACAGGTATTAAGGTAATTGACCTTATTGCCCCACTCACTAAGGGTGGTAAAGCGGGTCTTTTCGCCGGAGCGGGTGTCGGTAAGACTGTCCTTATTCAGGAGTTAATCTTCAATATTGCGAAGTTCCACTCAGGAAGCTCGGTATTTGCCGGTGTCGGTGAACGTACACGTGAAGGGTATGACCTTTACGAAGAAATGAAAGATGCTGGTGTGTACGACAAGACGAGTCTCGTATTTGGTCAGATGAACGAACCACCTGGAGCGCGTCTTCGTGTTGCCCTTTCGGGTCTTACGATGGCGGAAGAGTTCCGTGATGAAGGTAAAGATGTCCTTATGTTTATCGACAACATCTTCCGCTTCACGCAGGCTGGTGCTGAGGTATCTGCGCTACTTGGTCGTCTTCCAAGTGCAGTTGGATACCAGCCAAACCTGCAGCAGGAAATGGGTGCGCTCCAAGAGCGTATTACCAGTACTAAGAAGGGTTCGATTACATCGGTGCAGGCTGTCTACGTCCCTGCGGACGACCTGACTGACCCAGCACCTGCGACGACGTTTGCACACCTTGATGCAACCATCGTGATGAACCGTGCGCTGACTGAAATTGGTATTTACCCAGCTGTTGATGTGCTCGATAGTAGTTCAACCAGCCTCGATCCTGAAGTTGTCGGTGAAGAACACTACCAAGTTGCTCGTGAAGTGCAGCGCGTGCTTCAGCAGTACAAAGAACTGCAGGACATTATCGCGATCCTTGGTATGGAAGAGCTTTCTGATGACCAGAAACAGATCGTTAACCGTGCCCGCCGCCTGCAGCGCTTCTTTGCACAGCCATTCCATGTTGCTGAGCAGTTTACGGGTAACCCTGGTTCTTACTTCAAGCTTGAAGATACGATTCGTGACGCCAAGGACATCCTTGCCGGTAAATACGATGACAAGCCTGAGAGCTGGTTCTACATGGCTTCAGGAAGCCTTGCTGAGAAGAAAGATTAATACAATTCTCTTATAAAAATGCACTGCTTTTGCGGTGTATTTTTATTTAGTTTATTTTTGCTACGGTGTACTAATTGCACCTACCCACCCCACCCCTTTTCTATTTATAAGGTAGGTGCGCAGTTTCATTTCTGTCAACAGATTGGATTTGATGCAAAAGTGTAACCGTCGATAGTTACACTTTTTGGGTATGTTTTTTGGTTCTCTATGACTGTCTGATATGATGAGGACATGAATCGACTCTTTTCACTTTCAAAGCGCACTTGGGCGCTTATTGCAGTTACACTCGGAAGCGCTATAGCCATTCTTGACGGAAGTATTGTTAATTTAGCGCTCCCGACAATTGGAAAAGAGCTTAGTACGCAGTTTGCGGGGATGCAGTGGATTTCAGACGGATATCTTTTGTCGCTTTCTGCACTCATTCTTCTCGGGGGATCGCTCGGCGATATCTTAGGTCATAAGAAGGTATATCTCACGGGTATGGTAGGCTTTGGCGCAAGCTCTCTCCTCTGCGCACTTGCGCCAGACGTCCCTTTTCTTACTGTCGCTCGTATTATTCAAGGAATTTTTGGAGCATTGATGATTCCTGGTGGGCTTGCGATTATCAATACGAACTTTCCTGTTGCCGAGCGATCTAAGGCGGTTGGTTTATGGGTTGCGTGGAGCGGTATTGCGATTGTCGCTGCGCCGTTTCTCGCAGGCCTCATCCTTGCTGTATCTTCGTGGCGGATGATCTTCCTGATTAATATTCCGCTGGTTGCGCTTTGTGTATGGATTGCATCTAAGTCGGTAGTTGATAAGAAAACGGGGCGCTCTCGGAAAGTGGACGTTATCGGCTCTGTACTCATTGCTACGGCACTTGCGGGCATGACATATGGACTTATCGAGGGTCCTACACAGTCGTGGGCTGTTGGGACAATTGCCGCATTAGCGATTGGCCTTGTGGGGCTTCTTGCATTTATCATGTATGAGCGACGTATCTCGGACCCAATGGTGCGGATGTCGCTTTTTCGGTTAAGGAACTTTACGGGCACGAATATCATGACCTTTTTGACGTACGGAGCACTGAGCGGCTACTCATTTATTCTTGCGATTTATCTTCAAAATGAACTTCACTACACAGCGTTTCAGGCTGGACTTGCGATCCTTCCAGTCAGCTTGTTCATGTTCTTTATTGGAGGTAAGGTTGGCGCCCTCGTCCCTCGGTACGGTGCGAGAATTTTCATGACTATTGGTCCCCTCATTGCTGCCGTAGGTATTCTCTATCTCGTTTTCTTGAAACCTGGAGACAGCTATATTTTTGGCGTGCTCCCGGGAATCGTCCTTTATGGCGGCGGCTTCTCGCTTCTTGTATCTCCGCTCATTACGACGCTCATGACTTCTGTTGATGAGTCGCAATCTGGTATAGCATCTGGGGTTAATAACGCCATTTCGCGTGCTGCGGGACTTATTTTCATTGCAGTGCTCGGGCTTCTTGGCTCGGAGCACGTCTATGTGTTTGCAATGGTACTCTGTGCCGTTATGACAGCACTCGGTGGTGTGGTGTCTTACATTTTCATTCGCGATACTACCTTGAAACAGTCGTCATAAGGGGCGGAATCTGGTATTATATACCTATATGAATCTAGAACTTGTTACGTTACTTGGCAAAAAAGTTGATCAGCCAGTCTACGAGGTAATTATTCCAACGGTAGATGGTGAAATTGCCGTCTTTCCTGGACACGAACCGCTTGTTACCCTAGCTGCACCTGGCGTTATCGCGGTGCGCTACAAGAAGGGCGATCCAGATAGTGAGCTCGATTACTTTGCGATTAGCGGCGGTGTCGTCGAGGTCTCGCAAAAAGCAGTACGTGTTCTTGTTGACGAGGCGGATCACGGTGATGACATTATTGAATCTGAAAGTAAGGCGGCTTTGCAGCGTGCTATTGAAATGCGTGATAATGCTGGCGACCAGATTGAACTTGAAAAAGCACATCAACTTGTTGATCGCCACAGCGTCCGACTTAAGGTCGCAGAACTCCGTCGACATCATCGACGATAATAGACTATTTCTACTTGCTTTTTTCTATTAAAGTTATATAATACCTAAGGCTGATTAACCAACAGAGAGGACATCGGCAGACAATGACCGCAGACACTATGAAGCAGATCCAGGAACCTCGCATTCTCGCAACAATGAGGCTGGGGGATCTGGGACTTGGGAATGAAAAAGGTATCCCGAGTTCACTCGCGAGCGCAAACACTGAGCAGATTCGTGCATACGCACAGAAGATGCTCCAGGCGATCGTGCGTGTCACTGACCACACCTGCTTCTCGTGCATCGACGGACGCTTCTGTATGCATAACTTTGATAAGGGGGTAGCAAAGGCGATCAGGCGTAGTCTGATCGGTGGCTCCGAACAGGCGGTCGAAACGGCATTGAACGCTGGCGTGATTGAGCCGGTGGGTCCAATGCCGGAAGTGATCCTCAAAGCGGAGAAGATCGCAGGATTCGGTCGTTCGTCACATCAAGGTGGCTGCGGTGGTGCCAACGGCGCCGTCGAAGACGCTCAGGCTGTCGTCGGCAAGAAGGAGCTTTTCGGAGCAACCGAGGCCCTGATGAGCATCCCTGAAATTCAGGTGTACACCAAGCTCTCGTACGACGCGAAGACTGCAAATGGTGTACGGAACCGTGCCGCGAAAACGGCAGAGTTCATGACCCAGGGTGACTGGGTGGGTCAGAAGTACGTCGACGGTATCGCCAAGGGTAAGTTCGCCGGCAACGTCGAGGTATTGAAGACCAACGACAGTACGTTCCATGGTCACGAAGAGCCGGCTGTCGTCATCATCTTCAGCGTGAGCGGACTCATGACCATCTCCAAGGATGAGGCGGATTCGCTCGGGCTAGGTCGTCCGTTCGTATGGAACCTTGATGGTTCTCTCGACGTGGCGACGAACATGAACAAGGAAAAGCCCGGTACAAAGCGTGCCGCGTTCATGGCGAACATCGCCAAGCACCTGTCGGGTGCAGATCGTCTGGCGACCCCCAAGACGCCGGTGATCATCATCCTCGCGCCGTAAGGAGCGCGATTGGTTAATCAACAGTCCCCGCCGTCGCACAAATGTGGTGCGGCCGCGGGGCTTTTGATATCTATAAGAAATTATTGTAAAAAAGTCCATATTAGTATATGCTATGAAAAGCTCGACACGGATGTCGAGAACTTCGTGGAAGAAGGTGAAGTCTTTGCTCGCCTATCGAATGGTGCGATTCCTTTTCGCGCCACTTGTCAGGCTGATCTACAAGGTCAACATCGAAGGAAGGAACTCTATTCCGAAGACTGGCGGGGTTATTCTCGCCTGCACACACCCGCGCACCCGTGATCCGATCATGGTCCCGCTTCTGAGCTGGCGTCCCATCACGTTTGGCGCGAAAAGCGAGTTCTTTCGCTTTCGCGGGTGGGGGCTTCTGTTCGCCCCGATCTTTCGCCTCTTGAAGCAACTTCCTGTTGACCGGTCCGGCGGCAGGGCTGCCGCTAACTTCGTAGAGGCAGCAATCACCTACGTCGGCAATCGGCAGGGAGTCCTCGGTATTTTCCCTGAGGGGTACTTGTCGCCGCCGGATGCGTTGCACCGCTTCAAGACGGGCGTGGGTCGCATTGCTGTTGGATCGGGAGTACCGGTAATCATCGTGGCGATCCGCTACGGAGACCGTACGTGGCGTACGCTGTGGCGTCGTCCTGTCTGGATTAAGGCGTCGTACTTCGGCGCGTTCCATCCGGAAGATAACCCGCAGGATGTCACGCGACGCCTCGATAAGGCGGTTTGCGACCTGGCGGAGCTGCCCACGACAAGCCGGTACGCTCACAGCGACCGGTAACCAAAAGGGGCGGACATATAATGTATGTCCGCCCCTACTACTTTTATTAGCCTATGAATGAATGAACGCGCGGACTTCGTCTGTGCTTTTTGTATGCATGAGTTTTTCTCGGAGTTCGCTTGCACCGGGAAAATCTCGAATGTATATCTTGAAGAAGCGCTTGAGCGGCTCAAAGCGGCGTGGTTCGAGCTCCTTTGAGTATTTATCGAAGAGGTCAAGATGAAAATCGAGGAGCGAAAGAAGCTCTTCTTTCGTATGTTCTTTTTTATCGAGCTCGAAGGCAAACGGATTCGAGAAAATGCCACGTCCGATCATCACGCCATCGACGCCATATCTCTCTACGAGTTCGAGACCATGCTGGCGATCACGGATGTCACCGTTAATGGTAAGAAGTGTATTCGGTGCGATTTCATCACGCAGTTTCTTGATTTCAGGAATAAAGTCATAATGTGCGTCAACTTTACTCATTTCCTTGCGGGTGCGAAGGTGGATGGTGAGATTTACGATGTCTTGCTTTAGAAGGTGAGTGAGCCATTCGCGCCACTCATCGGTACTGCTGTAGCCAAGGCGAGTCTTTACACTGACAGGAAGGCCTCCCTCTTTTGCGGCGGCAATCAGCTCAGCAGCGAGTTCAGGCGTGCGAATCAGCGCGCTTCCCGCTCCGCCCTTGACAACTGACTTGTCTGGGCACCCCATGTTAATATCGATGCCGCTGTATCCCATCTCTGCAAGGCCATGAGCCATGTATGCGAACTCATCTGGCTTATTCCCCCAGATTTGCGCAACCATAGGCTGCTCATCTTGTGTGAATGTGAGGCGGCCACGGGTGCTATGAATCCCCTTCTCACTTGCATAGCTGCTTGCATTTGTGAATTCTGTAAAAAAGATGTCTGGACGGGCCGCATTCGCAATTACGTGACGAAATACGACATCTGTCACCGCCTCCATGGGGGCAAGAATAAAGAATGGTTTTGGAAGTGTTTCCCAGAACGTAGACATAAATAAATTATACCACAAGTAGTATAAAAAGTCTAATTCACACCTATCACTTGTCACGACCTTTAAAGTCATGAAAACTGGTAGATGGACAGGAATAGGTCCGGACACGGTGTCCGATCGTCGGACACCGTGTCGGTTGTTTGCTTACGGGTTCTTCGCGCAGCCGTGGAGATGGTTGGTGATGTTGCGCTCGCCATCTCGATTGCAACGACTGCAGTAGCTGAAGCCACGGTGGTTGGCGTCGCAGCAGCCCTTGCACTCCGTGGTCTTCCAGGTTCTGGATCCCTTGTAGTCGGCGGGCATGAGAGCCCAGGCGACGGCGGCGAGCATCAGTACGACGATGGGCATCAAGCCCTCCTTATTCTCGAAGAAGAGGACGGGCGGAGGGGTCAGGGGGCCTCCGCCCGTCCCGCTTAAGGGCAGACAGAGGCCGGGGGAGACCCCTGCCTGCCCGCTTAGCGGTGGACGAGGTTGCTGTCCAAACCTTTCACGCGGATGTAGATCCTATGATAGTTGGTCCTCGTCCACCTAGTCGGGATGGAGGGGTTCGAACCCTGAACGTGCTCGTTGTGGCTGCGTTGTCGCACCGATCGCGACACCACCCCGAATGAGAGTCGAATCTATTCCTGTCAAAGTTCGCTTTTCCACGAACTCGACTGTTAACGTACAGGAGTAGATGCGGATAAAGCAAGAGTAATTATACAGTTTGCTTTACTATTCGTCAAGAAGTGACTGCTCGAATGCAAGAATTCCTGCATAGCTTTGATCGAACTGAGCTATATCTGGAAGATCGAGAGCGATAATATGCTTCCAGACTCGTTGGATCAGCTGCTCAAATATCGAAAGCTCATCTTTGGTAAAACTTGCCTCTAGATGTACAATCTCCCCTGCTCGTGTTGGCTCAATAAATTGAAGAACGCCTTTTTCGACAGTGTATTTACGAAAGTCACGCGAGTTGGCAACGAGGAGGTGATAAAACATGAGCTGCTGTCGGTATTGATGAAGCTTAATTTTTTCGAAGTCGGTACTTCCCTTCCAGCTTCGCGCAGCTTTTCCTGTTTTGTAATCGGTAACGACAATACGGTCGTCGTCAAAATCGACAAGGTCAAGCGATCCTGTTAGGCGGGTCTCTCCTAATTGAACGGATTGTCCTCCGAAATTGAGCTCGGTCTTTTGACTGCGAGTAAAGGTAATGTACTTCTCTTCCAAGAAGGCCGAAAGCGCGTCGCACCCCTTTTGGTAATAGGTATCGAAGACGTCACTGGGAAGTGACTGGGCACGGAGATTTACTTCAAAGTCTTGGAGTATATCCTCAATAGGGCGATGTTTTCCAGTGGCGGATAAATGGCTATGGGTTCGTTGTAGTGTGAGGTGGATTGCGGTTCCATATGCGGCGACAGGAGCTTTTGCCTGTGGGAATCGAAGCAGGTCGTGTGCAAGGAATCGCTCCGGACCACCCCGCGTTACATCAAGGAAGTGTGTAAGGTGGGTGCTACTGAGCTTGTAGCTATCGAGTTTTGGAGCAAGAAGATCTCGAAGAGGTTGTGTAAGTGGCTGAATTACAGGCTGATACCATTGAAGAGATGCGGCCTTAGTGAGGCTCTCCATAGTAGATTCTGGGGTGGTTACTTCTGCATGCCATGGTTCACCTAGAAGGAATCCAGCTGGCTGGGTTGTTTTACCAGAGAGATCGCTCGTACTGTAGCTTATGCGGAGCCACTTTTTGGCACGCGTCATAGCAACAAAGAAAAGACGGAGTCGTTCGTCTGGGGTATCACCCGAAGGATTCAATGGAAGATTTTCAGGATATCCAATAAGTCGTACGCGCGACCGTACGCGCTCGCCCCAGCTACTATCGACGGCTCCAACAATATACACCGTATCGAACTCAAGACCTTTAGATTTATGAGCTGTCATAAGATTGACGGCGTTATCGAGATGCTCCCCGTGTGCTCGGGTGCTTGTGATTTGACGTTCAAGTTGTCGGTGAAGCCGAATGAACTCTATAAAGGACTGTAATGAAGGCGTTTCATCGGGCTCATAGTCGCGAAGACGCTCGCGGATTGTATAAAGTCCATCCAAATATTGGAGATAGGCGTCGGGCGTGTTTGATAGCGCTTCTTTTGAAAAATAATAGTCATAGAGCGGTGAGGTAAACTCTACGAGTTCTTTGGTAATGGGCTCTCGCCCTGGTGTTCCGAGAATTTCATCAATCATGTATTCCAGTGGTGTGTGGATACAATTAGCTGCAAGGAGCACGATCCAACGTTGGAGTGGAAGGAGTTCGGGGGTATTTGCCATAACTTCAAGCCATCCCTGGTGGTTCTGGTTGGCAGTCAGGCTTAGTCTCCAGATGGTCTGTGCGGGGATTTTGAACGCTGGATGTGCGAGAAGCTCAGGTATCAGACTATTTGCGTCCTCATGACGTTCTTCGAATAATGCAATGATAAGATGCGCGATGTGTTCAATAATTTGAATAGGTGGAAGATCGAGGACGTTATCACGTCGCTCGTAGTTGACGGCGATCTTCGCCTCGGCAAAATATGGAAGTAAAGCTTC